>JAUOZS010000001.1:2105357-2421071 GCA_032334055.1 Selenomonadales bacterium 4137-cl | reverse complement strand
ATCGGCGTCGTAGTCCGCGGTGATTTCGGCGGTGATCGTCGCGATCAGCGCGTTGTAGTCCTCCACAAAGCTGCTGACGAGGTCGTAGACGGCGTCCGTGTCCTGGATCAGGCTGACAGTCGCGTCCTCGTCGGTGGTGGCGTTCAGGGTGTAGGTCACGCCGTCGGCGGTGACGGTGTTGGTGCTGCGGGTCATCGCCTGCCCGTCGACCGTCAGCTTGGCGTCCTTGCCGGCGGTCGCCACGCTCAGCGCCTTCGCCAGAAAATCGCTGCCCGTCCCCTCGGCCACCGTCAGCTTATTGCCGGCGCCGGTAGTAGCGGCGGTCATGACCAGCTTGCCGGAAGTCTGGTCGTACTCGATCGTCGCCCCGCAGTCGGCGGCGTTGATCTCGTCGATCAGCTCATCGACGGTAGTGCTCTTGTCGAAGCTGAAGCTGGTGCCGTTGACAGTCAGCTCGATGCCGTCGGTGCTGTTGAAGGTAATCCCCAGGTAAGCGGCGACATCCTCCAGCGTCGCCGTCGACGTTGTCAGGCGGTTGGCGAGCACGGCGCCGTCGGCAGCGACGAATCCGAGGGCGGACAGCCCGCTGTCGCCCGCATCGGGGGAACTTACGGCGATTTCCTGCACGCCGCTGTCGGCGGCGGTGATCGTCAGCACGCTCGCGCCGCTGTCGTTAGTGGTGGTCGCGACCGTCACCTTGCCCTCGCCGACGGCGTCGTCCACGGCGCTCTGCAGCGAAGCGAGGTCGGTCACGTCGTCCAGGCTGACGGTGTACTCGGTGCCGTCCACCGTTAAAACGACGCTTTTGCCGCTGAGGTCGGAATAATCGGCGGCCGCGCTGCCCTGCACGTCGGCGGATAGGCTGGCGCCGCTCGCCAGGGTGGCCTTTGTTGCCAACTGGCTGACCGTGACGGTGTGGCTGCCCGCGCTGGCCGCGCTGGTGTAGCTTGCCGTCACGGCGCTGCTCGACGAGCTGACGGTGAACTGGTTGAAGTTCTTGCTGCTCAGCAGGCTGCTTGACGACGTAAGGCTGAAATACTTGTTGGTGAAAGTCTGGAGGTCGCTGATTATCTCCCGGTAGGCCTCCTGCCGCCAGGTCGCCAGCTGCTCCTTCTGCTGGAGCTTATTAAGCTTCTTCTCCTTCTCGGCCGCCATCAACTGCTCGACGATCGAGTCCACGTCGATGCCGGAAGCCAAGCCGGTGATCCGCGTCGTACCGTTGATGGTCGTCGTGGTGATGCTGCTGGACATTTCCTTCGCCTCCTTGCGTTAACCGGACTTTCCTAGGCCGTGTAATCCACCAGCGTCTTGCTGATGGCCTTCGCCCCCACCGACAGCGCCGCCTCGTAAACCGTCTCCGCGGTGGTCTGCTCGATCAGCGCCTCGCTCACGTCGACATCGATGGTGTCGCTTAGCAGGGTAGTGTAATTGGTATAATCGTTCGCCAATCGGTCGCTGACGTTGGCCACGTACGTTTCCCGCGCGCCCAGGCTGGCCTGCGCGGTCGTCAGCCGTTCGATATCCGCGTTTATGTCGTCGAGCAGCTCGTCGGTAGTGCCGATCGTGCCCGTCGTGACCGTATCGGTCCCGGTGTCGTAGCTCTGATAGGTGGCGCCGCCGGTGGTGCCGTCCGCGCTCAGCGCCAGCAGCAGCTTGGTCAGGGTGTTGAACAGGTTGGCGGCGCTGTCGCCGACGACATCCTGGCCTTCGGTGTTGACGGTCACGTCGGCGCCGTAGCCGAGGTTGTATTTGATCGACTGGTCGCTGCCGCTGTCGACATAAGTATTGCCGGAGTACATCGCCTGCATCGTCGCGGCATCGACCGTGTCCGCCAGTACCGTGCTCAGGTATTGGCCCTTGTACTTCACCGCCACGCACTCGGTCGCGTCAAAGGTGAAACTGGCGGACGCAAGGCCGCCCGCCGGCGCGGTCAGCGTAGCCATCACCTGGCCGTCGGCGGTTTTCAGCTCGACCGTTCCGGTGCTCGAATCGGTCGTCCCTGTGTACGTGTTCGTGCCGTCGGTCATCGTAACCGTGTAAGTGCCGCCGGACTCGGTTACCGTCATCGTGTAGCTGCCTGCGGCGAGATCGCCCGCCAGGCTGAAGTCCCCGGTATCGTAGGCGGCGGAGCTGATATTCGTCGCCATCCGCTCCACCAACTCGTACGGCGCCTCGCTGACGCTGAAGCCGCCGAAGATGTAGCGGCCGCCGTAATCGGCGTTCACAACCTGGACGATCCCCTCCAGGTAAGCCATGACCTCCTCCTTGATATCGGCCCAGTCGCTCGTGGTCGCCTCGGCGGTGCACGCCTTGGAGATGTCGTCCTTGACGGCGGCGACGTAATCGTAGAGCTCGCTCAGCGCGTCGTCCGTCGTGCTCATCCAGGAATCGGCCGCACTGGCGTTGCTCTGATATTGCTCGATCTTGGCCACATAATCGCGGTACTTGATCGTCTTGGTGGCCACCACCGGATCGTCGGACGGCAGCGAGATCTTCAGCTCGGTCGAGACCCGCTCCGAGGCCTCGTTCAGGCGGCTGGCCGCGGCGTTGATGTTCCTGATGGTGCTCGTCACCATCATGTTGTTGGTTATGCGCATCCAATCTCACCCCTTCCTCAATCTGACACCATGTTGACGGTGGTCGCCAGAACCTCGCTCCAGGTGGTCAGCGCCTGGGCCGAGGCGGCGTAAGCCTCCTGGTACTTCGTCAGATAGGCCGTCTCCTCGTTGGTCGATACCCCGGACACCGAGGAACGGCAATCGTCGATGTACGCCACCAGGCTGCTCTGCCGGCTGCTCTGCCGCGACGCGTAAGCGTTTTCCGTGCCGAGGGTGGCGATGATCGAATCATAGCAGTCCACCGGCGAGCCGGGGCCGAACATCCGCGTATCCTGGCAGATTTCGATCAGGTCGTTGGCGTTCTCGTTGTTGCCGTCGGCGTCGGTCGCGCTAGAGGAGGCGGCAATTTTGTTCACATCCTCCGTGACGTCCGTCGTCAGCGAAATATTGGCGGCCGAGACGTTGGCGTATATATCATCCAAAGTCAGGCCGGACGCGAGCGCGCTCTCGATATCCGCCGACGTCGCGGAGCCGTACGTGAAGAAGCGGGTGCCGGTGGTGCCGTCGAGGCCGTAGCCGCCGGCGTGGCCGGCGTAATACCGGGTCCCGTCGGCGTACACGCCTTCGTTGAAAGCTTCGGCGAACGTCCGCGCGAAATCGTTCAACTGGTCCATATAGTACAGAATACCTTTATAATCGCCGTTTTCGCCCGTCCCGTCGCGGATATCGAGATACGCCGCGAGCGTGCCGCTGTCTCCGGCGGAAAGCTCCGTGCCGCTGTCGGTCCAGCGAAGGCCGTACATGCCGTCCTGCGCGCTGCCGTCGGTGATGGTATAGCACTCCAGCTTGCGGGCGGTGGTGCCGCTGACCAGCGTCGAGCCCTTGAGCGTTACGGTGTATGTGGAGGTGGTCGTGCCGTCGCCGGCGGTGTACACCGTCGAGGCGGTTACGCTGATGTCGGTCAGCTTGGAGAGTTCGTCGATAAGCAGATCCCGCCTGTCCTCCAGCTCGTTGGTGGCGGCGCCGGAAGTGGCCGCCACCGTGATCCGCTGGTTCAGCTCGGCGATCTGGCCGGCGTAGGAATTGACCTGCTCCACCGCCGTCTTGACCTCGAGATTCACCTCGCTGCGCAGCTCGGTCAGCGCTTCGGCCGCTTCGTTGAAGTAGGCGCAGATCTCCTGGCCGTACTCCAGGACGGTGGTCCGGGCCGCCGCGCTGTTGTCGGTCGCCAGCGCCTCCAGCGCGGAGTAAAAATTGCTCAGCATATCGCTGAAGGACGTATCGGTGGCCGAGGTGTCCAGGTAGACCTCGATCTGACCCAGGTAATCGGCCGTAGTCCCGTAATAGCCCAGTGAACTGTTTTCCGTCCAGTATTTCTGATCGAGGCGGAAACTATTGACCCTGGTCACCGAAGTGACCTCCGTCCCGTTGCCGACGGTGCTGCGGCTGTAAACCGCGGCCGGGCCGACCGCTATCTGGTTGACGGTCTGCCGCGAATAGCCGGTGGTATTGACGTTGCTGATATTGTTGGTGGTCGTCGCCAGGGCTATCTGGCTCGCAGACAGGCCGCGGTCGGCGATCCTTACGCCCCCGAAGGTTGAGGCCATCTTCCTTCCTCCTATCCCAAATCTTCGATCAAATCGCCGATCAGGCCGTCGATGGTGCTCAGCACCCGCGCGTTGGCGGTATAGGCTTCCTGGTAGATGATCAGGTTGGACATTTCCTCGTCGAGCGAGATGCTGAAAATCGACTGCCGCTGGCTGTCCACCTGGCTCACCAGGGCCGACTGGGTTTCGTAACTGCCGGCGGCGTTGTCGCCGGCCGTCCCAACCCAGGAGATCACCGCTTCGTAAAACTCGCTCACATCCATCGCCAGCCCGGCGATCGAGAAAATATCCTCGTCGCAAAGGTCGTAGATCGCGGCGGCGATGGCATTGTCCCCGTCCTCCGCGCCGGTCACGATCAGGATCGTGTCCCCGGCCACGCTGGCGTTAACCTGGATATTGGCGATGCTGAGCGGCTGGCTGGTGTCGGCGGCGGTGAAAAACGCCACCCCGCCGCCGGCGCTTTGCAGTGCGTTGATTTTCGCGGCGACCGTCGTAAGCAGGTCGTCCAGCGCCTGCATCATCGTCGTGACCGAACTCGCCGCGGCATCGGTGGTGAAGGCGTACGGCAGGCTGCCGGTGTCGATGGCCGCGTAGCCGGTCTGGTCGGCATCCTCCATATAAGCCGCTATGCTGCCGCCGGTGATGCTTACCCCCTTGCCCGAGTTCTCCCAGGTTATCGTGAGCGGATCGTCCGCCGTCCCGCTTCCCGACGCCGCCAGCTTGTTGGCGGTGTAGCCGGATACCAGCGCCGCGCCGTTGATCGTCACCTGGTAACCGCTGCTGCACTCGTAGACGGTGATGTTGGCCAAAGCGGACATCTGGTCGACGAGGACGTCGCGCTGGTCACGCAGGTAGCTGGCCTCCCCGCCGGTCACTTCGGCGTCGGCGATCTGCCGGTTGAGCTCCGCCACCTGCTCGGCCAGCCTGTTCAGGCTATCCACCCCGTCGACGGTCCCGCTCACCGCGTCGGCCCTGAGCTGCTCCAGCTGACCGTAAATCTCAGTCAGACCCGCTATCAGCGAATTAGCGCTGTCGACGACCTGCTGGCGGGCGCTGGTGCTGGTCGTATCCGTCGCCAGGGCGTCCCAGCCGGAGAAAAACTCGTTGATGAGCTGCTGCAGGCCGTCGCTCGAGGTCCCGTCGTCGGCCGCGTATTCGTTCAGCAGCTCCTGCATGTATTCGAGATCGCCGCTTTTCACCGCCCAATAGCCGGCGTCGGCGTTTTGCGTGCGGTAGGTCGCGTCCAGCAGCCTGTCGCGGGCCCGGGTGATCGACGCCACGCTGGCGCCGCTCGTCGTCGTTGTCCCGTCGGCCAGCGTTGTCGACGTATCGGTGACCGATACACGCACGCGCGAGGCCCCGGTAGTCCCGACATTGGCCAGATTGTTCGTCGTGGCCGTCAGGCCGGCCTGGCTGACATACATGCCCGAATAGGAAACATTGTAGGTACCAAAAGTCGATGCCATGGCCGCATCCTCCTCCGCCGTGATAACGCTAACCGCCAGTCAGGCGTCAGCGCATGCTTATAAGGGACTGCAGCATCTCGTCGGCGGTCGATATGACCTTGCTGTTGGCCTGGTAGGCGCGTTGGGCGATCATCATATTGCTGAATTCCTGCGCCAGATCGACGTTGGACATCTCCAGGCAGCCGGTGCTCAGCGCCGAGGTGCCGCCCTGGCCGGCGACGTAATACGACACCGTCCCCGAGTTGCTCGTCGCGGCATACATGTTGCTGCCCGTTTTTTCCAGGCCTTCGTCGTTGGTGAACACCGCCAGGGAGATTACCGCCAGGTCCTGGGTCTGCCCGTTGCTATACGTGCCGACGATCGTCCCGTCCGCCTCAATCGCGATGCCGGACAGCGTCCCGGCGGCATAACCGTCCGGCGTCGCGGTGACCCCCGCCGTGCTGTTGCCTGTCGTTATATCGCCCAGGTCGCAGGCGACGGTGAACGCCGCCGTGCCCACCGTGCCGTCCGGGGTGACGGTAAGGGTCGGCGTCGTAGTGAAAGAGGCGGTATCGGCGGCAACGGCGAAAACGGTCGTGCCGGTCGCCAGGGCGGTCGTCGCGGGCAGCGTGAAGGCGCCGCCGCCTGTCAGGTCGAATGTGATCGCGTCGTTGGTGGTCGAAGTCGTGTTATAGGCATAGCTGTTGCCGGCGGCGTCCTGCAGCGTGATCACATAGTTGCCGGTCGTCGGCTCCGTCACCGTCACGGTGTAATTGCCGGCGGCCGCGTTATAGCTGGCGCTGGCGCTGGCGTAGCCGGTGGTCCCGGCGCTGCTGACGGTCGTGGCGGTCGCGGTGTCGACGATGTCGCCGTTGGCGTCGAAAGCGATGTAGCCGCTGGACGGCGTGATTGTCGCGTCGCTGGAGGACACTTCGTAATACCAGCTGGTAATTGGATTGTCGGCGTCGGACGAATCGACATAGCACTTGTACCAGTTGGCCGTCAAACTGTAGGCGTTGCCCTGCGCGTCATACACCGTCATGCTCGACGTCCCGTCGGCCGTGTCGGGCACGGTGCCGATCGTCGTCAACCCGGTGCCGTGGGCCGTGCTCGTCGAGTCGAGCGTGCCGCTGAAGGCGGCTGCGGTTGTCATGGAAGCAGGCATCGACTTCTTGTTGTTTTCGTACACGTTAATCGTGTCGATGTCGCCGGTCGTTATGATCTCGCCGTTGGCGTTCACGGTCGCCCAGCCGCAGACCTTGTAGCCGTTGACCGTCAGGTTGCCGTCCTCGTCCACCGTCATGTCGCCCTGACGGGTGTACAGGTAACTCCCGTCAGCGCCGTTCTCGACCACGAAGAACCCTTCGCCGCTGATGGCCACGTCGGTGGCCACCCCGGTCGCCTGGGTGCTGCCGGTGGTCATGTTGGTATCGGTGCTGGCGACGCTTACCCCGAGGCCGATCTGAATCGGGTTGGTGCCGCCGGTTGTCGCGGTCGACCCCGAGGCGGAACTTAGGGTCTGGCTGAGCAGGTCGCTGAAACTCACCCTTGAGCTCTTGTAACCGGTCGTATTGACGTTAGAAATATTGTTGGCGATGACGTTGAGGCCGGTGGTCTGCGACTTCAGTCCCGACACCGCCGAAAAAAACGCGCTCATCATAGGCGCAAATCCCTCCTGATACTATTCCTTCAGTCGTTCGGAAATAGTGCTCAGCCTCCCCGCGCGGGGTCCGGCTGATTTATTTGCTCCCTTTCTAGGCGCTCGCCGTGTCGGTTGTCGCAGCGTCGGCGACGCTCACCACCGCATCCAGCGACACCGCATTGCCGTCGATAGACAGATACGTGCTGCTGCCGCTGAGGATAACCGAACTCACCGTCCCGGTGGCCTCGACGGTATTCCCCGAGGAATCGGTCGTTTGATAGGTCACGCTTTTGCCGATCAGATTGTACGCCTCGACGTTGCTGACCGCCGAATAGATGTTTTCGATCTGGCTCAGCGAGCTAAGCGACGCCATCTGGGACACGTACTCGCTGCTGCTGATCGGGTCCGTCGGGTCCTGGTACTGAAGCTCGGTCGCCAGCAGGTTGATCCAGTCCTCGAAACTGAGGTCGCTGTTGGACGTCGTCGCACTCGTCGTACTGGTAGTGGAAGAAGTGCTTGCCGTCAGGCTGGAAATCGCCGTGGTGCTCATTTTTTTCCTCCCTTGTTGCTCAAAGTGACTTTGCGTCATCTGTGCTTTCGGGGCCGAATGTTTAGTTTGTGTTTATAAAATGACGGCAGACCGGGAAAGGGCGAAAAAAAGAAAGCCCATCGCAAGGGCTTATAAAACATAAACCACACATTGACCAAGGAATACGGCGCGACAACCTGCCCCGCGCAAGTCTGCGGGACACCTCGCGCCTTTAAAGGCCCGCAGGGAGCTTGCCATACCGGAAAATCGAAACCCACGTCAGGCGTGGGCTTTTTTGGCGTTTTGCGTCAACCGGTCTCTTTGCCAGAATATATAATATTGTGCTAAATTATGTTAAAATACTGTTAACAAATGGTTCGTCCGGCTACAAACGGCGATAATCAGCGCGGGTAGCACCTCACCGCCGGGAGAAAAGTTTTTTGCCAGGAGGGGTTTCAGTGCCTCGCTTTAACCCGACCGCCCTGTATGTGCGTCAGCCTCTCAGACAAGCCATGGGCAGAATCTGGGATTTCCCCCTGACGGTGGTCGAAGCGCCGATGGGTTATGGCAAAACCACCGCCGTCAAAGAGTGCTTGAAAGACAGCGATGCCAGGGTATTATGGCAGACGGTGATCGACGGCTCGGCAAGCGGGTTTTGGCGCGGCTTCTGCCGGATGCTCAAAAAGATAGACGCCGGCTGTGCGGAGCGGCTGGCCGAACTCGGCGTTCCCGACAACAGCATTTTCATGGATGCGGCCCTGGAACTCATCGGGAACGCCCCATTCCCGGCGAGGACGGTCCTCGTCTTCGATGACTTCCACCTGCTTTCGTCGAAGACCGTCGAGCAGTTCCTCGAACTGCTGGTCAAGATGACCATCCCCAGCCTGCGCATCATCGTCGCCACCAGGGCGAAATTCGGCGAAAACACCACCGAACTCGCCCTCAAGGGGTTCTGCCATGTCGTCGATAAAAGCGACTTTGAGCTCAACCAGGGCGAAATCATCGCCTACTATAAACTGTGCGGGGTGCGGCTGCGGCCTCACGAAGCCGCCGAACTGCACGCCTACACCGAAGGCTGGATCAGCGCCCTCTACCTCAGCATGCTCAACTTCGCGCGCGAAGGACTGGTCGAGCGGCAGGCGAGCCTGTCCGAACTGATCGACAAGGCCGTCTACCGGCAATGTCCGGCGGAAGTGAAAGAATTCCTGCTGGCCGTCTGCGTGTTCGACAGCTTCACCCTGGCGCAGGCGCAGGCGATGCGACCCGACGAAAACGCCGAAGCGCTGCTGAGTTATCTTGTCAGCCACAACGCTTTCATCAAATACGACAAATACAGCAAAACCTACCGGATGCACAACATTTTCACCGACTACCTGCGGGAAATGTTCGCGCGGCAGGGGAGGGAGCGCCGGCGGGCCGTCCTGCGGGCGGCCGGCAGCTGGTATGCGGGCAGTGGCGACCATATCCGCGCCATGGACGCCTACCACCAGGCCGGCGACTTCCACGGCCTGCTGGCGGCGCTCGAACTGGCCAAAGGGCACAGCCTCAACACCGAGCACAAAGAAAAGCTGATCCGCTACTTCCGGGAGTGTCCGGCGAAGATAAAGAAAATGCACCCCTGGGCGTGGCTGGTATATACGGTTTATCTCTTCGTCTTCAACGAAAAGGAGCTTTTCGCGGAGCAGTGCGCCGAAATCCGCGGCTATATCGGACAGTCCGGGAGCGACGAAAACACCAGGGCGCAGCTGGCGGGAGAACTCGAACTGCTGTGCAGCTTCTCCAGATACAACAGCATCGCGGGGATGACCGAGCATCTCCAGAGAGCCGCCCGGTTGCTGCGGGGACCTTCGCGGTTCCTCGACAGAAAGGCTTTGTGGACGTTCGGTTCGCCGTCCGTGCTTTACATGTTTTACCGTGAAAGCGGGCGACTGGAGCAAGAGGTGGCCGAATTCGCCGCGTCGATGCCTCTTTACTGCCACCTCACCGGCGGTCACGGCGCGGGCGCCGACCTCGTTTTCCGGGCGGAGCGCCATTACTACATCGGCGACTTTGAAAACGCGGAAATCCTGGCGAATAACGCCATGTACGTCGCGCAGGCCCACGGCCAGACGACGATCGCGATGTGCGCCCTGTTTCTCCAGGTGAAGCTGGATATCGCGAAAGGCAGCCTGGCGGCGGTCAAAACCGCCCTGCAGCAGGCGCGGGAAGAAATCAAGCGCCAGAAACTGTACCGTAACATCCACATGCTCGAACTGTGCGAAGGCTCTGCTTACGCCTGCCTGGGTCAGGCGGACAGAATCCCCGCCTGGATCGCGAAAGGCGACGTAAAAGACAGCTCGCTCTACTTTCCCGCTTACGCCGCGTTCAACATCGTTTACGGCAAAACGCTGCTGATAACCGGGCAATACCTTAAGCTCCTCGGCCTTGCCGGGCATTTCCTCGGCGTCGCCGGCGTCTTCCCCAACCTGCTTGGCCAGATATACATCTGTATCTACGTCGCGGCGGCCCACCACCGGCTGCAGCGCCGCCATGAGGCGCAGGCGGCCCTTGTGCGGGCCGTCGACATCGCCGCCGCCGACGGGCTCATCATGCCCTTCGTGGAAAACGGCGAACATATCGGCGCCATTCTTGGCCAACTGGGCAAAGACGACCGCTATGCCGGCTTTGTCGCCAGGGTCGAGAAAACCTACGCCGCCTTCGCCCTCAAATTGCCTGCCATGCGGGCGGCGGAAACAGACAACGACCTGGCGAACCTCACCGCCCGCGAGCGGGAAATCGCCGGCCTGGTCGCCGCCGGTCTGCCCAACCGCGTCATCGCCAAAAAGCTCGTCATCGAAGAAGCCACCGTCAAAAAGACGCTGCAAAATATTTTCACCAAGCTGGGCATCGGCAGCAGGACGGTGCTCGCGCGGCTGATGCTGGAACGGAAAACGGGTCGAACGTAAAAAACTATACTTTCGGATAATATATTAAAAAACCCATTAACTATATCATTATAGTTAATGGGTTTTTTTTGTCTAAAACATTTGTTCTTGTCCGAAATACACTTTGCCGCCCGGAAGGGCATGCATTTTCGCTTTAACCGCAAGATATACCCCAAATCAGAAATCAAATAAGGAAAGGAAGGGAATGTGACTATGGGACTATCTAGGCGGACCTTCATCAAAACGGGTCTGGCCGGGGCGGCCTTGGGCGCCTGCGGCGCGCTGCCGCCTGTGAGCAAGTGGCTGCGCCAGACGGACGCCGCCGCCGACCCCCAGGAAAAAGTGGCCTACACCTATCATCCCCCCAACTGCGGCGGACGCTGCTCATTCAAATGCACCGTGAAGGACGGCAAACTGGTCAAGATCGAGCCCAACGAATGGCCGGACAAACGCCACTCCCTCATCTGCCTGCGCGGCCTGTCCGAGCTCGAACGCGTCTACAGCCCCGACCGCATCAAGACGCCCCTGAAGCGCGTCGGCGAGCGCGGCGAGGGCAAATTCGTCCCCATCTCCTGGGACGAGGCGCTGACCACCGTCGCCAACAAGCTCAAGGAGCTCAAAGACAAACACGGCGGCAAATCCATCTACCTTAAAGCCTCGTCCGGCGTGGAGCACCCCATGTTCTCGCTGGCGACGATGCTCGGCGCCCAGTTCACCAACCACGCCGGCATCGACATCGGCCTGTCCGGCGGGCTGCACCAGGTCACCGGCGCGGGCCTCTTTGGCCCGATGAACAACGAAGTCACCGACTGGGTCAACGCCAAGACCATCCTCCTCCTCGGCAACAATTTCCTCGAAACCTCCATGACCGACGCCCAGTTTTTTTATGACGCCAAGGAAGCGGGCGCCAAAATAATCGCCATCGACCCGGCCTACTCGACCACCGTCACCCGCTGCGACCAGTGGATCAGCCTGCGCCCCGGCACCGATACCGCCCTTATTATGGCACTTATCAATCAGGTTTTCGCCAACAAGTGGTACCACGAGGACTATCTCCGCAAAAACAGCACCGCCCCCTTCCTCATCCGGGCGGATGACAAGAAACTGTTCAAAGCCGGCGACAAATACCAGGTGTGGGACAAAAACTCCGGCTCGTTCCAGCCTTACGACGCTCCCGGCATCCACGCGGAACTCGACGGCGATTTTTCCGCCGACGGCGTCAAACTGCAGACCGTTTTCGCCGCCCTGCGCGAGCACGCCAAGGACTGCACGCCGGCGTGGGCCGCCAAAATCACCGAAGTATCCGAACAGGTCATCAAGGACCTGGCCAAGCAGTACGCCACCGCGGGACCAGCCGTCCTCGCCTGGGGCTGGGGCGGCCCCGACAAGTGGTACCACGCCGACAGCCTCGGCCGGGCGGGCGGCATCCTCGCCGCGCTCACCGGCAACATCGGCCGCGTGGGCGGCGGCGTCGGCGCCGCCAACCACCACCTGCCCGGCTATTTTGCGCCCTTCAAGGGCTGGCCGCTGCCGAAAGAGTTCCGGCCCGCCAAACCCGAAATGCCGGCCACCGACTTCCCCCAGAAGCCCAACTCCGTGCGGGCGGTCATAATCCAGGGCAACACCCTCAACCAGTGGCTGGCCAACGCCAACCAGACGGCCGCCTGGCTGAAGAAGCTCGACCTCGTCGTCGTCGTCGATATCTTCCACAACGACACCGTCAAGTACGCCGACCTCGTCCTGCCCACCTGCACCAACTTCGAGATGGAATACGACTATTACAACCTCCAGATCCGCCGCAACCACATCATGACGATGCAGAAAGTAATCGACCCGCTGTTCGAGAGCAAAACCGACTTTCAGATCGAAAAAGAGCTGGCCGCGAAGCTGGGGCTGGCCCAATACCTGCCAAAGACCCCCGGCGACCTCATCAGCGCCAGACTCAAAGACCCGGCGCCGCCCCTCAAGGGCATCACCCTCGAAACGCTCAAAGCCAACCGCTGTATTCAGCGCCTCAACGCCCCGATGGAGCCCTACCGCGGCAACATGAACCAGGTGTACAACACCCCGACCAAAAAGATCCAGCTCTACTCCGAGGTGCTGCTGCCCTTCGGCGCCGGCTTCCCCGCCTACGAGGAACCGCAGGAAGCCTCGCCGCAAAACCCGCTGTTCAAAAAGTACCCGCTGCAGTTCAGCCAGGCCCACACCCGCTACCGGGCCCACTCCTCCTTCTCCAACGCCCGCTGGATTCTCCAGATCATCAAAGAACCGAAGGTGGAGATGAACCCGAAAGACGCGCAAAAGCGCGGCCTGAAAAACGGCGACCTCGTCGAAGTCTTCAACGACCGCGGCAAATTCCAGGCCCGTTATCAGGCCACGCCGGAAATGCGCCCCGGGTCCATCAGGGTGAGCGAAGGCTGGTGGTCGAAATACTTCGCGGCCGGCAACCTGCAGAACGTCACCAACAGCGCCAACAACCCCCGCGGCTATCCGCTCAGCCACGGGCCGGTCATCCCCTTCAACGACACCCTGGTCGAAGTCAAAAAGGCGGGGGGGGGCTAACTGATGGCAAAACTAGGCATGACCATTGACCTCAAGCGGTGCATGGGCTGCCATACCTGCGAGCTCGGCTGCAAAATGCAGAACAACGTACCGATGGGCATGCTGTGGAACCGCATCCTCACCGACGGCGGCGAGGACGTCGACACCGCGCGCGGCGAATTCCCCAACCTCCACAAAAGCTGGCTGCCGCTCGCCTGCCTGCACTGCGAGAACGCCCCCTGCGTCAAAGTCTGCCCGGTCGGAGCCACCTTCAGGGACAAGGACGGCCGCGTGCTGATCGATTATGCCCGCTGCATCGGCTGCCGCTACTGCATGGCCTCGTGCCCTTACAACGTCCGCGTTTTCAACTGGCAGAAGCCTGTCCGCGAACCCGGCCACTCTTACGGCGACGCCGCCCCCCGCCCCAAAGGCGTCATGGAAAAATGCACGCTGTGCGTCGAGCGCACCTCCAAGGGGCAGGAGCCGCGCTGCGTAGAGGTCTGCCCCGCCAAGGCCCGCAAGTTCGGCGACCTCGACGACCCGAACAGCGAGGTTTCCAAGGCCGTTCGCGAGCGCGGCGGCGAGCAGCTGCTCGCCGAAAAGGGCACCAAACCGCAAATCTACTATTTGCGCTGAAAGGAGGCGATATTGTGGAAAACAGAGGAAACCTGAAAATGTCCCTGGGCATCCTGGGCCTCTTCACGCTGCTCGGGCTGATCGCCTGGCTATACCAGCTCAGTAACGGCCTTATCGTCACCGGCATGCGCAACGTCGTGTCATGGGGCCTGTACATCACATCCTTCATGTTCTTCGTCGGCCTCTCGGCCGGCGGCCTGATCGTCTCGTCCTCGGCCACCGTGTTCGACATCCCCGCCTTCAAGGCGGTGGCCAAGCCGGCCGTCATCCTCTCGACGGTCTGCATCATCCTCGCCGGGATGTTCATCATCGTCGACCTCGGCAGCCCCGAGCGGATATTCTACCTTCTCATCCATCCCCAGTTCCAGTCGCCGCTCATCTGGGACGTCGTCGTCATCGCCGTCTACCTGATCGTCTCGCTGCTCTATCTCAGGCAGATGACCCGGCCCGCGCCCGACCAGGGCAAGCTGGCCACCCTGTCGGCCGTCGCCCTGCCGGCCGCCGTGCTCGTCCACTCCGTCACGGCCTGGATCTTCGGCCTGCAGATCGCCCGCGTCAGCTGGCACAGCGCCCTGATGGCGCCGCTGTTCGTCGCCTCGGCCCTCGACTCCGGCCTCGCGCTTCTCATCCTCGTGCTCGCCGGGCTGGAGCAAGTCTCCGACTACAAGGTCGAGCCCCGGTTGTACGCCCGCCTCGCCGGCCTGCTCGCCGTCTTCGTCGCCGTGGACGCCTTCTTCGTCCTCAGCGAAATGCTGACAGCCGCCTATCCCGGCGAAGAAAGCATGATGGCCGCCCTAGGCCTGCTGACGAGCGGCCCGCTGGCCCCGTTCTTCTGGGTGCAGGTCATCCTCGGCCTGCTCGTTCCCTTCGTCCTCCTCGCCAGCCCCGCCGGTCGCCAGAGCAAAAGCCGGATCATGGCCGCCGCCGCGCTCATCATCCTCGGCGTGTTCTGCAAACGCGTCTGGCTGCTGTTCTCGTCTTTCCTCATCCCGCCGGTGGCCGGCGCGCCCGGCGTAACCCTCGGCCAGGCACCCGCCTCCGCCACGGCCAAGATCGACATGTGGGCGATGACCGGATCGTATACGCCCACCTTGGTCGAATGGGCCATCTTCCTCGGCATCATCTCCTTCGGGGCCATCGTCTTCATCGTCGCGTCCCGCCGGCTGCTCTGGAGCGGGGAGGAAACCGTCCGCGCCGTCAGCGCCGCGCCGACGGCGGCCAAGTAACAGGCGATGGTCGCATCCTGGCAAGAAGTCGCTCTCTTCCGAGCCGGCATCTATCGGTTCCTCGGCCACTGCCTGCTCGAACCCTTTCAGGCCGACCGCGTCCCCCTGCTGCAGCCCGAATTCTGGCGGGACTTCCCCCTGGCGCCGGCCAACGACGTCATGGGCGACGCCCTCGACAGATTGGTCAACATAACGTCAAACCTGCGGTCTATGCCCGGGGAGGCGGCGCTTGAGCGGGTGCAGACCGAGTACACCGACCTGTTTCTTGGCGCCGATGAACCCAAAGCGCCCCCGTGGGAATCGCTCTACCGCACCCCCGAACGGCTGCTGTTCGGCCCACCCGCCTTCCAGGTGAGGGAAGCCATGGCCCGCTTCGGCGTGGCGGCGGCCGCCAAATACCGGCAGCCGGAGGACCATCTGGGGCTTGAGCTCATGCTGCTGGCGGCCGCCAGCGAAGCGGCCAGCCTGCGGGAAGAAGCCGGCTGGCGCGATTCGGCCCGGCTCCAGGCGGAGTTCATCGCCGCCCATCCCCTCGGCTGGATCGGCGACCTGGAGAAAGACGCCGCCGCCCACGGCGCGGTCGGCTTCTATGCCGCCCTCCTCGGGCTGACCCGCGGCGTGCTGCAGTGGGACAGCGAACTCCTCGAAGAATACCTTTCCGCGTAACCATACAATACGCTACAAGCAGCCCCGGATATGAACTGAACCCGAAAAAACGGACATTGAGCAAAAAAGCCTCCTGTTGTAGGATAACTACGATAGGAGGTTTTGTATGTCACGGAAATGGACAGATATGCAATCGGCTGAGCGGATTATCCTGCAAATGCGACAAGATGGAAGAACCAGGCGGGAGATAGCAGATGCCTTGGGTCTTGAAAAAGTACAAATCAAGAACTGGATTAACCGGTACAATCGGAGACAGACCACCCTTCCGGCATCCCCCAAGAAGAAAGGCCGCCCCAGAAAAAGCCCGATAACTGCACACCACGCGATGGAGCTGCGGATACGGGAACTTGAAAGAGAAGTGGAACTATACCGGTCTTTTCTTCACGCTGCTGGAAGGATGTGAGAGCACAGGTTAAGTACATAGCCATAGCGCAAAATGCCGGCAAGCATCCGGTTGCGGTCATGTGTAATTTCTTTGAGGTATCAAGAAGCGGCTACTACGCGTATCTCAAACGGAAAGACCGGTCATCCGCCGAGGAGAAGTTGGCCGCCTTGATTCAAAAATGCCAGCGGCAGACTAATGGAACTTACGGTTATAGGCGTGTGGGGATATGGCTTGAGAGGCGAGGCATTAAGAAAAACCATAAGGCGGTGCTGCGCATCATGAACAAGTACGGGTTGCTGGCGCAAATCCGGCGCAGAAAAAAGTACCGGCAGATGAGCGGTCAACTGCACCGGTATCCGAATATCCTCGGCCGCGATTTCACAGCCATCAAACCTAATCAGAAATGGGTAACGGATGTTTCCTATATCCAGACGCCGCAGGGAACCTTGTATCTATCCATGATTCGCGACCTGTTTGACAACAGTATTGTCGCCTACCAGACTGGAACCGAGCAGTCGGTCAACCTGGTTCTGCGAACCGTTCGGCAAGCCAAGGCAAAAGAAGCGGTCACTGCAGAGTTGCACCTCCACAGTGACCAGGGGTTTCAATACACTTCCCAGGCATATTTCACCCTAACTCAAAATTACGGCATTACTCCGTCCATGTCAAGGCGGGGAAACTGCTATGACAACGCGCCGGCAGAAAACTTCTTCAGCATCCTTAAGACCGAGTGTATCCGGCGGCATAAGCCAAAGACGGTCGATCAGGCGCGTCAGCTTATTGATAACTACATTTTTTTCTACAACCACGAGCGTATTCAACTCAAAACAAAACTGACGCCGCTCGAAAAACGACGCCAGTTTGCGTAATCTCATCTAATCCTACGATAGGGCTTTTTATCTGTGTCCATTGGCCGGGGTTCAGTGCAATATGTCCGGGGCTGCTTCCTTTTCCGCGGACGCGTGACGCAAATCACGCCCGGAATGTGATTTACATCAAAGCGCGGCCGCCGCCGGCGGGGTATCATTAAACCATGACAGACACCGTAACACGTTAGGAGGAAAAACGCCATGCTGCCCAAAGGAGCCAACCTGCAGAAAATCCGCAACGGCGTCAGAACCTACGCGGTAACGCCCCACCTACCGGGAGGATTCGTCAAACCGGAAACACTCGAAACCTACGCCCGCGTCGCCAGGGAATACGGCGGCACGCTCAAACTGACCTCGGCGCAGCGCATCATGATAACCGGGCTGAAAGCCGAAGATATCGACAACGTCTGGGCCGAACTCGGCATGCAGCCCGCCATGGGCTTCGCCAACTGCGTCCGCAGCGTCAAAATCTGCCCCGGGATCGCCTTCTGCAAACGCGGCAAGCAGGACAGCGTAAAGCTCGGTCTTGAGCTCGACCGGCGCTACATCAAAAAAGAAATGCCGTCACGGCTGAAGATCGGCGTCTCCGGCTGCCCCAACTCCTGCGCGGAAGCGATCATCAAAGACATCGGCGTCATCGGCACCGACGAGGGCTGGGACGTTTACGTCGGCGGCAGCGCCGGCGCGCATCCCCGGCTGGCCGACAAGCTCGCCGCCGGCCTCGACTACGACGCCACCCTCAGGCTCGTCGACATCATCGTCGGCTACTACAAGCGGCACGCCGACATCGAGCGGCTGGGCCAGTTTATCGACCGCATCGGACTCGAAAAATTCCGCGTCGACGTACTCGCCGAATTTGCCGCCGCCCCGTCCGCCGCTGCGCCCGCCGCCGCCCATGACGCCCCCGTTCCCGCCCGTACTGGCGACGAACCCAGGCTAAAAGCCGGCGACTCCATCGCCGCCGACAGCATCATCGCCGACATCATCCGGGTATACCCCGAGACCATCCCCGTTCTTCGCGGCTTCGGCATGGGCTGCCTCGGCTGCCCCTCGGCCGCCGGCGAAGCGCTGGAAAAAGCGGCCGGCATCCACGGGCTCGAAGTAAGCGACCTGACCGTCGCCCTGAACAAAGTCGCGCTTAAGGAGGAAAAACAATGAGCGCCTTCATCGGCCCCATCCACTACTGGCTCTACGGCAAGATCCGCCTCGTCGGCCGGCGGGAGGACTACCTCCGCGAACGGGCGGCCGCGCTGTGCGGCTCCGTCGCCGAGGAGCTTCAGGAACAAGTCAGGCAGACCTACGGCTGGCCGCTGCCCGACACCGACCTGGGCGAACTCATCGACCACGACAACATCCACGGCTGGCTGCAGCGCCAGATTAAAATCGCCGAAACCCGCGAAGCCGCCTTTGTCAGCGAACTGCTCGACACCTGCGGCGACGGGGCGGCCGACCTCCTTGAGCAGGCCTTCGCCGACCACGGCCGCCTCACCGGCGAGAGCGCCAAAGCCCAGGGCAAGCACGACCTGACTATCGCCCCGGGCATCTACCGGGCCCTGGGCGACCACTACCTGAACGGCATGCCCTGCGACCAGGCTGACACTGTCATCGCCTCGGCGGATGACAGCATAACCTGGGAGACGCGCGTCTGCCTCCAACAGCCGAACTGGCGGCGGGCCGGCGCCAACGAACAGGCGATGGCGCGGCTCTACCGGGCCTGGCTGGCCGGCTTCGTCGCCGGCGCCAACCCGGCGTTCGCCTTCCGGCAGGACGGGGCGGGGGAGGGCGTCAGGAGCGAAATCTACAGAAAATAGACCGCACGAGAAGCCCCGGCGAAGTCCGGGGCTTCTCGGCAACCTGGGTTTGTCTTTTTCATCGCCTGCTGTGATATAATCGAAGTATTAGTAAGTTATCCCGGTGGCGGAGGTGCTGGTGATGAAAAAATTCGGACTGGTGGGCGGGATCGGCCCCGCGTCCACGCTCGACTACTACAAGGGGATAATCGACGCCTACCGGGACAAAACCGGCGGCGTCAGCTACCCCCTCATGGTCATCGACAGCCTCAACCTCGACGAAATGTATGCCCTGGCGGCGAACAAAACCTGGCCCGAATTCACCGACCGCCTTGTCGCCTCGGTCGAAACCCTGGCCGCCGGCGGCGCCGAATTCGCGGCCATGGCGGCCAACACCGCCCACATCGTCTTCGACGCGGTCAGCGCCCGCTCCCCGCTGCCCCTCGTCAGCATCGTCGAGGAAACATGCAAGAAGGCGCGGGACGGCGGCTGCCGCCGCGTAATCATCTTCGGCACCGCCTTCACGATGAGCAGCGGGCTATACGCGGACGCGTTCGCCAGATACGGCATCGACGCCTTCGTTCCCACCGTGGAAGAGCAGCAGGCCATCCACAACGTCATCTTCCCGAACCTCCAGGCAGGCATCGTCCTCCCCGAGGACAAAAACACAGTGCTGCGGATCGCCAGGAGGATGCTCGCCGCCGAAAACGCCGACGCCCTCATCCTCGGCTGCACCGAGTTGCCGCTGATAATCAAGGACGGCGACCTGGACGCCATCATCCTCGACACCACCCGGATACACATCGAGGCGATCGTAAATCGCCTCCTGGCCTAGGCTCGGGCGCACGTCCAAGTGAGAATTTTTGGCACGGCCGGCGAAAGTTGCCGTTAAAGTATGGAAAAATCGGCCGGATATGGTTATAATTAAGCAGAAGGCACGACGAAACAACTGGATATCGGCTGGGGGAGCCGGAGGAGCCGGCTGAGAAATAGGCCCGACCGCCTATGACCCTTAACCTGATCTGGGTAATGCCAGCGGAGGGATAGCTGCTCATTGTTCGCTTTCGGGGCGCATCCTTACGGGGAGGCGCCTTTTACGGTTTGCGCCGCTTAACCGCCCGTTTCCCATACCCGCTTCCAGGGAGGTAGATCGATCAATGGAGCTTTTGCAGGAAATCGCCGCCACCTTTGCCGCCATAAAGGCGAACACCCCCCTCGTCCATCACCTGACCAACTACGTCACCGCCAACGACAGCGCCAACATCACCCTCGCCTGCGGCGCCTCCCCCGTCATGGCCGCCGACCCCGGCGAAGCCACCGACATGGTCGCCAAAGCCGGTGCCCTGGTCCTCAACATCGGCACCCTCAACGCCGCCGCCGTCGACACCATGATCGCCACCGGCCGGCGGGCCGGCGACCTCGGCGTCCCCATAATCCTCGACCCGGTGGGCGCCGGCGCCACCCCGGCCCGCACCGACGCCGCCGGCCGCATCGTTCGCGAAACCAGCCCGGCGGTAATCAGAGGCAACGCCGCGGAAATCAAAACCGTCGCCGGCCTCAGCGCCGCCATTCGCGGCGTTGACTCGGCCGCCGACGAACCCGGCGGCGAAGCCGTTGCCGCCGGCCTTGCCCGTCGCCTCGGCTGCGTCGTAGCCCTCACCGGCCGGACCGACATCGTCGCCGGCGCCGGTCGCGTCTGCCGCATCGCCAACGGCCACCCCTGGCTGGCGCGCGTCACCGGCACGGGCTGCATGGCCACCTCGCTGATCGGCTGCTGCCTGGGAGCGGGCGCCTCGCCCTACGCCGCCGCCGTTACCGGCCTCGTGGTCATGGGCGTCGCCGGCGAACTCGCCCACCGGTCGCTTGGCCCGGAGGACGGCATCGGCACCTTCCGCGTCAAACTCTTCGACGCCGTCTTCAATCTGACGCCCGAGCTCCTCGTCAGTCACGCGAAAATCTCTGAAACACGGGAGGATTGACCGTGGACATCAGAAAACTGACCTTCACCGCCCTGTTCGTCGCCCTCGGCGTACTCACCGCCCAACTTGTCTACATCCCCGTGGGCGTCTCCAAATGCTTCCCCGTCCAGCACGCCATCAACATCCTGCTGGCCGTGCTTCTCGGCACCAGATACTCGGTCAACGCCGCCTTCGCCACCTCGCTCCTGCGCAACTTCCTCGGCACGGGCTCGCTGCTCGCCTTCCCCGGCAGCATGATCGGCGCCGCGCTCGCCGGCATCCTCTACCGCCGGACCAACAGCATCCTCTGGGCGGCGGTCGGCGAACTCGTCGGCACCGGCCTCATCGGCGCGCTGGTCGCCTTCCCGGTCGCCAAATACCTCATCGGCTCCAAGGCTGGCGCCCTGTTCTTCGTCATCCCCTTCGCCGTCAGCTCCGCCGGCGGCGCGGTGATCGCATGCCTGCTCTACTACACCCCGGTCGTCGGCGTCGTCCGCGAGTGGCTCGGCGCCCGGCCCCGCTAACCCCAGGCTGCCCCAAATTTCTCTAGCGCTCTTCGCGCAAGGCTTCCGGGAAAGCCCGGAGGCCTTGTTTGCTGCTTATTCCCATGAGAACCGGAAAAACAATAAGCCAATACTAAATTAGAACGAAAGGAGGGGGACATATTGCCGGCAAACGCGCGCCAAGCAACGGACGACCGCAGCAGCCTGGGACGAAAAAACATCGGTACCCTCATCTGGGATTTCTCCGTGCCCGCCATCACCGGCATGCTCGTCAACGCCCTCTACAACATCGTCGACAGCATCTTCGTCGGCCACGGCGTGGGCGCTGTCGGCCTGGCGGCGGTCACCATCGCCTTCCCGATAATGATCGCCTTCATGGGTTTCGGCATGCTCGTCGGCGTCGGCGCTACCACCCTCGTATCCATCCGCATCGGCCAGCAGAACATCGCCGAAGCCGAAAAAATCCTCGGCAACGCCTTCGTCCTCGGACTGACGGTTGCCGTGAGCATGTCGGCCGTCCTGCTTTCCTTCCTCGACCCCGTCCTCGCCCTCCTTGGAGCGGAAGAGACCGTACTGCCATACGCCCGCGACTTCACCTCCGTCATCCTCGCCGGCAGCGTCTTCATGTTCACCGGGTTTGGGCTCAACAACATCATCCGCGCCGAAGGCCACCCCCGCATCGCCATGATGACGATGATCCTGTCCGCCTTCCTCAACACCCTCCTCAACCCCCTGTTCATCTTCGTCCTCGGCCTCGGCATCAAAGGCTCGGCGCTCGCCACCGTCATCTCGCAGGCCGTATCCGCCGCATGGGTGATCGCCCATTTCCGCAGCCGGCGGAGCCTGCTTCGGCTGCGCGGCGCCAACATGGCGCCCGACCGGCGGCTTATCGCAAAAATCGTCGTCATGGGCTCGTCGGCCTTCTTCATGCAGATTGCCGCCAGCTTCGTCGCCGGCCTGTTCAACAACATCCTCATCATCCACGGCGGGCAGACGGCCGTGGCCGCGATGGGCATCATCAACCGCGTCTCGCTGCTCGTCCTCATGCCCATCTTCGGCATCAGCCAGGGTACCCAGCCGGTCATCGGCTACAACTACGGAGCGAAAAACTTCAGGCGGGTCAGGGAAGCGGTGATCAAGGGCAGCATCGCCGCCACCGCCGTCGCCGTCACCGGCTTCGTCATCGTCGAACTGTTCGACGCCTATATCATCCGCATGTTCAGCTCCGAAGCCGACCTCATCGCCCTGGGCGCGACCGGGCTTAAAATATTCATGGCCATGCTGCCCGTCATCGGCTTCCAGGTCATGGGGGCGGGCTTCTTCCAGGCGATCGGCAAACCCATGCACTCCCTGCTGCTCAGCATGTCCCGGCAGCTTCTCATCCTCATCCCGGCGCTACTGATCCTGCCGCGCTTCATCGGCCTGCAGGGTGTATGGCTCGCCGGGCCGATCGCCGACTTCGGCGCCGCGCTCGTCACCGCTGCCCTCGTCGTCGCCCAGGTCAGGCGGCTGGCCGCAGCCGAAGAGGAATTTTCGCCGCGCGGGTAGCATCTTTTCCCGCCGGCGGCTCATAATAACCACAGAGTGCCGGCGGAATCTACCGGGCGCTAATACGCAAGGCAGGTTCCCGGGCATGCCATGGGCGGCGGCCTGCCTTTTGTCAAGGGGTGATTAATGATGGAAAAATGGAACGAGGTAAAGACTCAGACGCTCCGCCCCGAGGAGATCGAAGCCCTGCTGGCCAAGGAATTCGGCGAAAAAGTCAACCCGGTCAACCATGAGGAACTGGCGAAAAAACACCGCAGCCAGCAGCTCAATAACGAAAGAACCTTCCGGCGGTAAACGCAAAGGGGAGCTCCGGCTAAAGTCGGGAGTTCCCCTTTAACGGTTATTTACCAGGCCGGGCGCACGGCTTGGGCAACCTACGAAAAGAAGTCAGTCCGCAGCAGGCAGACAATGGCAGGGAAAATACATGGCCTGTCGAATGAGTAACCAAAAACCACACGTTACCAGCACAGGGTGGGGGAGTCAATGGAAACCGACGGCGCCGCGTTCCGCCAGCAAAAACTGTCCGCGTTCCAATTGCAAAGCGAATACCTGGAAGCGCTGCACCGCATAGCTCTGGGCCTCATGCGCCGCCGGGACCTTGACTCGCTGCTCGAAGAGATAACCGTCCGAGCGGCCGGCCTTCTTCATACCCCGAACGCCTTTCTCTACATTCTTGCCGACGACGGCGAAACGATGGAAATGAAGGTCGGCGTCGGCCACCACCGGTCGCAGCTCGGCGCGCGCCGCCGCCCCGGGGAAGGTTTTGTCGGCAAGGTCTGGCAGGAGGGCGCTATTGCCGCCGAACAGAGGGTGTGGCAAACAGGCCCCGGCGGGGAAGGGGCGACGGGCGTCGCGGGAACGATCGTCGGCGTGCCTTTATGGAGCGACCGGCAAGTTATCGGCGTCCTCGGTTTCAACATCATGGCGGAAAACTATCTTCCCGGCGAGGAAGAAAAAGCCCTGCTCCAGCGGTTCGCGGAGCTGTCCTCCATCGCCGTCGGCAACGCGCGGCTATACGCCAAGCTGCAGAACGAACTCGCCGAACGCGCCCGCGTCGAAGAACTTCTTCGCCGGCAGAACCGCCACCTGGAACTGCTCCATATGCTGTCGGTCCGCCTGATGACCCGCTTCGAAGCGCAGGAACTGCTGGCCAACATCCTCGACGGCGCCTGCGAACTGGTGGAAACCCCACACGGCTACTTTTACCTGGCCGCACCAGGCGCCAGCCGCATGGAAGTCAAAGTCGCCCGGGGTTTCTATCGCGGGGTTATCGGCAAACAGCTCAAGCCTGGCGAAGAAATGTCGGGACGGATATGGCAGAGCGGCCAAAGCTTCGTTACCGACGACTACAGCACGGAACCCGGCCGCAACCCCGACCCCGGCCACGATGCCGTGCGCGCCTGGATCGGCATACCGCTCAAGAGGGGGGAGGAAGTCCTTGGCGTATTCTGCCTCGCCCGTATCGCCACCGACCGGACCTTCAGCGCCGAAGAGACCGTCATCCTCAAGCAGTTCGCCGAACTCGCCTCCCTTGCCCTCAGCAACGCCAGGCTATACGAGGCCCTTGAAGGAGAACTGGCGGAACGGACCCGCGCGGAAGCGGCGCTGCGGGAAAGCGAAGCTTCATACCGCACGCTGGCCGAAAACCTCCCCGGCATCGTCTACCGTGTCTTTCTCCGCGAAAACGGCCGGGTCCGCTTTTTCAACGCCATGCTCCAGGCCATCACCGGCTACCGCCCGGAAGAACTGACCGGCGGCGGGCTGTGCCCGCTGGGGGGAATCGTGGCGGCGGCCGACAGGGAAAGGGTGGAGGCGGCCTGCCAGGGCGCGATCGACGACAACCGGCCGTTCGAGGTCGAATACGGCATCACCCGCAAAGACGGCGGCGCGCGCACCGTCATCGAACGGGCCCGGCCGGTGAGCGGCGCCGACGGGCCGCCCCTGTACGTCGAAGGCGTCATCATGGACATTACCGCCCAGAAAAGCGTACAGGACAAACTACTGTTTATCAGCACCCGCGACGGCCTGACCTCTCTTTACAACCGCGCCTACTTCGAGGCCGAACTCGACCGGCGCGAGAACGCGGGCGACGGGCCTGTCGGCATAATCGTCTGCGACATCAACGGCCTGAAGCTCATCAACGACGCCATGGGGCACGCCGTCGGCGACATCATGCTGGTAGCTGCGGCGAAAATACTCAAAGATGCTTTCCGCCGGGAAGACATCGTCGCCCGCATAGGCGGCGACGAATACGCCGTCCTCATGCCCGACGCCACCGACCGCGCGGTCGAGGCCGCCTGCCGCAGGGTGCGGGATGCCATCGAGGCATACAACGACACGCAAACAGGCGTGTACCTAAGCCTGTCCCTCGGCCACGCGGTCGGGCGGCGGTGCGGCGAAAGCATCCGTGCCCTGCTCCGCGAAGCCGACAACAACATGTACCGCGAAAAACTCAGCCAATCGCACGGCACCCGTAGCGCCATAGTGCAGACAGCCATAAAGCTCCTCGAAGAGCGGGACTTTTTCGCCGACGAACACGCTGACAAGATAGGCCGGTTGGCCTTACGGCTGGCCCGCGGCCTGGGCTTGCCGGAAGCATCCGTCGCCGCCATGCGGCTGTTGGCAAAATACCACGACATCGGCAAAGTCGGCGTTCCCGACCACATCCTCCGCAAGCCCGGACCGCTCACCGCCGAGGAACGGGCGGAAGTGCGGCGACACTGCGAGATAGGCTACCGGATCGCCCAGTCATCGAGCGAGCTTCTGCCTGTCGCCGAATGGATACTGAAGCACCACGAGTGGTGGAACGGCGGCGGATACCCCGTCGGGCTCAGCGGCGACCAGATCCCCCGCGAATGCCGCATCCTCGCCGTAGTCGAGGCTTACGACGCCATGACCAGCGACCGTCCCTACCGCAAAGCCATGACCCACGACGAAGCCGTGGCGGAAATCGGGCGTTGCGCCGGCACCCAGTTCGACCCCGCAATAGTGCGCGTATTCCTCAGCCAGCTCGGACGCTGCGGCGTATCCGGCCGCAGACGCTGAGAAAATAGTACGGGTGGTGACGACATGAAAAAAGTCCTTATCCTGTTACTGGCATTCGCCCTGCTGACGCCGCTAGGCTCGCCGGTCTGCGCCGCCGGCGACGCGCGGCGGATTGCCCTCCTGCCTGTCGCCGCCACCGCAAAAGCCCGCGAACTGCCCGCGGTCAAGGCCAGGATAACCGCGACCATAGCCGCGTGGTTCCATACGCCGCTTCCCTCGTTCGTCAAAAAATACGAAATAATCCCGGCCGCCGAAATAACTGCGGCCCTGCCGCCGAACGGCGCCCTCGATCCCCGGCGGCCCGACCTGGCCGGCCTTGGGCAACTGGCGGCCAAGCTCGACGCCGACCTCATCCTCGGGTTCATCATAACCGACCTGGGCGAATACCAACTAAGGAACCTCGAAGGCGACCTCAAGCTCAGGACAGACCTGGAAATGCGCCTCATCGGCTTCAAGGCGGACAGCGGAAAAATCATCGACATCAAAGGCCGGGAAGACTACTTCGACGACTGGGCGGCCGACGGCGAAGCCGAAAACCTCGCCGCGGTCCTTACCGAGCGGCTGCTCGTAAAAGCGGCCGGCGGCCGGGAATTCTGGCCGCGGTAGCCTCCCGGTGGGATAAAAGGGTCTGCAGCATCGGCTGCAGACCCTTTTATCCCACCGGTAAATCAGCTTACTGGAGCTCGATGACCGGGGAAGTGATATCCGGAACATTGACGACAAACGCCACATCCTTGCCGGTGTTGCGGACCTGCAGGCTGGCCTTGCCCAAAATCGTTTTTTTGGCGTCCACCACCTGCACCTCGATATCCACGAACGCATCCTTTTCGGTCGTTATCGCCACCTGGCCGCGGTCGCTCTTCGCGACCGCCATGGTCTCCGTCTTTGAATCCAGACCGCTCGTGGTGCTCCACACCACCTGGATCGCGGCCGGCACCCTCGCCTTGCCGTCACGGCTAATATAGGGATAAGACCAGAACATATTCGTGTCGACGACATCGACCTTCAACAGCATCCTGGTCGGCTTGTCCAAATCCTGGGACGCCGCGGAGCACACCGGCGCCGCGAGCAGCATCGCCGCAAAAAGCGCCAGCACAAGGATAGAGACCGTTTTCCGGTTGATCATACAGTGGTTACCCCCTCAAAGAACTTTACCACTATTGTACCATATTTCCGGCCGGAGAAAAGTTCCAACCGGCCGGCGGCGAAAAAAATAGGCTTCGCTCCAAAGCGAAACCGAAACAAACAAAACAAGACAAGGCGGGGTGTTTATACGGAAGGGGCAGTTAAGCAGATGGTGGATGGGCGATCCGCGAAGCGGCGCAGCCGGCCTGAATAGGCTCGGTGACGCACCGGTAGGCGTAGACGAGCGGCGAACAGGCAAAGACCGTCAGGAAAGCCACTGGCACGAGCAGACAACAGAACAGCGCGAACGGTAAACCGAGGATAACGATCACGGCTTTGGGGAGCATGATGCTTGACCTCCCATAAGTGAAAGTTATAACATTCACACAACTTGATTATAACCTGTTTTGTGAAAAAAGTCCATATGCTGGAGCAAAAAAAAGTGAAATTTTTCTCAAAGTCGCACAGGCACAAAAAAACCAAGGCTTTTTTGCCTTGGTTTTTGTCCGGTTGGTTGGTCGTTAGAAGCCCGGAGTATAGACCGCCTGATAGGACCGTACCGCCTTCACGACCAGATTGTCGCCGATATCCTTGAGATCGACCAGGGTCGTCCACACGACATCGTCGGCGGTCCAGGTCTTCAGGCGAACCTTAAGGTTCGTTACCCCGTGGGGGATGGTGAACCGGTGCGGCTTATCATCCTTGGGGGTGAAAACATGGGTGGCGAACTCCCGGTTGCCGGTGGTGAGGATGGTCACCTCCGCTTTAATAATGCGGTGGAGGGTGATGGTGTCGCCGCTCTGCGGTTCCGGAGCTATATGATAGCTATTCCACAGGGAATCGTCCACCGACACCTTCACGACCGAAGGGTCGAAGGGCGACGCCGCCGCCGGCGCGGAAAAAGCCAGCAGCACCCCCAGCAGCATAAGGCCGATCACCAGTCTCGTCTTACTCACACCCACCACTCCCATCATCGTTGTCGGCAAAATCGCCGTCAGGTATATCAGCGGCCCCCGTTGGCGTAAAACGCCCTCTGGGCCACCGTCAGCTTTTCGCAGATTTCCTTGATTCGCGGTTCGACCTCGTAAGGTACCCACCGATCGGTGGGATGAACGATACGGCCGAGGAGTTTGCCGTTCTTGTCATAGTCGGCCTGTTCGAGCAGCGCCACCTCCTTGGACGCGGGCTTCACCCGCAGTAGCTGGAGAGAGAAAGCCAGCTTTTCATAACCGGCGACATTCCGCTCCTGCATCTTAAGGGATTCGACCACTTCCTTGGCGCCGTTCTTTTCGTACTCGACCTTCACCCAGGCCTGGAGATAACCCTTGTCCTTGTACAGCTGCTCCGGATGCTTGGCGAAGTCGAAGGCGGAGTCGGCCGGCACATGCTGGAGAGTCTTCAGATCCAGGTAATAAGTACTGAAAGTATCCTTGGTCGCGTTGCTCAGGGGGAAATACCTGTCCTCTTCCTCGGCGGCGAACGCCGGCAGCGTCAGCAGGACGAGCAGGAGAAGGATAACGGGCAGGATCCTGGCGGCTTTGAACATGTCATACACCTCGTTATTATTTGGCTTATTTGGCATTCTTAATATCATTCGGCCCGGACGGTCAATTTCCTTCCTCGTTAGGCGGCGATCGCCGGCTTTCCGCGGCCATGCCGGCGAGAACGAGCTCTTTCTGGCGGAGGATCCTGGCGATAAAAAGATCGAAAAACTCCAGCACCCGTTTCTTATCGCCCATGAAGTTCAGGCAAGCGCCGATGCCCGCAAACGACCGGCGCACCTCCTCGTAATTGCCGAGGCCCTCGAAAATGACGCGGGCTTCCTCGAACGAGGCGCAGGCCTCATCGTAGCGGCCGGTCAACTGGTAGCACGTACCCCGGTCATAGAAGATGCGGGCCAGCTCGTGGGGCAGGTCCTGCTGCTCCAGCACGCGCCTCGCCCGCTCGTAAGCGTCGAGCGCGTCCGCGTAACGGCCGAGGCTCTGCTGGCAGCGGCCGATCAAAGCAAGCGTCTTGCCCGTTTCCTGCTCGTTGCCCTCGGCCTCGAAATGTCTGACCGCGCTCTCATACAGCACCAGCGCCGCCGCGAAAGAGCTCCTCAGCATGTGCAGATGAGCCTCCTGCAGAAGCGCGGTCGTATCCAGACCGGCGATCCGTTTGCGGAAAAAAACCTCATCGCCGCGGTCGTCAACATTCTTGGCCACCGCCTTCAGCTCCCGCACCGCGCTCTTCACATCGCCGTCCGGACCGGGATCGAGGACGGCGCGGAGGATCTCCGGCCACGAGTTGCCGTTTTCCTCGCCGTATGCCGCCGCCAGATTCTTCAGATTGACGACATCCTCATTATTCTGGATGAGAAACTTCACCTTGGCGAAATCGTCCAGCAGCAGGAAATGGAAAACGCCGGCCTCGATAACATCCGACAGGGGAACCTTGAGATTCTTCAGAGCCTTCACCGCCGTCACATTCACCCGGGCGCTCACCGTAGCCTTCTCGTTCGTTGTCGCCATAATCGCTCTCCCGCCTTTGATCATCACCAATATTTTACTATCATTGCAGGCCGCTTTCAAGAAAACAAATACAAACTAAGGGCATTTTACGCCGCATTCGCGGATTAAGTAATAACCGGGCGTCAATTTGTAAGACGCCGGTCGCGCTTTTTCGCGTCTGCCCGCAGAAGGAATCCGGCCGCACGGTCGCCAACTATTCCCTTATCCAGTAAAGGAGATGATAACATGCGGCTTGAACAATTAGCGGCGGCGGCGGCGAACTTCGCGGCCGAAAGCCCGCTGAACCGGGTGCCGTCGCTCGGCGGCCTGCAAATTTTCGACCCGCCGCTCATGGGCGTCGCCGCGCCCGACGACCCGCTCTTCGCCCGCCTGAAAGAACCGGCAGCCATCGGGCCCCACCACCTTTCGCCCCATGAATGGCTGCCCGCCGCGGGCGCCGTGGTATCCTACTTTCTGCCCTTCACCGCCGCCGTGCGCCACGCCAATCGCCAGCCCGGCCTGCCCGCCGCCGAATGGCTCTACGGCCGGTTCGAAGGGGAAATGTTCAACGACGCGCTGCGCCGCCACCTGGCCGACCTCCTCGCTCAGGCCGGCCACCAGGCCCTCGTGCCCGTCCTTGAACCGCGCTTCGCCGTCGTAGAGCGGCGCAGCAACTGGTCGGAGCGGCATGTCGCCCACATCGCCGGCCTGGGAACCTTCAGCCTCAACTGCTCCCTCATCACCACCCGCGGTGCCGCCGGCCGGCTCGGCAGCCTCGTCACCAGCCTGGCGCTTGAGCCCACCCCGCGCCCCTACACCGGCACCCACGAATACTGCACCAACTGCGGCGCCTGCATCGGCCGCTGCCCGCCGGCCGCCATCGACGGGAACGGCAAGCGCCACCAGCCCTGCTCGGATTACCTCGACGCCGTGAAAATTCGCTTTCAGCCGCGGTACGGCTGCGGGAAATGCCAGACCGCCGTGCCCTGCGAGGACCGTATCCCCGGCCGATAATAAAAATCCCCGCCAGCGGCGGGGATTTTTGTGCGCCTCACGACAAGCGCGGCTCGGAGCGGGGCTTGACCGGCGTGTTCGCCGTGGCGTCGCTGGCCGCGTTGCTGAAATCCTCCGGGTCGCCCGCGGTCTGCCTGGCGCTCGGCCGACCGTCGCCGCCCGCCCGCAACTCGTCCTGGATCTGTCCGCCCGTGCGGGGCGGGAAATAATTCACCGGCGGCGCCTCCGACGTATGGACGTCAAACTCGGGCTGCATATCGAAACCGCGGTTTTTCACGGACATCACCTCCGCAGTTAGCATGCCCACAAACGATGTTAATAGCAAAAGAGGCCGCCGATAAGCCCACCACAACGGCGCAGATGAGGACTTATCGGCGGCCGAAAACAAAACCGAGGGGGAGGCTTGCGCCTCCCCCCGTTAAGCACCATCCTTACAGTATAACCGATACTGACAGACTGGAAACCTCCATTACACTCGTTTGCATCTTCGCTTGGGCTGACTGGTACACGAATCTGTGAGTCGAAATCTTGCAGGGGAAACGAAAAACACTACCCTTTTGGACCGGTTGCTACTTGCTAGGCTCGGAAAGACTGACTTTCAACGCGCTTGCAAATTACGAACCCTGAGTCTCTGTAAGGATGGTGCTTGATTAAAGTATAGCACACCCGCCCGCCGATTACAACCCGGTCGGCGTACTTTTTTCCGCCGCGCGGACATATCATTATTAGGAAAGAAAACTGGGAGGAGATTGGAAATGAACAGCCTGGAAAGATTATTCGGCCGCATCTTCGCCGACTGGCTGCCGGGTATGCCCGCCGGGGCGAGGGAGTGGGCGGCAAGAATTCTCCCGTGGGTAATCATCGTCCTCGGCGTTCTCGGCATCCTCGCCTGGCTAAGCGTCATCGGCCTGCTTGGCGCCGCCGCCCTAAAAACCGTAGGGCTCAGCCGCGCCTTCCCGGCTTTCGCCGCCGTCGTCTTCCACGTCTTCGTCCCCATCCTCCAGGCGCTGGCCATCGCCGGCGGCTACTTCATGCTCAAGCGGCGCCGCCTGGGCTGGGAGCTCGCCTTCTACGCCCTGCTGCTCGGCATCTTCATGAACCTCGTCTGGTTAAACCCGGCCGGCCTCGTCTGGGACTTCATCTTCGCCTACCTCCTCTTCCAGCTCAAGCCCTATTACCGGGAAGGATAAACCGGCTGGCACAGGAACCGGCGGTCAGGGGCGCGAATAATCACCTGTATGGCGTTTACCCGCCAGCACAAAAGGCCAAGGAGTGATTATTCTGCCGGAAGAAATTCTCCCCGGGCTGTTCAGGCTGGAAATCCCGCTGCCCGACAATCCCCTCAAGGCGCTTAACTCCTACGTCATCATCGGCCAGGACAGGGCGCTGGTCATCGACACCGGCTTCAACCGCCCGGAATGCCTGGCGGCGATGCGCTCCGGGCTTGCCGAACTGGCCGTCGACCCGGCCCGCACCGACCTCTTCATCACCCACCTGCACGCCGACCACTCCGGGCTGGCCGCCACCCTGGCGACGGCAACATCGCGCGTCTGGTGCAGCGCCGTCGACGCCCGCGACATAAACCGCATCGTCGCCCTCGCCCCCGACGACCCGCGGTGGGAGGACATGCGCGCCTTTGCCAGCCGAAACGGCTTTCCCCCGGAAGAAGCGCGGCAGGCTGTCAGCCGTCACCCGGGCTATAAACTCGCCCCCGAAAAACAGATCGCCTTCACCGCCGTCACTGAAGGCGACCGGCTGAGCATCGGCCGCTACCAGCTCGCCTGCCTGGCCACCCCCGGCCACACCGCCGGCCATATGTGCCTGTACGAGCCGCGCGAGAAAATCCTCTTCGCCGGCGACCACCTCCTGCGCGACATAACCCCCAACATCTCCCACTGGCGCGCGGACGGCGATCCGCTCGCCCGCTACCTCGAATCCCTGGCCCGCATCGCCGCCCTCGAGGTCGGCCTGGTGCTTCCCGGACACCGGCGGCTGTTCACCGACTGCCGGACCAGGGCGGAAGAACTCATCGCCCACCACCGCCGCCGGGCCGACGAAGTCGCCGGTCTCCTCGCCGCAGGGCCTCTCACGGCCTACCAGGTCGCCGCCGGCATGAAATGGGACATGACCTACCGCAGCTGGGGCGACTTTCCGCCACCGCAGAAATGGTTCGCGGTCGGAGAAGCCATCGCCCATCTCCGCTACCTCGAAGGACGGGGAGCAATCCACCGCCAAGAGCGCGGCGGACTGATCGTCTACAGGTAACCGCCACGGAAGGAACTCGCGGAGTTCCTTCCTTCTATTTTTGCGGCAACGTAGCAAAAAATGGAAGGTTATGCACCGAAAATTGTCGAAATAAAGTAATTATCCTTAAGAACACGGTGGGTTAAAGCGTGAATTGGGACCATCCTCTCCTTACGGCGGCAATATCGTTCCTCGGCGGCGTCCTTACCGCCGGCGTGCTGTTCGCCCTCCTCCGCGCCAGCCGCTGCGGGCGGACCCTCCGCCGGAAAATCGACGCCATCCTCGCTCAGGGGCAAGCCACGCGGATCGAGGAAGACGAACAGCGGTTCCGCAACCTCGCCGACCGCGCCCCCGTACTTCTCATAGTCACGGACAGCCTCGGCGCCCCGGTCTTCTTCAACCAGACCTGGGCCGAATTCACCGGCCGGCCGCTCGCCTCTCTAAGCGGCAGGGGGTGGCTGGAACTCGTTCATCCCGACGACCTCCCGGCCTGCGAGGGCCGGCAAAAGGCGGCGACCGCGCGACGCAGGCTTTTCCGGCACGAATTCCGGCTGCGCCACGTCAGCGGCGGCTACCGCTGGATGATGGCCGTATTCATGCCCCGTTGGCACGGTGAGAACTTCGTCGGCTACATCGGCTCCTTCGCCGACATCACCGCCCATCGCCAGCTCGAGCAGGCCCTCCGCCGCCAGGTCGAATACGAAAAGATGCTCGCCGCCATCTCGGCAAAATTCGTCAGCGTCAGCCCGTCCGCCCTTGACGACGCCGTTCGGTCGGCGCTCGGAGAAATCGGCCGTTTCACCGGCGCCGACCGCGCATACATCTACCTGAGCACCGAAGACGGCCGCGAGGCCCGCCTCGCATACTACTGGAACATCGAAAACCTCCGGCCCCTGAACGGCGAAAAGCCCGCAATCGCCCTCATAGGCGAATCGTGGCTCATCCGCGAAATGAAAGCCACGGGCCGGCTCAATATTCCCAACCTCGACGCCGTGCCGGCGGGAGAAGAGCGGGAAATGCTGGCAGCCGCAGGCGTCAGATCACTCGTCGCCGTGCCGCTTGCCAGCGGCGACCGCATGCTCGGCATCCTCGGCCTCCACTCCGTCAGCCAGGCAAAAGCCTGGCGGGAAGAAGACATCATGCTCCCCAAACTGGTCGGAGAAGTCATCCTCGGAGCCATCCTCCGCTGCCAGGCCCAGACAGCCCTGGCGGTCAGCGAAGCCGAAAACAAAGCCATCCTCGCCTCCGTCCCCGACATCCTCTACCATGTCCGCGACGACGGCACCATCCTCGACATCAAGCCGTCCGGCCGCCAGGCCGGCCTGCCCGCGCCGGCGCCGGTCGGCAGCAGCATCGGCCGGCTACTGCCGGCCCACCTCGCCAAGCCCGCTATGGACGCCATCGGCCAGGTCCTCGCCGTCGGCAGGGTGCAAAGATTCGAATACTACCTCAAAACAGACAACGCCACCGCCTACTACGAAGCCCGCGTCACTAAAGCCGGCGCGCGCGACGTTCTCGTCATCGTCCGCGACATCACCGAACGGCGTCGTTCGGAAGCCTGCGACCTCCTGCTCCTCGACATCGCCGTGATGGTACTCGAGGAACGGCCGCTCGAAGACATCCTCACCTTTGCCTGCGAACAAATAAAAGCCATCTTCGACGTCAGTCTGCTGTGGGTTGGCCGCAAGGAACCCGGCGGCTCGGTCAGGCTGTTCGCCGCCGGCGAAGAGGCCACGGAATGCATCCGGGACGGAGGCGTGCGCTGGGACGACAGCCCCGCCGGCCACGGACCCACCGGCACAGCCATCCGCACCGGCAAATTCCAGCTCGCGGGCATCGACGACCCCCGCGTCCGACAATGGCGGGCCAGACTCGCCAAACACGGCGCCGTCTCCGGCGCCTCCTTCCCCCTCAAGGTAAGCGGCCTCATCCTCGGCGCACTCACCCTATTCACCGCCGACCAGGGCTTCTGGACCAAACGGACCATCGTCCATCTGACCAACTTTGCCGAGCAGATCGCCCTCGCCATTCACGCCACCACCAGCCGCCAGCGCCTTAAACTGCTCACCACCGGGCTCGAATCGGCGGTCAACGCCGTCATCATAACCGACCGGACCGGCTCCATCCAGTGGGTCAACCCGGCCTTCCTCGGTCTCACCGGCCTCGCCGCCGCGGACGTTCAGGGGAAGAACGTCCGCGGCATCTTCGCCGTCCCCGACGCCAAGACCTTCTACCTCGACCTGTGGCAGCACATCCTCGCCGGGCGGGCCTGGCAGGGGGAAATAACCAGCCGCAGCAAAGACGGCGCAAGCTACACCGCCGAAATGTCGGTAACGCCGGTGCGGGACGAGAGCGGCGAACTCGCCAACTTCCTCACCATCCTCCACGACGTCACCCGCCGCCGCCAGGCCGAACAGGAAATGCTCGAAGCCAGGGAAGCCGTCGTCAGGGCCGAGCGTCTAAGCTCGCTGGGCATCATGGCGGCCGGCATCGCCCACGAAATCAACCAGCCCCTCAACTCGCTCAAAGTCACCGCCGACGGCATGCTCTACTGGCACAACCAGGGCAAAACCCCCGCCCTCGCCAAAATCATGGAAAACATCGGCAAAATATCCAAACAGGCCGACCGCATCGACAACATCATCAAACACATGCGCTTCTTCGTGCGCAGCAGCCAGCGCGGCGAACCCGAGGCCTGCGACATCAACACCGCCGTCGAGGAAGCGCTCTCCCTGATCGGCTCCCAGCTCGCCGCCCATGCCATCGCCGTCAGAACACGCCTGGCCGCCGACCTGCCCACCGTCGCCGCCAACAACACCCAGCTCGAAGAAGTCATCATCAACCTCCTCGTCAACGCCATGCAATCCCTCGACACCGTCGACAAGCCGGACAAGCTCATCACCATCGTCACCGGCTGGCGGAAGGACGAGGTTTTCCTGGAAATCGGCGACAACGGCCCGGGGATCGGCAACAACATCAAAGGCAAAGTCTTCGAACCCTTCTTCACCACCAAACCCGCCGGCGAAGGCATGGGACTCGGCCTCTCGATCGTCCACTCCATCGTCGCCTCCTATGGCGGGCAGATAACCATCAAAGGCGCGCGCCGAAATCGGGGCGCCGTTTTCCGCATCACCTTCCCGGCCGGAGCGGGGGAGGGGAAGGGAGAAGAACAGGCATGAACATCCTCCTTGTCGAAGACGACGGCGACAGCCGGGCAGGGGTGGCCGAATTCCTGCGCGAACTGGGTCACCAGGTCGCCGAATGCGGCGACGGCGAGCAAGCCCTCGCCCTGTTCGCCGCCGGCGACTTCCCCATGGTACTGTCCGACATAAAAATGCCGCGCATGTCGGGGATCGAACTGCTCAAACGCATCCGGGCCCTCGGCGGCGAAAAACCGTGCGACATCGTCCTCTTCACCGGCCACGGCGACATGGTCACCGCCATCGAAGCCCTCCGGGCCGGCGCCTACGACTACCTCCTCAAACCCATCAGCGTCGCCGAACTCGCCGCCATCACCGAACGCATCGCCGAGCACCAGTCCCTCCTCCGCGAAAACCGGGCGCTTACCAGTCGTTTCAGCGACGAAGTCCGGGCCGCCACCGAAGAAACGCGGCGGGAAATGTCGCGGCTGAAAAAACTCGCCAGCCAGGCGGCCGGCCTCGGCAACATCGCCTTCTTCGCCCCCGAGATGCGGCGCATCGCCGCCCAGGCCGCCCGATACCACCAGGACCGGTCGATACCGGTGCTCATCGAAGGCGAAACCGGCACCGGCAAAGAAATCATCGCCCGCATCATCCACTACGGCGACTGCAAAGACCCGGCCCCGCTCATCGACGTCAACTGCGCCGCCCTCACCGCCAGCCTCTTCGAAAGCGAATTCTTCGGCTACGAGCCCGGCGCCTTCACCGGCGGACTCGCCAAAGGCCAGAAGGGTAAACTCGACCTGGCGCAGGGCGGCACGGTCCTGCTCGACGAAGTGGGCGAACTTCCCGTCGACCTGCAGGGCAAACTCCTCCGCGTCATCCAGGAAAAACAATTCTACCGCGTAGGCGGCCTCAGAAAAGTCGCCGCCGACGTGCGCATAATCTGCGCCACCAACGCCGACCTCGGCCAGCGGGTCGAGCGGGGCACCTTCCGCAAAGACCTGTTCTACCGCCTCAAAGTCGGCCATATCGTCATCCCGCCCCTCAGGCAGCGCCGCGAAGAGATCCTGCCCCTCGCCGAGCTCTTCCTGCGCGAATTCGCCGCCCTCAAAGGGCGCCGCTTCAAAACGATCGACCCGGACGCCGCCGACCTACTTCTCGCCTACGACTGGCCGGGGAACGTCCGCGAACTGCGCAACACCATCGAATGGGTCGCCTTCATGTTCGACGACGTCGCCGTACAAGCCGCCCACCTCGGCAGCCTTACCAAGGGCCTTCCCCCGCTGAGCCGCGGCGGCGCCGCGCCGGGACCCGCGCTCAACCCCGCCGAATTCACCCTCCCTGCCGGCGGCTTCAACCTTGAAGACTACGTCGACCGCATCGTCCAACAGGCGTTAACCCTCTGCCGCGGCAACAAAACCGCCGCCGCCCGCTACCTCGGCATATCGCGCCGTTCTCTCTACTGCCGGCTGGAAAGAATAAAAAACGGCCCGCAGCCCGGAGCCGACTGACGCCGCCGGAATAATAACCGCCGCCGCCGCCGAAAATAGCAACAGAAAAACAGCGGAGGTGGCATCATGGCAAATATCTACACCTTCTGGAACGGCAAAAACCTCGGCGGCCGGCAGGAATACCTGGAGGTCGGCAACGAACCCGACTGCGGCGCCTGTGCCTTCCGGTGCGTCGAAGGCACCGAAACGGTCGGCGCGGACGATTTGTGACATAAAAAAAGAGCGCGAACTGCGCTCTTTTTTTCCTACATCTGCACCACCGGGAAAGTCACCGTGAACGTCGTCCCGCCCGCTCCGCTGTCGAACGAAACGGCGGCGTTGTGGCGGGCGGCGATGCTGTAGCAAACCGCCAGTCCCAGCCCCACCCCGTACTCCTTCGTAGTGAAGAACGGCGTACCGATCTTGTCGGCGAGATCGGGCGGTATGCCCCGCCCCTGGTCCTGTACCGACAAAATGATTTGATCCTCCTCGCAAAATGTCCTGATAGTCAGCGTGCCGCCGGGCGGCATCGCGTCCAGGCCGTTGCGCGCCAGGTTGATGATCAGCTGGCGGATCTCCTTTTCATCCAAAGGGAGACTGGGGATCTCCGCAAGATCGGTTTTCACCGTCTTGTTATACAGGATGGCGCCTGCCTCGAGAAGGGGCAGCAGCATCGCGATAACATCGTTCAGGTTGCCCTCCTTGAGGTCCACCGCCTTATTCTTGGCCAGCGAAAGAAACTCCGTGATGATCGCGTTGGCCCGGTCAAGCTCCTGGATCATCAGCTCGAAATGACCGCTGTGGCGGGCCAGATCCTGCTTGTTGCTCAGCATCTGCAGGAAACCGCGAACAGTCGTCAGCGGGTTGCGGATTTCGTGGCCGATACCGGCCGCCATGGCCCCGATGAGGTTGAGGCGGTCGAGGCGGGCGATCTCCTTCTCCACCCGTTTGCGCTCGCTGATATCATGGGCAATACTCACCACGCAAGGGCGTTCATCAAGGTGGATGAGATGGGAATTGACCTCCACCGGAATCGTCTGGTCGTCGCTGGTCAGGTAGGCGCTTTCGTTCAGCGTGTGCCGCTGGGCGTAAAGCAGCTCGATCTTCTCGCGGGTATCGCCGCGAAATTCCAGGGGAACGATATCCACAGGCGTCCGCTGCAAAAGCTCCTCCCGGCGGTAGCCCAGACGCCGGCAGGCCGTATCGTTGGCGTCGATGATCAGACCCGGCAGCCCGTCAGGAGTGATCTCGGCGACAACAATAATGTCATTGATGCTGTTGAACAGCATCCGGTACCGTTCCTCACTCTCGCGCAGCGCGTCCTCCGCAGCCTTGCTCGCCGCCAGCCCCCTGCGCAGCGAACCGTGCTCCGTAGCGTTGGCGAACGCCACCGCCGCCAAGTCGGCGAACCTCGTCAGCAGCGAAACCTCATCCTCGCGGAAATGGTAATCCTCGTCAGGCGAATAAAGGCCCAGCACGCCCATCATCTGCGAACCCCGCCTCAGCGGCACGGCCACCGTCGCCGGCTCCGCCTCCCGGCCTTCCTCAGGGTCTGACGGCAGCCGCCGGTGCTGTTCGACCGCCGGCTCGCCCGTCTGCCACACCCTGCCGACCAGGCCTTCGCCGGGAGCCACCGCCGGGCTCAAAGGGCCGCCGACCTCCGGGACCTTCAGCTCGAGCGCCCCCGACGCCTCGTCATAAATATAAATAAACCCGTAGGGGGCGTCGACGAGGGCGCAGGCGCGGTGGGCGAGCGCGACGAGCAGATCGCTCTCGTCCCGCTTGTCCAGCACATCCAGGAAAGAATCCTTCAGCAGCGTAAGGTTGCCGTGTTCGAGAAGCAGGCGCTGTTCCGACAGCTTGCGGCGGGTTATATCGCGGAAAATTGCCATCACGAACTCGTGCTCGCCGATGTTGACCCTTTTTAAGAACCCTTCGACCCAGAAATCCCGTCCCGACTTATGCCTGGCCTTCCACTCGAACAACTGTGAGTTTCCCGCCGCCGCCTCCCGGAAACGGCGCTGCGCCTCCTCGGCCGTGAAGGGATATTCACCCGGCGGCAGAGTGCCGATGCCGGGATTGCGTGCATCATCGGGGGATAAGCCGAACATGTCGCGCGCCTTGTCGTTCATGGTAACGATCGCGCCGCTGGTGACATTATGGAGCAGGATAGCCTCGTGGGCCTGGTTGAAAACGACAAAATCCGAGGGCGTAAAAAAAGGTCTTGGCATCGCCAGCTCGGCTGAAGCGTGCTTCTTGGCTTTCTCCATGCTTACCTCCGGTTAGTGGCAATTCTCCGGTAATCTATATTTGACAGACGGCGACAAATACCTTCCAGTTTAGTACCAAAATTTGCCTTAATTTGTATTATTTTTGACCTCCGCGTTGGTTTTTCCACAAGATATTGCGGTGTTGACGCCAGCCGGCGAAAAGGTTATGATAATAATATAATACCCTACCGGGGTATGGTATAAGGAGGGGCCGTGAGGAGAACACAAAGCGAACAGGATAAGCTCATCGCCCAGATCAGCCGCATCGAAGGCCAGGTGCGGGGAATCGGCAAAATGATCGCCGCCGACCGCTACTGCATCGACGTCCTCATCCAGGTGCAGGCGGCCCGCGCCGCCCTTACCCGGGTGGGCCTGCTCATCCTCGAGGACCACGCCAAGGGCTGCGTCGTCGATGCCGTGCAACGGGGCGAAGAAAAGGTGATCGACGAACTTGTCGACGCCGTAAAAAAATTTGTGAGGTGATCGACTTGACTCGCGACACTTTCAGCATCACGGGCATGACCTGCTCAGCCTGCGCCGCCCGCATCGAAAAAGGAGTCGCGGCAATGCCGGGCGTGGCCGCCGCCAACGTCAACTTCGCCGTCGGCCGTCTCACCGTCGAATACGACCAGGCCGCGGTAACGCCGGAAAACATCGTCGCCAAAATCCGCGACCTCGGCTACGACGTCGCCACCGAACGGCTCGACTTCACCGTCGGCGGCATGAGCTGCGCCGCGTGCGCCGCGCGCGTCGAGAAAGCCGTCCTTAAGCTTCCCGGCGTCGTCAGCGCCAACGTCAACTTCGCCCTCGGCAAGCTCACCGTCGAGGCCGGTCCCGGGGCAAGCGCCGCCGTGATCGCCGCCGCGGTAAAAGACGCCGGCTACGAAGCCGCCGCGGCAGCCGGCGACCAGGGCGGGCAGGACCGGGAACGGGCCGCCCGCGAAGCCGACATCGGCCGCCAGAAGCGCCTGTTTATCGTCTCCGCCCTCCTGTCGCTGCCCCTTGCCCTCCACATGGTCCTCGACATCGTCGGGCTCCACAGCGCCCTGCTCGCCAGCCCCTATTTCCAGCTCGTCCTCGCCGCCCCCGTCCAGTTCGGGGCCGGCTGGCAGTTCTACCGCGACTCCGTCAGCGCCCTGCGCCACGGCAGCGCCAACATGTCCGTCCTCGTCGCCCTCGGCACCAGCGCCGCCTTCCTCCTCAGCCTCTACAACACCGTCGTCGGCGTCAAAGCCGTCTACTACGAAACCTCCGCCATCCTCATCACCCTCATCATCCTCGGCCGCCTGCTCGAAGCCAGGGCCAGGGGCCGGACCTCCGAAGCCATCCGCAAACTCATGGGTCTCGCCGCCAAAACCGCCCGCGTCGTCCGGGGCGGGGCGGAGGAGGACATTCCCATCGAAGAGGTGCGGGTCGGCGACATCATCGTCGTCCGTCCCGGCGAAAAAATCCCCGTCGACGGCATCGTCACCGCCGGCGACTCGGCCGTCGACGAAGCGATGCTCACCGGCGAAAGCCTCCCGGTCGACAAAAAACCCGGCGACAAAGTTTACGGCGCCACCATCAACAAATACGGCACCTTTCGCTTTGAAGCCCACAAAGTAGGCAAAGACACCGCCCTCGCCCAAATCATCAAAGTCGTCGAAGAAGCCCAGGGCTCCAAGGCTCCCATCCAGCGCATCGCCGACGTCATCTCCGGCTACTTCGTCCCCGCCGTCATCGCCATCGCCGTCCTCACCTTCGCCGCCTGGTACTTCTTCTTCGCCCCCGGCGACATCGCCCGCGCCCTCCTCAACGCCACCGCCGTCCTCGTCATCGCCTGCCCCTGCGCCCTTGGCCTCGCCACCCCCACCTCCATCATGGTCGGCACCGGCCGCGGCGCGGAGACCGGCATCCTCTTCAAAGGCGGCGAACACCTGGAGAAAACCTACAAACTCACCGCCGTCATCCTCGACAAAACCGGCACCGTCACCAAAGGCCAGCCCGAACTCACCGACCTCATCGCCCTCGACGGCCAGGCCGACGAACTGCTCGCCCTCATCACCGCCGCCGAAAAAGCCTCCGAGCATCCCCTGGCCGCCGCCATCGTCCGCGGCGCCGCCGACAGGGGCGTTCCGCCGGCCGCCGAGCCTACCGCCTTCGCCGCCGTTGTGGGCGCGGGCGTCACCGCCACCGTCGCCGGCAAAAACCTCGCCGTCGGCACCCGCCGGCTCATGGACGAAAAAGGCGTCGCCATCGCCACCAGCCTCGACAAAGTAGAACAACTCGAAAGCGAAGGCAAAACCGTCATGTTCGCCGCCGTCGACGACCGGCTCGCCGCCCTCGTCGCCGTCGCCGACACCGTCAAGGAATCCTCGCGTGAAGCCATCGCCGACTTAACCGCCATGGGCCTCGAAGTGTGGATGATCACCGGCGACAACCGCCGCACCGCCGAAGCCATCGCCCGCCAGGTCGGCATCGAGCATATCATGGCCGAAGTCCTGCCGGCCAACAAGGCTGAACAGGTCGAACGCCTGCGCTCCCAGGGCAAAATCGTCGCCATGGTCGGCGACGGCATCAACGACGCCCCCGCCCTCGCCGCCGCCGACGTCGGCATCGCCATGGGCACCGGCGCCGACGTGGCCATAGAAGCCGGCGACGTCACCCTCATGCGCGGCGACCTGCGCGGCATCGCCGCCGCCATCCGCCTCAGCCGGGCCACCATGACCAACATCAAGCAGAACCTCTTCTGGGCCCTCGCCTACAACATCGTCGGCATCCCCATCGCCGCCGCCGGCTTCCTCTCGCCGGTCCTCGCCGGCGCCGCCATGGCCTTCAGCTCCGTCTCGGTCGTGACCAACGCGCTCCGCTTGCGAAGAGTAAAACTTGCGGCCGGCGGCTTGTAAAATCACCGGCCCGCTGGCAAAGCCAGCGGGCCGGTGATTATTCTTACCGTGTCAGTTTCGCCGCGATCGTCGCCACGTGCCTGCCCTGAAAGCGGGCCCCGGCCAGTTCGACCTCGCTCGGCATACGGCTGCCGTCACCGCCGGCGATCGTCGACGCCCCGTAAGGCGAACACCCCGCTACCTCCGCGACCGTCGTCTGACCCTGAAAACTGTAAGGCAGGCCAACGATCACCATTCCGTGGTGCAGCAGCGTAGTGTGGAAACTCAAAATCGTCGACTCCTGGCCGCCGTGCTGCGTACCGCTGCTGGTGAACACGCTGCCGGCTTTACCCACCAGTTTGCCCTGAGCCCAGAGGCCACCGGTGGCGTCAAGGAACTGGCGCATCTGACCGCACATGTTGCCGAACCGGGTGGGGGAGCCGAAGACGATGGCGTCGGCCGCCGCCAGCTCATCCACCGTGCAAACCGGGATATGGGCCAGCGCTTTCTGCGCCTCGGTCGCCCCCATTTTCGCCACAACCTCGGCGGGCAGCGTTTCCGGCACGCGACGCAGGACAGCTTCGGCGCCGGGCACTTCCCGCACCCCTGCGGCAACCGCCTCAGCCAGCCGGTGGATATGACCGTAAAGCGAGTAATAAACGATCAAAACCTTCACAACATCGCCTCCTTAACACATAGATTAATATAATAAGCCATATTTATTCCTTCGCGCCGCTTAACGCCGCTTCCTGCCGGTTTCATTCCCGGGCGGGGGAAAATGCGCGCACACGCAGACTTGTCCCGATAAGGCACAAAATCCCGTTCATGCCCGCCTCTTTACCGGGTAAAATAATAACGGACCAACAGAACCATTGTCGCGTCGTGATGACTTAAACCTAGGCCGTTCGGCCATACCAAGGCAGGTGGTGGCATGGATTACCTGACAGCCCTATTCAGCATCATGATGATCAACCTCCTCCTCAGCGGCGACAACGCCCTCGTCATCGCCCTCGCCAGCCGCAGACTGCCCCCCGCGCAACAGCGGCAGGCCGTCCTGTGGGGCGGCGCCGGCGCCATCGGCATGCGCATCATCCTCACCCTCGCCGCCGTACTGCTCCTCAAGGTCCCCTACCTGCAGATCGCCGGCGGCCTCCTTCTCCAATGGGTCGCCGTCAAACTCGTCGCCGACGACCACAGCGCCGGGGAAGAGGTGGAAGCGGCCGGCAACCTCTGGGACGCCGTCAAAACCATCCTCATCGCCGACCTCGTCATGAGCCTCGACAACGTCATTGCCATCGCCGGCGTCTCCCGCGGCAACATCAGCCTCCTCGTCATCGGCCTCGCCCTCAGCATCCCCATCATCATCTGGGGCAGCACCCTCATCACCAAGCTCATGCAGCGCTGGCCGGTCATCGTCGTAATCGGCGCCGCCTTCCTCGGCTGGACGGCCGGCGACATGCTCGTCGCCGACCCGGCCGCCCAACCCCTCGCCGCAGCTTACCCGTTCCTCCACTGGGCGGTCCCCGGCGTCTTCGCCGCCGCAGTTGTGGCGTTCGAATTTCTCAAAGACCGCCCGAAGGGCAGGGGAGAGGGGCAAACTTAACAGTGTTCCCCCAAAAAAAGAACGCCGTCAGGCGTTCTTTTTTGTCAGCCGCTGGGCCGCTATGTAATGCTTCCTAAAACCGGAACTCGCTGGAGAAATAAAATCCCTTCTGCACACTAGTCGCCTTATCCCAGGAAATCTCGGCGCTCGTATTCTCCGTCCCGTGGTAAAGGCTCATATACTGGTAACGGTAGCCGGCGGTCACCGCCGCCGCCTGCGTGCCGCCTAAGGCGTAGCGAACGCCTATGTACGCGTCCACCATCTGCGCCGTGCCCGTATGATCGAACTCCAGGCCGCGGAGATTCCACCAGCCGTGGCCCTGAGCGAGAGCGAGCGGGGAGTAGGCCACCGACCCGACGACGCTCACCTGCGGCGACAAGGCCGACTTGCCCTTAACCCCGATATGCGGTCCCTGATAAGTGGCCGTATAGGTGGAAGACAGGCCGTCCAGCGCGTGCGGCGGGCTTTGGGAAGCATAATTCTCCACATAGTACACGCCGTCCGTCATCCGAAAAGCATTCTGCCGGTAGCCGTAGCCGACGAAATACTCGCGGTCCGCGCCGGCCGGCTTCACCCAGTCCACATTAACAAAGGCGCTCCTGCCCGTCGTATTGAACTCGCCGTAATACCACAAGCTCGAACTCCGCGTATAATCCCAGTCCGAATCGCTGCCGGCCGTCGCCTTCATCCCGTTCGCCAGGCCGCCCTCCACCCGCAGCCGGCTGAGGTGCGACGGCTTGTTTTCATAACTCGCGGTAAAATAAGTGCTGGCGTGGGGATAATAAAGCTCGGACGCCCCGTCGGCCGGAAAAGAAATGCGCCACACCTGCGAACCGGTCGCCGGCCACACGCCGAGCGACAAATCGCCCGCCGCCGCCGTGCCTGTCAACCAAACGATCAATACCGAAGCCAACATCCACGTCCGCAGCGACTTTGCCAATACAATTCCCCACCTTACATAATTTATTGACATATTCGCCGTTAACAGCCGCAACCCTGTCGCCGGCCGGCCGGTAATTTATGTCAAGCAAGGCATAAAAAAAGCCGCCTGTCGCAGACTAACACCATTACGATGTGAGGGGGAATCGACGTGTCCGACCGTCAGCAGCTTATCACCAGTACCGACGACGTCAGCAGGGGAGACGTGGAATCAGTACTCGGGCGAGGCGACGCCAGCGCCAGCAACGATCCCGACGCCCACTTCGACGTCCACGCCAACGCGCGCAAATACTACGACATAACCAAATCGCCGCCGCCCGAAGGCGTATTCGCCTGGCAGCGCGAACACATCCGCACCCACGACCAGGGCAAGGACGGCTATCCCCTCAACATCATCATCGACCCCGCCATGCGCGAAATGTACCAGCATGTCCACGCCCAGGGGCTGACCAACGTCTTCGACCGCTGGCAGCAGCAGGAAACCATCCGTTGCGGCTTCTGCACCTCGGGGCTCAGCTGCCAGCTCTGCGCCCAGGGGCCCTGCCGCATCAACGCCAAAGTGCCGCGCGGCGCCTGCGGCGTCGACGCCCACGTCATGGTCGCCCGCAACTTCGTCTACCGCCACGTCACCATCGGCACCGCCGCCAACATCTTTCACGCCCAGCAGGCCGCCCGCACCCTCAAAGCCGCCGCCGAAGCGCCCGACAGCGGCCTTGTCCTCCGCGACCCCGACAAACTCCTCAAATACGCCGAAATGGCCGGCCTCAACAGCAAACAGGACGTGAACAAAGTCGCCCGCACCTTTGCCGACTGGATACTCACCGACATGGGACGGCCCTACTACGAGGAAGCAGCCATGGTCCAGGCCTTCGCCCCCGCCAAGCGCAAGGAACTGTGGCGCAAACTCAAACTCTTCCCCGGCGGCGGCAACAGCGAGGTATCCTTCGCCCAGACCAAATGCATGACCAACCTCAACGCCGACCCGGTCGACTTCCTCCTCACCTCCGTCCGGCTCGGCATCATCAACGAATACCAGGGCCTCTTCGCCCTCGACATCCTCCAGGAAATCCTCATGGGCACCCAGAAAATTCACACCACCCGGCAGAACATGGGTCTCCTCGACCCGGCCAAAATCAACATCATCACCAACGGCCACATGCCGCTCGTCGCCCAGACCGTCATCGACCTCGCCTCGCGGCGCGAGTGGCAGGAAAAGGCCAAGGCAGCCGGCGCCTCGGCCATCCAGATCCTCGGCCATGTCTGCGAAGGCCAGCAGCTCATCAACTACGCCGGCACCCAGGACATGCCCGCCTACGGCGGCCAGGAAGGCGAATGGCTATCCGAAGAATACCTCCTCGCCACCGGCTGTGTCGACGTATTCATGTTCGACTACAACTGCACCGTGCCCACCCTGCCGCTTTACGCCAAACGCTTCGGCACCACCCTCGTCAGCACCCATGAAGTCATCAAACTCCCCGGCGCCGAAACCGTCGAATTCATCCCCGAGCGGATGGCCGAACAGGCGAGCAAAATCCTCGACATGTCCATCGAAGCCTTCAAGCGCCGCCAGGCCGAAAACCGCGAAACCTATGTCCCGCAATACACCACCGAATGCACCGTCGGCTTCAGCACCGAGCCCGTCAAAGCCGCCCTCGGCGGCACCTGGCAGCCCCTCCTCGACGCCATCGCGAACGGCAGCATCCGCGGCATCGCCACCATCGTCGGCTGCACCACCGCCCGCTATGGCCAGGGCGGCAGCAACATCTTCCGCATCACCAAGGGCCTGATCGAAAAAGACATCCTCGTCCTGTCCGGCGGCTGCACCTCCGCGGTCATGGAATACACCGGCCTCACCAGGCCCCAGGCGGCCGAGGAATGCGGCCCCGGCCTCAAAGCCGTCTGCCAGGCCCTCGGCATCCCGCCCGTCCTCTCCTACGGCGCCTGCGTCGACATCGGCAAAATGACCCATACCGCCATGGAACTCGCCGACGCCCTCGGCGTCGATACCGACAAACTGCCGCTCGTCATCGGCGCCCCCGAATACCTCGAGCAGAAAGCCGTCGCCGACGCCTGCACCGCCATCGCCCTCGGCTGGCTCGTCCACGTCGCCCCCGTGCCGTCCGTCACCGGCAGCGACGTCGTCGTCAAAACCCTCACCGAAACCACCGAAACCCTCGGCCTCGGCAAACTCATGGTCGAACTCTCCGCCGACAAAACCGTCGCCATCTACGTCGACCACATCGAGAAAAAGCGCAAAGAACTCGGCCTCTCCTCCGGCCCCGTCCACTAAAACAAAGAAGAAGCCCGCGTGTCGATCACGCGGGCTTCTTCATCGTCGCCGGTTCCTCGCTTGTCGCGAACGCGAGCGCCTTCTTCGGGCACACCGCCGTGCAGCGGTCGCACTTCAGGCAGTCGCCGTCCGTGAACGCTCCGGCCTCCTTGCCGCTCTGCGGCTGAAGCTGCAGCGGGCAGGCCTTGGTGCACAGTCCGCAGCTCACACAGCTCGGCGCCACCTTCAGCGGCATCTTCCCGCGGCTCAGCCACGACGCCAGCGTCCCCATCGGGCAGAACGAGCACCACGTCCGCTGGTGGTAGATCATGCCGAGGACCACGCCAACCACCGTCGTCACGAAAATTATATTGATGAACACCATCCCCATCGCCGCCAGGTCGCCCCAGGCGAAATACATCTGCGCCGAAAACACCGACATGATGAAAATCAGCATGAAAATGCGCAGACCCTTGCTGCGAAAGAAGGAGGGGATGGGCCGCTTGGGCGAAAAACGGGCCAGCGCGTTGTCGTAAAAGCTGCCGCGCGGACACCAGTTGCCGCACCAAAAGCGGCCCTTGAAGGGGGCGATTACCACCGGAGCCAGCATGCACACCAGCGCGATTACACCGATCGCCGGGTATACGAAACCTATCGCCAGATAGGCGAGCAAAATCCAGAAAAGATAAGGCTGCAATTTATTACGCATCTATCATAACCTCCTAACCCGTCCCCTGGGGGAGGGGGTACTACAAACATTATAACACACCCGGCCGGTTTTGCAACAGCAAAAATACCGGGTGTGAAATGCCCTGCGCCTTTGTGGTATAAAGGTCGCTATTCCGTTACTCTGATCGTCTGGCCGAGCGAATGAATATACGCGTCGCGCAGCGTCTTCTCGGGAGTGAAAGTGATCGTGGCGCTGTGCACGAACTCGCCGCCCTTGTAGTAGCGCAAATCGTAGATATTCACCTTGCCTTCGTCCTCGTCCGACTCGTCGAAGTAAATGAAGGGCGTGAAGGTCGTGAAAAACTCGCCCAGCGACGTCTTACTAGCCTGTTCGGCCAGCGGCGACAGCTCCTGGCGGGGCAGGTCGGCCTTGATGTCGAGCAGCGGGAAAAGCGCCCCCAGGCGGCCGTTGATGTGGCGGCGGTCGGTTTCCACCACGAAATCCCAGTAAAAGAGGCGGCTGAGACACGGCATCACCCAGATGCGGGTCAGCAGCTCGCCGGCGAATCTGTTCTTCAGCCACGCGTAAGCCCGCTTGCGCAGGCAATAACGCGCGAAGATATACAGCGCCAGCGTCGCCAGGCTGAGATACGAAACCTCCTCGATCGGCAGACGGGTGGCGTACATCGACAGCAGCAGCGCCATCAGAATAGGGTCGAAAACATTGAGCAGGGGATAGCTTTTCCGCTCCCGGCGAAAAGGCCATAATATCGCCGTCCCGTGGGAGTTAAAATAATCTAAGACAGTATGCGACAGGCCGCCGGCGAACGCCCACAACAGAAGCTGCCCGACCTCGGCCTGCGGCATAAGGAGCTTGACGACCACGGCGATGGCCGCCGCCCACAGGGCGACGCCCGGAACAGAGTGGGAAAACGCCCGGTGCTGTCTCAGGTAGGCCATATTGCCCCTCACCTGGGACACGATATCGAAATCGGGGGCCTGGGCGCCGAGTACGGTAGCGATGTATATCGGGTCGCCGAACGACGGCTGGTGTCCGGACAAGCCGGCTACCGCCACGCCGACGAGCGCGTGCGACAATGAGTCCATTTGCGGCACCTCCTCCTAGTATCACAGCTAAGAATTATAACACGCCTCTCCCCCCGGGTCTATGGCAGATTGCTGGAAAGGAGGTGAGAGCAATGGCGGAAGAACAGCGGCACAGGCACATCGACAAGGACGCAATCAGGCACGTCGGCGGCGTGAACGATACCCTCGGCGGCGTCGACCCCGACATCGACGAAACCCTCATGCGCCTGTCGGGCGGACCCTGACCGCCGGCCGGGTTGACGGTCGCGAACGGTTGTAATATGATTAGAAATAAGTAGAAGACCTTACATACCGTAAGGTCTTCGCCTTTTCGCCGCGATAAAGGACCAGACAGGAGGGGAGAACCATACCCGCGAAAGAACTGTACCGCAGCCTCGACCCCCATTTCTCCCAAACACTCGTCGACATCGTCGCCGCCGAACTCAACAAAAACGTCAACATCTGCGACCACAAAGGGGTAATAATCGCCTCCTTCAGCAAGGAAAGAATCTCCCAGGTCCACGAATGCGCGGCGAACATGCTCGCCTCCGGCCACATACACGAATTCTCCGTCACCGAGGACGACGTCGCCCGCTACAAAGGCGTCCGCAAAGGCTTCAACGTCCCCATCATCTTCGAGGGCCGCTGCGCCGGCGTTATCGGCGTCACCGGCGAGCCCGAAGCCGCCGCCCCCTATGCGCGCCTGGCGGCCCGCTTCGTCCAGGCCGCCCTCGAGTCGAGCGCCCGCCAGGAAAAACTCGTTCGCGCCCTCCAGGAAAAAGAAGAACTGCAGACCATCTTCCTCAACAAAATCATCGCCGTCCAGGAAGAAGAACGCCGCAAGATCTCCCGCGAACTCCACGACGAAACCAGCCAGGCCCTTACCTCCATCATCGTCGGCCTGCGCGTCCTCTCCGAGCAGATGGGAGGGGGGGAGGAGCGGGCGCGGGTCCTCGCCATGCGCGACCTCGCCGCCAAAACCCTTGAAGACGTCCACCGCCTCGCCGTCGAGCTCCGGCCCGTCCTTCTGGACGACCTCGGCCTCGTAGCCGCGGCCCACAAATACATCGAAAGCTATGCCAACCAGTATAGCCTGCCCGTCGATATCGACTTCGCCGGCCTCTCGCGGGAGCGCTTTAGGCCCGAGGTCGAAATCGCCCTCTACCGCATCCTCCAGGAAGCGCTCACCAACATCGTCAAACACGCCCGGGCCGGCCAGGTGCGCGTCGCCCTCAAAAAAAGCCGCGGCCGGCTCCGCCTCACCGTCGCCGACGACGGCGTAGGCTTCGAAATCGCCTCCCTGCAGACGGCGGCCGCCGGCGCCTGCCTGGGCATTCACGGCATGCGCGAGCGGGTAGCCCTCCTCGACGGCGCCTTCGCCATCCAGACCGCCCCCGGGGCGGGGACGGCCATTACCGCCGAAGTCCCCCTCAAAGAAAAGAACCACGGCCGTTGATATGCCCCCATCTGCGGCGTACCCGCAAGGGGCAGGCCGCCCCTCTAACCGCTGAAGCGCTAAGAGGGGCGCACTTGCTCCTCGGCTGACATCCTCAGCGTACTTACGTGTACGCGCGATACTGTTAAACCAATCCTGCGCAAACCACCTATATAAACATTGTCGCGGAGGAAACGGTGGCGTCATCCTCCGGTGCGCCTTGCATCTGAGGGCATCTGAACGGCCTAAGTCAATACGCCGCTGCGTTGACCCAGTGCAAATTTCATACAAAAAGCCCCCGGACCTCGGTCCGGGGGCTTGCGGCATCTTAATGGAAGTGGAACTCGTCCTTCGCCTTCTTCGGCTCGTCCTTCTTGCCCGCTTTGTACGCGCGGTCCAGGAGCTGCACCGTGTGGAAGACCTGCTCGTTGCGGCCGCTCTGCACCAGGCCGTCGGTGATATGCATCCGGCACATGCCGCAGCCGGTCGCCACCGTATCCGCGCCCGTCGACGCGATATCGGCCAGCTTGCGGTCATTGATCGTCCGGGCCACGTCATAGTGCGCCAGGCTGAACGACCCCCCGGCCCCGCAGCAGCGGGCCGGCTCCTTCATCTCCACGAACTCCAGCCCCGGGATGGCCTTCAGCACCTCGCGCGGTTGGGCCGTCACCGCGATGCCGCGCGCCATATGGCACGGGTCGTGCATCGTAACCTTCGCCTTCACCTCGCCGAGGTTGTCGCGGCGGAACTTCACCACATCCACCAGGAACTGGCTGATCTCGTACGTCCTGGCCGCCAGCTTCTCCGCCCGCGCCTTCATCTCCGGGTCGTCGGCGAACATCTCGGGGTAATCCTTCTTCCACGCCATTGTGCACGAGCCGCACGCGGCCACGATATAATCCGGGTTGTAGCGCTCGAACGTCTCGATATTGTGCTTGGCGAACACCTTCGCCAGCTCGATGTCGCCCGAGATATGCACCGGCACCGCACAGCAGTGCTGCAGCGCCGGCAGCGTCACCTCCACGTCGTTCTCCTTCAGGACGTTCAGCACCGCCTGGCCCACATCGGTATATATATAATTGATCGTGCAGCCGGTGAAGAACGCCACCCGCAGCTTCGGATTATCGACCTTCACCACCTCGGGGACCTGGCTGCGGAGCGGGGTGGAGGCTATCGGCGCCATGATCCGCTTGCGGTCCAGCCCCGGCATCGGGAAACGGGCCACCGTCGCCAGGCGGCCGGGCAGCTTCTTGAACGCCAGCGGTCCGAATACGCCGGCCATCCGCAGGCCGAAATCGAACAGCGGCCGGGCCTTCAGCAGCGCGAACGCCGCCTTCTTGATCGGGTGCAGGCCGCGCGTCTTTACGATCGCCTCCCGGCCCTTGATGATCAACTCGTCGGCCTTCACACCGCACGGGCACTTCGCGGTGCACGCCTTGCAGCTCACGCACATCGCCATCCGCTGGTCGAAGCCGGCGGTGATTTCGCTCTGGCCGCTCAGCACCGCCTCCATCAGCGCGATCTTGCCGCGGGCCACCGTCGACTCGGTCTTGAACTCCTTATAGATCGGGCAGACCTCCATACAGTTGCCGCACTTCATGCAATTGGCGAGCGCGTCCTCAAGCTCGGCCAGCAGCTTTTTATTGTCGTCGCTCATATTACAAACACTCCCCGACAAGTTTTCCCGGATTCAGGATACAGTTGGGGTCGAGAGCCTTCTTGATCGCCCGCATCGCCGCCATCCCGGCAGGGCCGAACTGGCTTTCCATATATCGCAGCTTGCCCACGCCGATGCCGTGCTCGCCGGAAAGCGTGCCGCCCAACTGAAGGGAAACCGCAAAAATCTCGTCCATCGCCTTATACACCCGGTCCATCTCGGCGTCGTCGCGGATATCGCACACAATCGTCGGATGGAGGTTGCCGTCGCCGGCATGGCCGAACGTGCCGATCGTCACCGCGTGGCGGGCCGCGATCTCGTTAACCGCGCGGATCATATCGGGCACCTTGCTGCGGGGCACCGTCGCGTCCTCCACGAACGTCGTCGGCCGCAGCTTCGCCAGCGCCGGCAGCGCCGCGCGGCGGGCTGCCCAGATCTTGTCGCGCTCGGCCGCGTCCTGGGCCACGCGGATCTCGGCGGCGTTATTGGCCTTCAGCACCTCGACCACCTTGGCGCTGTCCTTTTCCACCACCTCGGCGATCCCGTCCACCTCGATCAGCAGCACAGCCTCCACATCCGTCGGCAGGCCGACCTTCGCGTAATCCTCCACCGTCCGGACGGTGGCGTTATCCATAATCTCCAGCGTCGCCGGGATGATCTTCGCCGCAATGATGGCCGCGATCGCCTGCCCGGCGTCGTCCAGCTTGGCGAACGTCGCCAGCATGCTCCTGCGCGCCTCGGGCGCCGGCATCAGCTTGACCGTTATCTTCGTAATGACCCCCAGCGTCCCCTCCGAGCCGGTGAACAGCTTCGTCAGGTCGTAGCCGGCCACATCCTTCACCGTCTTGCCGCCGGTGTTCAGGATCCGTCCGTCGGCCAGCACCACCTCCAGGCCCATCACATAATGCTTCGAAACTCCGTACTTCAGGCCGCGCAGGCCGCCGGCGTTCTCCGACACCGTGCCGCCCAGCGTCGCCGTCGCCACCGTGCCGGGATCGGGAGGATAAATAAGGCCGAACTCCTCCACCGCCTTGTTCAGGTCGCCCACCACCACGCCGGGCTCGGCCACCGCGATCAGGTTGGCGGTATCGATCTCCACGATCTTGTTCATACGGGTCATCAGCAGCACGATCCCGCCCTTCAGGGGGACGGTTCCCGCGCTAAGATTCGTTCCGGAGCCGCGGGGATAGACCGGGATTTTGGCTTCGTTGGCCGCGGCCAGCACCTTAGCCACCTCGTCGGCCGTTCCCGGCATGACCACCGCCTCCGGCATATGCGAGAACCCCGGCGTGGCGTCATACGAATAGCACAACAGATCTTCCTGGCTTGTCAGGACATGCTCCGCCCCGACGATCCCCTTTAAAGAATCGATCAACCCACTCTGCATATTCTCCCTGCTCCTTTACGCAAATTTATGAAAAATAAGACACCTTTTCATATTAATTGTCCTGGTTGTCAGACCAGAAGTAAATCAGGCATATCCAGTAAAATTCCGTAGGGATAACCTGCAGGCCGTCATAAGAGAAAACCCTACACCTTGAGAAACTAATCACATATTTATCAGCTTATACTGGACCGCGTAATTAACCAGCTCCGACTTCCGGTGCACGTTCAACTTATGCATAATCCGCGAGCGGTAAGTATCGATCGTCTTGGTGCTTAGCGACAGCGCCGCGCCGATCTCGCTGTTCGTGTATCCCTGGGCCAGGAAGCGCAGCACCTCGCGCTCGCGGGCCGACAGCAGCACATACGGGTCGCGGCGGTCCGGCCCCTCCGCAGGCGCGCGCAGCAAGCTGTCCAGCAGCTTCTCCGACAGCGACTCGTTCAAATACTTCTTCCCGGCGTGAACCTTCACGATCCCTTCCATCAGCTCGGTATCGGCCGACTTCTTCAGCATATAGCCGTCCGCGCCGGCGCGCATAACCTCCTTGACATACGCCTCGTCGTCGTACATCGTCAGCACCAGCACCCGGCAGGGCAGGCCGCGGTAGCGGATCTCCTTGACGCACTCCGCGCCGCTCATCCCCGGCATCGACAAATCGAGGATCAGCACATCCGGGCGCAGCTCCTCCAACAGGCGCAGCGCCTCCAGGCCGTTGGCCGCCTCGCCGACAACCTCGAACTGGGGCGAATAATTCAGCATCGCCTTCAGCCCGGAGCGCAGCACCGCGTGGTCGTCGGCGATGACGATGCGAATTTTTTCCATAGCTCCTCCTTATGGACGGACAACGATTTCCCTTCCAATGTACCACAACTCTCCCGGATAGTAAACGGCTTGCATACACCCGCCCGCAAGTATAAAATCAAATCAGCGCCCGCGCAGTCGACGCCGGCACCGTCCGCCTCCCGGCACGCGCCGCGCCATCCGCACCACAGGGAGGGAACAGCATGGCCGCCAAGCTCAAAACCGTCATATCCGCCTCCCGCCGCACCGACCTGCCGCGCTTCCATTACCGCTGGCTGCAGGACGCTCTGCGCGCCGGCGAAGCCGTCGTCGTCAACCCCCGCTTCCCCGCGGCCAGCTACCGCGTCGACCTCCGCCCGGAAAGCGTCCACACCGTCGTCCTCTGGAGCAAAGACTTCGCCAACATCCTCGCCGACCCCGGCCGCCTCGCCGACTACAACCTCTACTTCCACTACACCGTCAACAACTACTCGCCTCTCCTCGAGCCGGGCGTGCCGCCCTACGCCGCCACCCTCAGGACCCTCGAAGGCCTCCTCGCCCGCCACCGCCCCGAGCAGTTCACCATCCGCTTCGACCCCGTCATCATCTCCACCGGCGGCGAACTCCGGCCCGACCCCGCCAAGCCCGGCCGGGCACGCCTCGCCGCCTTCGAGCGCCTCTGCCGCGACCTCGCCGCCCTCGGCATGCGGTCCTGCCGCCTCGCCACCTCCCACATCGCCCTCTACCCCCACGTAAAAAAGCGCCTCGCGGCCGCGGCAGACCTCGGCTTCGTACCCCTCGAAGACAACCTTCTCACCCTCTTCTTCACCCGCCTCGCCGAAATCGCCGCCGCCCACGGCCTCACCCTCCGCTCCTGCGCCTCGCCCCTCCTCGCCGCCGTCCCCGGGCTCGTCCCCGGACGGTGCGTCGACGGCGACCTCCTCGCCGCCCTTGCCGGCGAGAAAGCCTCCCGCGCCCGCGACGGCGGCCAGCGTGCCGCCTGCGGCTGCACCAAAAGCGTCGACATCGGGGGCTACGCCCAGACCTGCGGCTTCAACTGCCTATACTGCTACGCCCGGCACTAAAGCCGCCGCAGGCAATTCCGGCAGGAAAAATTATCCTTTCGGCGAAGAATAAGGCGAACACTTTCACCGCAACAACCAGGAGGTGCGTCATGACCGGCATCGAGATACTCCTGCCGGGGTTTCCCGCCAAAGCCGACCGAGGCTTTTTCGGCTGGTGCAACGTCGTCGCCCTCAAAACCGGTGACGGCTGGCTGATCGTCGACACCGGCAGCCACGGCGACCGGGCCGTACTGCTCCAGGCAATGGCCGCCCGCGGCATCGACCCGCTGGCGGTCAAAAAGGTTTTCCTCACCCACCTGCACTTCGACCACTGCCTTAACGCCGACCTGTTCGCCAACGCCGCGCTAATTCTCGGCCGCAAAGAATGGGCCTACGCCAACTCATCCCTACCTGAAGAGCGCGGCGACACCTTCGTGCCCAAGCCCTACCTCGGCTACCTGGCCGGCAGGCGCCTTAACTTCGTCGGCGAAGGCGACACCCTCGCTCCCGGCCTCCGGGTGCTGGAACTGCCCGGCCACACCCCCGGCTGCCTCGGCCTCCTCCGCGAAGCCGACGGCACACTCATCGCCGGCGACGCCCTCAAAAACCCCCGCGAATACCACCACCGCGACCCGGCGCTATGCTTCGACTCCCGCGACAACGCCCTCGCCAGCCTCGAACGCATCGCCGGCCTCGCCAGGCGCATCCTGCCGGGGCACGACAGCGCATTCAGCCTTGAGGACGGCGAAATAACGGGCCGCAGCGCCCCGCGGGTGTCGATCACCCATTACATCGACTGGCGGCGCCGCGACGGCGCCGTGCAAAGCCTGCCCGGGGAAGGGGAGTAAAGGATGCGTCCCGCCGCGCAGGTTCGTCCGTGACGCACTACTGTGTATTTTATGCGTGTGCGGCGATTTTTTTATTACAGTCCTGTGGACAGACCGCCGCGGATAGCCTAAAATAGTGTATAGCAATGCGTTTTCGATTTCCAGCATCTGGTATCCGGGAGGCAAAAATGGACGCGCCCCGGGCCGCCTCCACCGCAGGGCAAAGGCGCGCGACAGGCACCACCATATTAGAAGGGGGTTAACACATGCTTTCGTTCCGCAAAACCGGTTTCCTCACCCTGGCCCTGGCCGCCGTCGTCATCCTTTCCCTGGCGCTGGCCGGCTGTGGCGGCGACAAAAAGGCCGAGCCCAAAGCCGCCGGACCCGTAAAATGGGTCGCCAACTCCGTCTGGCCGCCGAACAACCATCAGACCCAGGGTCTCCAGGAGTTCGCCAAAAAGGCCAAAGAAGCCACCAAAGGCAAGGTCGACATCACCGTCCAGGCCGGCGGCGCCCTCGGCTACAAAGGCCCCGAACTCCTCAAGATCGTCCGCGACGGGCTCGTGCCCATGTCCGACATGCTGACCAGCGGCGTTGCCGGCGACGAACCGCTGTTCAACGTCGTCACCCTGCCGTTCCTCATCCAGAACTTCGAAGAAGGCAAAATCCTCAACGACATCGCCCGTCCCTACTTTGACCAGGTAGCCGAAAAGAAATGGGGCCAGAAGATCCTCTACATATCCCCCTGGCCGGCTGCCGGCATCTGGTCCAAGAAAGAAGTAAAATCCGTTGACGACATGAAAGGTCTCAAAACCCGCACCTACGACAAAAACGGCGGTCTCGTCGTCCAGGCCGTCGGCGGCACGCCCTACCCGCTGCCCTTCAGCGAAGTCTACTCCTCCCTGGCCACCGGCGTAATCGACTCCGTCCTCACCTCTACCCCCACCGCCGTCGACGCCAAATTCTGGGAAGTCCTCAAATACTACTCCCCCCAGAACGTGACCATGGCCACCGACCTCGTCACCGTCAACCTCAAAGAATTCAACAAACTTGACAAAGCCACCCAGGACGCCCTCATCAAACTCGGCAAAGACATGGAAAAAGAGATGTGGGACAAAGTCGCCAAACTCGACAAAGAAAAAGAAGCCGTCTCCAACAAGAACGGCATAACCACCGTCAAACCCAGCAAAGAATTCCTCAACGACCTGTCCAAAGTCACCAAGAATATCCGCGAAGACTGGCTAAAGACCGCTCCCCCCGAAGCCAAGAAAATAGTCGAAGAGTTCAACAAAAAAGTCGGTCGTCAGTAAAAGGCAGCGAAGAACCGGCGGCTACGGGCCGCCGGTTCTTTCCCCTGAAGGAAAGGAGTTCGCCATGGAGTCATTCATCCGCTTCTGTGACCGTCTCTCCCTCTACGGCGGCGTACTCGCCGGCATCCTCACCATCGTCGCCCTCCTCCTCGTCTGCGCCGAGATGGTCATCCGCACCCTGTTCGCCAAAACGCTCTACATCACCGAAGAATACACCGGCTACCTCATGGCCGCCCTCACCTTCCTCGCTCTCGCCTACACCCTCAGGGACAAAAGCCACATCCGCATGGTCTTCCTCCACGAAATCGTCAAAGGCCGGGCGCGCAACCTCGTCGACCTCTACGCCTTCATCGTCGGCTTCATCTTCTGCGCCATCCTCACCTACAACTGTTACGAATTCTTTTTCGACTCGATAAGAACGGGCACCCGCTCGATGCAGATATCCGCCACCCCTCTGGCGTATCCTCACTTCTTCATGCCCCTGGGCTCCGCCATCCTCACCCTGCAGTTCGCCGCCGAAATCTGCCGGTCGCTCATCAGACTGCGCACCGGCGAAACCGGCGAAGCCGAGTCCAGCACCCTGGGCCGGTGACCCGGATGCGCCGTTTATCTAACAATAGGGGAGGCGAACCCATATGGACGTTTTGACAATATCCTTCATACTACTTGTCTGTCTGGCCTTTTTCCTCGGCACCACCGTCTGGATCGGCATATCCCTCTTCATCATCGGCGCCATCGGCTTCTTCTTCTTCACCAGCGTCGACCCCATGGCCGTCATGGCCAACATCGTCTGGAACGGCACCAGCGGCTCCACCATGATCGCCCTGCCGCTGTTCATCTTCATGGGAGAACTCCTCTTCAAAAGCAAAATCTCCGAAAACCTCTTCAAAGGCCTTTCCCCCTGGATGGACTTCCTGCCAGGGCGCCTGCTGCACGTAAACATCTGCGCCTGCACCCTCTTCGCCGCCGTCAGCGGCTCCTCCGCCGCCACCACCGCCACCGTCGGCAGAATCACCCTCCCCGAACTTGAAAAACGCAACTACGACCGCGGGCTCTGCCTCGGCTCCCTTGCCGGCGCGGGCACCCTCGGCTTTCTCATTCCCCCCAGCATGGTCATGCTCGTCTACGGCATCGTCGCCGACGTCAGCATCGGCAAACTCTTCATCGCCGGCATCATTCCCGGCATAATCCTCGCCGCCGCCTTCAGCGGCTACATCGTCGTCCGCTGCCTCCTCAACCCCGAACTCGCCCCCCGCGGCGACAACGCCTACACCTGGGACGACCGCCTCAAATCCATCCCCCTGCTGCTGCCCGTCGTCCTCCTCATCGTCCTCGTCCTCGGCAGCATCTACCTTGGCTGGGCCACCCCCACCGAAGCCGCCGCCGTAGGTGTCCTCGGCTCCCTCTTCTTCGCCTTCATCACCCGCAGCCTGGACCGGGAAATCTTCACCTCCGCCCTCATGGGCTCGGTCAAAACCTGCTGCATGATCATGCTCATCGTCGCCGGCGCCTCCTTCCTGTCCGTCGCCGTCGGCTACCTCGGCATTCCCGCCGCCATCACCCAGTACATCGCCACCCTCGGCGTATCCCCCTACACCCTCATATCCATCCTATCCGTCATGTACCTCATCATGGGCTGCCTCCTCGACGGCTTCTCCATGATCGTCATGAGCCTGCCCATCGCCGCCCCGCTTATCAAGGCCGCCGGCTTCGACCCCGTCTGGTTCGGCATCTACCTCGTGATCATGATCGAACTCTCCCAGATCACCCCCCCCGTAGGCTTCAACCTCTTCGTCATCAACGGCCTCGTCGGCGACAGCCTCTTCCGGATCGCCCGCTACGCCATGCCGTCCTTCCTCATCATGCTCGCCATGACCGCCCTCATCACCATCTATCCCGAAATCGTCCTCTACATGCCGAAACTCATGATAAAATAACCGACGCAATCCGCAAACCACGCCAAGACCGGATCGCGCATCCGGTCTTTTTCGTTAGGCCGGCGGCTTATCGCCGCGGCCCCGAAGCGCCAGACAGGCCCGCCGGGCCGGAAGGAGGGAGGCAAGCCCGATGCCCGAAATCAGCCAACTCGGCAAAAGCCAATACTTCGAATGGGGCAGCATCCTCTGGTTCGTCGAACCCGGCAACCTCGACATCGAAAGAATGAGCGTCGGCCTCATCACCTTCTACCCCCGCACCACCCAGGACGAACACCTCCACTCCGGCGACGAACAAGTCATCTACGTCGTCTCCGGCGCCGGCGCCCAGATAATCGACGACCAGACCTACCGCCTCCAGCCCGGCGACATCAAGCACATCCACCCCTACACCCGCCACAAAGTCATCAACGACACCGACGACGAACTCAAACTCATCATCGTCTACACCCCCTCCAAATTCCAGCGTCTCCTCGCCCAGCCCCCGTCCGCCAGCCCGACGGGCGGCGAAGCCGACATCCGCGCCCTCCTCGACCTCGACGTCATCCGCGGCCTCCTCAACAAACTCTCCGAAGCCATCGGCCTCAGCCTCACCATCATCGACACCGCCGGCGAAACCGTCGTCAAAGCCGACAACTACCCCCGCTTCTGCGCCCTCCTCGACGGAGCCAGCGGCGGGCGCCACTGCCGCCCCTACGTCGAACGGGTCATCGGCGCCATCGGCCGCACCCACGGCCCGCACTTCTTCCAATGCTGCAACAACGTCGCCAGCATCCTCATCCCCATCTTCGACGGCGCCACCGTCATCGGCTACATCCGCTGCGGCCAGGTCTACCTCAACAAACCCGACCAGGACGAACTCCAGCGCACCATCGACGCCTTAGCCGCCCGCTACGCCATCCCCGCCTGCGACCTCCTCGCAGGCTCCACCGCCATCCGCATCGAGCCCAAAAGCCGCCTCTACGCCGCCGCCGAAGCCACCTTTGCCGTCGCCAGCCTAATCACCGAAATGTCCGCCGCCGCCCTCCGGCAAAAAGAACTCGACAACAGCCGCCTATCGCTTGTCAAAGAACAGATAGCCTCCGCCAAACTCGAACAAGCCCTGCGCGAAGCCGACTTCAAACTCCTCCAGTCGCAGATAAACCCCCACTTCCTCTTCAACACCCTCAACACCATCGCCCAGATGGCCTACATCGACGGCGCCGAAAAAGTCGCCAACCTCGTCTGGAGCCTCTCCGACCTCCTCCGCTTCACCCTCAGAAAAACCGAAGAACTCATCCCCCTGCGCGAAGAACTCAAAATGCTCGACAACTACCTCCACATCCAGCAATCCCGTTTCGGCAGCCGGCTCAGCGTCGCCTTCGACATCCAGCCCGGCCTCGACGAAACCCTCATCCCCTGCATGCTCCTCCAGCCCCTCGTCGAAAACGCCATCGTCCACGGCTTCGAACTCAGCGACGGCGAAGGCGCCATAACCATCACCGTCCGCCGCCGCGGCCGCAGCCTCCACTGCCGCGTCCGCGACAACGGGCTCGGCTTCGATCCCCAGGCCGACCCCGCCGGCAAAGGCGGCGGCATCGGCCTCGCCAGCGTCAAAAACCGGCTGCAGTACTACTTCAAAGACCAGTACCGGTTCGCCATCCACAGCGAAAAGAGCCGGGGCACCACCGTCGAACTCACCTTCCCGGCGATAGGCGGTAACTGAAATGCGCGCCATCACAATCCTCGTCGCCGACGACGAAATCACCGTCCGCACCTTCATTAAAATGGTCGTCGCCAAAGAACGCCTCCCCGTGGCCGCCTGCCTCGAAACCGACAACGGCCTCGAAGCCGTCCGCCTCGCCGGCGAGCACCGCCCCGACCTCGTCTTCCTCGACATCCGCATGCCCGGCTGCGACGGCCTCAAAGCCGCCGCCGCCATCCTCGCCGACAACCCCCGCGCCAACGTCGTCATCGTCTCCGCCTACAACGAATTCGACTACGCCCGCACCGCCCTCAGAGCCGGCGTCGCCGACTACCTCCTCAAACCCGTCCGCCCCGCCGAAGTCGCCGCCCTCATCGTCAAAACCGCGGCCGCCGCGGCCGCCCCCGACGACGCCGGCCGCAAGCCGCCCCTCGTCGCCAAAGTCGAACAATACATCCGCGCCAACCTCGACGCCCCCATCAAACTCCGGGACATCGCCCAAGCCGTCTACCTCAGCCAGTTCCACCTCAGCCGCACCTTCAAACAACTCACCGGGCGCTCCGTCGTCGAATACCTTCAGGACCAGCGCCTCGCCAAAGCCGGCGAAATGCTCGCCGCCACCGACCTGTCCGTCACCGAAATCGCCGGCCGCGTCGGCTTCAAAGACGCCGCCTACTTCACCACCTGCTTCAAAAACAGAAACGGCGTGACCCCGCTCCAGTACCGAAAAAATTCAGGCCGCCGCTAAACCCCCGCGCAAAAAAACACAGTTTCGCCGGTCCGCATCCCTGTCCATTAACGCACGATTTTTCAAAATTTCCACAAATAATTGAAATAATTATCGGACAATATCCGGTAATATGGAACCAAAACCAAAACAAGGGAGAGGATCAAATGCGCAGCGACATCGTCAAAAAAGGCTCAACCCGCGCAGCCCACCGCGCCCTCTTTAACGCCATGGGATACACCCCCGAAGACCTCAAAAAACCCCTCGTCGGCGTCGTCAACGCCTTCAACGAAATCATCCCCGGCCACTTCCACCTCCGCGACATCGCCGACGCCGTCAAACTCGGCGTAGCCTCCGGCGGCGGCACCCCCGTCGAATTTCCCGCCATCGGCATCTGCGACGGCATCGCCATGGGCCATGACGGCATGAAATACCCCCTCCCCAGCCGCGAACTCATCGCCGACTCCATCGAAGCCATGGCCGTCGCCCACAGCTTCGACGGCCTCGTCCTCATCACCAACTGCGACAAAATCGTCCCCGGCATGCTCATGGCCGCGGCCCGCGTCAACATCCCCGCCGTCGTCGTCAGCGGCGGCCCCATGCTCGCCGGCCGCCACCAGGGCAAAGACATCAGCGTCAGCCAGGCATTCGAAGCCGCCGGCCTCTTCGAAGCCGGCAAAATCACCGCCGCCGAGCTCGACAGCCTCGAACGGGCCGCCTGCCCCGGCTGCGGCTCCTGCGCCGGCCTCTTCACCGCCAACACCATGAACTGCCTCACCGAAGCCCTCGGCATGGGCCTGCCCGGCAACGGCACCATCCCCGCCGCCCACTTCGGCGCCCGCCGCGCCCTTGCCAAAAAAGCCGGCGAAGCCGTCATGACCCTCATCGCCAAAGACATCAAACCCCGCGACATCTTGACCCAGAAAGCCTTCGAAAACGCCATCGCCGTAGACATGGGCATCGGCGGCTCCTCCAACACCGTCCTCCACCTGCCCGCCATCGCCCACGACGCCGGCATCGAGCTGCCCCTCAGCCTCTTTGACGCCATCAGCGCCAAAACCCCCTACATCACCAAACTCAGCCCCGGCGGCAGCCACCACCTCCAGGACCTCAACGAAGCCGGCGGCATCAACGCCGTCATGAAAGAACTCGCCAAAACCGGCCTCATCCACACCGACGCCGTCACCGTCGCCGGCACCGTCGCCACCCGGATCAAACACGCCGCCATCGCCCGGCCCGAAGTCATCCGCACCGTCGCCGACCCCTACCGCAAGACCGGCGGCATCGCCATCCTCAAAGGCAACCTCGCCCCCGAAGGCGCCGTCGTCAAAGAAAGCGCCGTCGCCGACGACATGCTCGTCTTCAAAGGCATTGCCCGCGTCTTCGACTCCGAAGACGACGCCATCGCCGCCATCCTCGGCAAAAAAATCAAAGACGGCGACGTCGTCGTCATCCGCTACGAAGGGCCCCAGGGCGGCCCAGGCATGAAAGAAATGCTCAACCCCACCGCCGTCATCGCCGGCATGGGCCTCAAAGTCGCCCTCCTCACCGACGGCCGCTTCAGCGGCGCCACCCGCGGCGCCTGCGTCGGCCACATCTCCCCCGAAGCCATGAGCGGCGGCCCCATCGGCCTCGTGCGCGACGGCGACGTCATCAAACTCGACATCCCCGGCCGCAGCCTCAACGTCGAAATCAGCGACGCCGAACTCGCCAAACGCAAAGCCGCCTGGAAAAAGCCCGCCCCCAAAGTCACCGGCGGCTACCTGGCCAGATACGCCGCCATGGTCACATCCGCCAGCACCGGCGCCGTCTTGAAGGCGCCCCAGCAATAACAATTTAAAGGAGGAACCCCCCATGTCGAAAAACAAACTCATCCTCGTCGTCGCCCTGCTCCTCACCGTCACCTTCCTGGTAACCGCCTGCGGCGGCGGCACCAAGCCCGCCCCCGCCAAAAACGAACCGAAAACCATCAAACTCGCCCACGTCGTAAACGAAAAAGACGGCTTCCACATCGCCGCCCTCAAATTCAAAGAACTCGTCGAACAGCGCACCAAAGGCATGGTCAAAGTCGAAATCCATCCCAACGCCTCCCTCGGCGACGAGCGCACCCTCATCGAAGGCATGCAGCTCGGCACCGTCCACATGGGCGTAATCACCAACGGCCCCGTCGCCAACTTCCTGCCCGAGCTCGCCGTCTTCGAAATGCCCTTCCTCTTCGCCTCGCCTGAAGAAGCCTACAAAGTGCTCGACGGCGCAGTCGGCCAGAAAGTCCTCGCCAAACTTGACGCCATCAACCTCAAAGGCCTCGCCTACGCCGAACGCGGCTTCCGCAACCTCACCAACTCCAAAAAAGCCGTCAAATCGCCGGCCGACATGGCGGGCCTCAAGATCAGGGTCATGGAAAACCCCGTCTACATCGACACCTTCAAAACCCTCGGCGCCAACGCCGTTCCCATGGCCTGGACCGAAGCCCTCACCGCGCTGCAGCAGGGCACCATCGACGGCCAGGAAAACCCCGTCAACGTCATCTACGCCTTCAAACTCAACGAAACCCAGAAATACCTCTCCATGACCAAGCACACCTACGCCCCGGCCCTCTTCCTCATGAGCAAGAAAATCTTCGCCGGCTTCGACAAAGACACCCAGGCCATCATCGTCAAAGCCGCCCAGGAAGCCGCCCAGCATGAGCGCAAATGGAACGCCGAGCAGATGGCCGGTCAGCTGAAAGCCCTCAAAGAAAAAGGCATGGAAATAATCGAGCCCGACAGCAAGGCCTTCCAGTCGGCCGTCAAACCCGTCTACGACAAATACGGCCAGAAATTCGGCTCCCTGCTGCAAGACATCGAGAAAGCGAAGAAATAAGGGACCGCGATGGCGAAACTTGAAACATTGCTAAACGCCGTCAGCGAATACACCGACAGGGCCGCCCTGGGACTCGTCGTCTTCATCATGTGCGCCATGGTCGTCGTCACCACGCTGCAGGTCATCTGCCGGGTGTTCTTCGCCGCCCTGACCTGGAGCGAGGAACTGTCCCGCTACCTCCTGGTGTGGGGCACCTTCTTCGCCGCCACCCTGGCCTACAAGCGCGGCAACCACATCGCCATCACCTTCGTGATCGACGCCTTTCCCAAAAGAATCCGCGCCTTGTTCGTGACCCTGTCCTACCTGCTGTCGCTCGTCTTTTTCGCGGCCGCCGCCAACTACGGCATCGAAATGATCAGCCTGCAGGTCTTCCAGATATCCCCCGCCATGGGCATCCCGATGAAATACATCTACTACAGCATCCCGATAAGCATGGTGATCATGATGATCCACGCCCTGGCCGGCATCGCCGGCCAGGTGCGGCGGGTCGCGACCGGGGAGGGAGAGGCATGATAAGCATCCTGTTCGGCACCTTCTTCGTGCTCCTCTTCCTCGGCCTGCCGATCGCCGTCGCCATCGGCCTCACCGCCGTCGTCATCCTCGTCACCCAGGACGTATCCATGCTCGTCCTGCCGCAGCGGATGTTCGCCGGCGCCGACTCCTTCCCCCTCGTCGCCGTGCCCTTCTTCATCCTCGCCGGCGACCTCCTCGCCCAGGGCAAGATATCGGAAAAACTCGTCCAGTTCGCCGACTCCATCCTCGGCTTCCTCAAAGGCGGGCTATGGGTCGTCGCCGTCCTCGCGTCGATGTTCTTCGCCGCCATCTCCGGCTCGGGCGCGGCGACCACCGCCGCCGTCGGCACCCCGCTCATCCCCGAACTGCGCAAAAAACTCTACGACGTCCCCTCCTCGGCGGCCCTCATCGCCGCCGGCGGCTGCATCGGCGTCGTCATCCCACCCTCGGTCCCGATGATCCTCTACTGCGTCATCGCCGACCAGTCGGTCGCCAAGCTGTTCCTCAACGGCTTCGTCCCCGGGGTGCTCATGGGGCTCGCGCTTATCGCCGTCGGCCTCTACATAGCCTACAAAAAGAACTACGCCAAAGGCTCCCCCTTCTCGCTCAAAAACGTCGGCAAAACCTTCGCCGACGCCATCTGGGGCCTGCTCACGCCGATCATCATCCTCGGCGGCATCTTCTCCGGCTACTTCACCCCCTCCGAAGCCGCCGTCATCGCCGTCGACTGGGCGCTCATCGTCGCCGTCTTCGTCTACCGCGACATGGGCTGGAAGGACATCTTCCGCATCTTCGCCCGCTCGGCGATCACCATGTCCGTAATCATGTTCATCATCGCCGTATCCTCGGCCCTGAGCTGGATCTTCGCCAACTGGCAGATCCCCAAGCTCATCGCCGAAAGCATCCTCGCCCTGTCGGACAACAAACTCGTCCTTTTGCTCCTCGTCAACTGCGTCATCTTCGTCACCGGCTTCTTCATGGAGACCGCCTCGGCGCTCATCCTCCTCACGCCGGTCTTCCTGCCCCTCATAACACAGCTCGGCGTCGACCTCATCCACTTCGGCCTCATGATCGTCCTCGGTCTGGCGATCGGCATGGTCACCCCGCCGGTGGCCATCAACCTCTACGTCGCCAGCACCGTTTCCGGCGTCTCGATCGAAAAGATCAGCCGCTCGGTCATCCCCTTCCTCACCGCCCTGCTGCTCGTCTACGCGGCCGTCGTCTACCTGCCGCTGTTCTTCAAAATCATCCTCTAGCATATTACCCCCTCCCGAGGCTCCTGTCGGCTCAGACCGTCAGGAGCCTTCCCTTCATAACCCGGAAAGAGGTGAACGCCATGCTTCCCGACCCGCGCTGGCGCTACGACGAACAGCGCCACTCCGGCGTCGACTTCTCCTCCGCCGGCGAAGTCGAAGCCTACGACGCCTACATGCGGAAAATGCGCGACTTTGCCGGCGAAGTCGCCAAAATCGGCGACAGCCTCGGCCTCGGCCCCGCCGACACCCTCCTCGACCTCGGCTGCGGCACCGGCGAAACCGCCCTCGGCCTCGCCGCCCGCTGCGCCGCCGTCCACGCCGTCGACGTCTCCGGCGAAATGCTGACCTGCGCCGCCGCCAAAGCCCGGCAGCGCGGCATCGCCAACATCGCCTTCGCCCAGGCCGGCTTCCTCACCTGCGATTACCCCGCCGCCTCCTTCGACGCCGTCCTCTCCCAGCTCGCCCTCCACCACCTGCCCGACTTCTGGAAGCACATCGCCCTTACGAGGGTCCACCGCCTCCTCAGGCCCGGCGGCCGCCTCCTCCTCCAGGACGCCGTCCTTCCGTCCGACACCGGCGACTTCGACCGCTACTTCGCCGGCGTCGTCGACGCCATCGCCGCCGCCGGCGGCGAAAAAGTCGCCCGCGACACCGCGACCACCCTCCGCGACGAGCACCCCACCCTCGACTGGATAATGCAGGGCCTCCTCGAAAAAGCCGGCTTCGCCCTCCTCCGCGCCGACCGCACCCCGCCCTTCATCGTCACCTACCTGTGCGAAAAACACGCGCATCCCGGCGCATAAAAGCGTCCGGCCGCACGCGGCAGGGAGGGAGAGGGGCGGATGCGTCCCGCGGCCGATAGCCGCCCTTGCCTCCCGGCGGCCGCTATGCTAAGATTACTCATGTCGTCACCTGGCGAAAATGCCTGGGATACGCGCCACCCGAATATGTCCAACCTACATTGAATAAAAGGGAGTCCGGTGCCCGTGCGGCTGTCGGGCCGCCTCTGAGCGGATGGCAAAAACACGGCCAGGACACCCACCTGCGAGAAGCGGGTATGGACATACCGGGAACGGTATCGCGGGCGCTGAATAATAACCAAAAAGAGACTTGCCGATTACCGGCGAGTCTCTTTTTTTATCTTTCACCGTTTACTCCTTACGGCCGATGCTCAGCGCGCAATGGCCGGCCAGCACCCGCTCCACCGTCTCCGCCTCCGCCCGCCGGCAGCCCACGATCAGCACCACCTCCGTAAGCTTGCCGGGCGGCGGCTTCCGGGCGTACACCCTGTAAAGCAGATACTTCGCCGCGAACCCCAGCGCCCCGCCCGCGAACAGCCCGATCAGGCTCCACACGATCGGCCCCCACGTCCACATGAACCCCCACATCGTCCCGAACAGCATCAAAATCGTCCCCAGCACCGTTGGCAGATCGAACATGCTCAGCCCGTCCGCCCGGTGGATGGTGTCGAACATCCTCACGTTCCCTTGCGGCGCGTTCATCGGGACCGCGCAGATACTGGCCGGCGCGATCCCCATCTGCTCCAGTTCGCTGATCGCCAGCTCCAGCTCTAACGAGTGCTCGAACGACGCCGTTACATACATATCCGCCGCCTCCTCCGTCGGCATCCTGAAATCGGGGTCCTGATACTTCTCCTTGAAAAACGAGTCCTGCTCCTTTTCGAACAGCCGGTTGTACTCCACCGTGTTCACGTACGCGTCATAGGCCGCGAACCCGTAGATCGACGGCAGGTACATCAGCCACTGCGGATTGACCGCCGCCTTGGCCTGCTCCCACAGCCCCAGCGCCGAATACTGGACCCCTTCGAAAAGGTGCGAATGATAAGCGATCGCCATCCACCAGATCACCAGGAAAAACCCTGTCGGTATCCGGTGGGTATAGATATGCCCCAGTCCCGGCGCCACGACCGTCCACGCCACCGCCACCCACGGCGCGCGCCGGTCCAGGGTATTTATCTCCATGAACGACATGCTCACCGGCGGCAGCGTCTGCCCGTGCCTGTCCGCCAGGAGCGACAGCTGGTTAAACTGGATGGCCAGCCGGTAGCTGTCCCACACCGCGAAGATGAACACCAGCACATACATCAGCAGCCAGCGGTTGTCGACGACCTCCTTCGCCAGCTCGAACCGTCCCGTGAAACTGTACAGGATGGCCAGATTCACCCTCGCCTTGGTGTTGACCGTCATCTCCCAGAAAAACAGCAGAAAGCCGCTCACGTAATTGCCCATGCTGATATGCCCGAAGCCCGGATACGACGCCGACCACCACGCTATCGTCCACGGGTTGCGCAGGTGGAAATAATTCGTGGCCAGCGAATTCATGACTCCTTTTGGCCTGCGGGGATTCATTTTCTGCGCCTGATAAGGTTTCATCGTCCTCTGCCCTGGCTTGCCGGATTTCTATAACCTCACCATCTATATTTCCCGCCGCCCGCGCCTCTCTATCCGCGCCGGTCGTCATACCTTTGAAGAACGCAAAAAAGGACTTCCGTGGGAAGTCCTTTCGCCTGCGGCTGTCCGCTAATCTCCCTGCGACGCCAGGATCACCAGCAGCACCACCGCTATCCCGATATTGCGCATTTCCTGCTCGTGCCGCTCATTCTCCCGCGCCTGCCGCTCGCGCCACTCGCGCTCGTTCTCGTGCTGCCGGCGCTGCATCTCCCGCTCGTGCCGCGCCATCTCCTCACGGTGGCGGCGCTCCTTCTCGCGCTGCTCCTGCTGCCGCCGCAGCTCCTCCTGATGGCGCCGCTCCCGCTCGCGCTGTTCCTGCTGCCGCCGCAGCTCCTCCTGGTGGCGGCGCTCCTTCTCGCGCTGCTCCTGGTACCGCCTGTCGTCCCGCTGCTCATGCCGCTGGCGGTCGTCGTCGTGCCGCGTCGCCGCCTCCACCGCCGCCGCGCCCGTCCCGAGCTGCAGGCAGCCCACCAGCGAATACACTATCACCTTTTTGACCAGCCCGTTCATCCTTCATCCCTCCCGCGATTATCTGACCCTAGCCTCAGTATAATCTGGAAGTGTGACAAAAAAATGACTGACCAGTCAATTATATCCTTGTCCCGCAAAATTTTCTTTTTCCCAACCCGAAGCGTGTGGCGGCACCCGAATCGTCTTTCCCTGCGGCCCCTACGCCCCGGCCTGTTCCGTCTCCCGCGGCCCTGTCGCCGGGAACCTCACCCGGAACGTCGTCCCCGTCGCGCCGGTGTCCACCTCGATCATCGCCCCGTGGCGCTCCGCGATCCGGAAACAGATCGGTATCCCCAGCCCCGTGCCCTTCTCCTTGCTCGTCACGAACGGCGTCCCCAGCTTGGCGTAAATCTCCGGGGGGATTCCCCCGCCGGTGTCGCTCACGAACAGCACCGTCTGCCGGCCGTCCCGGTACGTGCCGACCGTCACCCTCCCGCCGCGCTCCACCGCGTCGAGGGCGTTCCCGGCCAGGTTCAGCACCAGCTGCCTCACCTCGCCCTCGTCCGCCTCCACCGGCTGCGACTTTCCGAGCTTCAGCGCGAGCTCCTTGCCGTCCGCCAGCGCGCCCGCCTGGATCAGGGGGAATATCCGCTCCAGAACCTGATTGAGGTTGCAGGGCGCCAGCGCCGCCCGCTTGTTCTTCGCCAGGCTCAGAAACTCCGTGATGATCGCGTTCGCCCGGTTCAGCTCGCCGATCATCAGATCGAAATGCTCGCAGTAGCGGGAATACTCCTGCTTATTGCGGAAAAACTGCAGATAACCCTTGATCGTCGTCAGCGGGTTGCGGACCTCGTGGCCGATGCTCGCCGCCATCTCTCCGATCAGGTTCAGCCGGTCCAGGCGGGCCAGCTCCAGCGCGATCTCCTGCCTTTCCAGCCTCACCAGATAGTCCGTTGCCCGCCGGTGCTCCCGGCGGTAGTAGTTAAGGATGACCACATACAGCGTGGTGACGACGACGACCGCCGCCATCAGGCCGATGAAATTATCCATGAACAATTCGCCCCGGTTCGGATTTGTAGCGATAACCTGCGGAAAATAGTATTCCGTCGCCATCAGGCCCACCGTTACCGCCGCCATGCCGCCGACCAGGGCGAAAATCCACCGCACGTTTCGCACGCTTACCGAAATCATCGCCGCGAAGACTATGATATAGAACGGCACCGAGCCGAAAATTCCGTCGTTGGCGATCCACAGGGCGGGAAAAGTGGCGAAGGCGAAGCCCACCCCCGGCAACAGCGCCGCCCGGTACGCCCGTTTAGCCACCGACAGGTAATACGACGCCCCCAGGACGACGCAGCCCACCACGCTCAGCAGCATCGGCAGCCTGAACCCCAGCAGATAATTCGACCCGACGGTGACCAGCGAGATAAGGATGCCGATCAGCAGGACCGTGTTTAGTATCCTGTGTTCGAGCGGGTAGCTCGCCTCGTCGCCGACCAGCCGGCTCCAATCCATGGCTACATCTCCCAACACGATAATAATCTATAACCTTCGTCATAAATTCACCATTTCCTCCAGAATATTCCAAAAAATTCGCCTGGTGCATCCGTCCGCTTCAGCACCATCCGCGTATACTCGTCCCGCCGCGGTATGATAAAATAAGAACGGTATTTCATCCCCAGGGGGTGCCTCATGCGCAAACTCACGACCACCAAGGCGCTGACCACCGGCATGCCGGTCGACAAAGTCCGGCGGCTGGCCGACGCGGCCGGCGTCAGCCTCTCCCATGTCGAAACGCGCTTCGCCGGCAAGGGCAAATGGCTCAACGACTTCGAAATCTCCGGCCCGCCCGGCAAAGTCGACAAATTCTTCGAAAAAGTCGACGACATCAGGGTGGACTGAAAATAGGGCAGGCCATCGCCCCGCTTACCTTAACATCCCCCACACAAAAAACGGCCGGGTTTCCCCGGCCGCTTCGCCTATCCCTACCGCTCCGCCAGCGCCAGCGCCGCCTGGTCCGGCGCCCCCGGCGGCTCCTCCAGCCAGCCGCTTTTGATCAGCAGCGCCGTCCCGTCCGTCAGGTACATCCCCGCCTCCGTCATCAGCCGCGCGTACATCGCCGCCAGGTCCTGCCGCATGCTCGCCGCCAGCCCCAGCCCGTAGTGGCCCAGCCCCATCGCCGTCACGCCCGTCACCAGCGTCAGCATCAGGCGGTCCGAGAACGGCGGCGTCTTCGACAGCGTCGGCATCGCGTCCCACGTCGACGGCGCCTTCAGCCCCGAATCGTGGAGCGTATCGGTAAACACCTTGATATGTTTGTTCGCGATCTCCATCCCGCGGTAAAAATACTCCCGCAGCTCCTTGGCCCGCGCCACCTGGCTGAAGGCCGCCACCACGTGGTTGCCGAACAGGTTGTTCATCATATTTCCGAAAACGTGGGCCGCCTCGATCGCCAGCAGCGGCCGGTTTCCGCCCAGCACGCTCCCCATGAACTCCTCTCTCGCCGTCTTCGTCTCCTTTTGGACAGGCAGATACGGCGGGCGGACCAACAGCCCCTTCGTCAGCAGCACGTGCGTCGCCCGGTTGTCCAGCTCCTCGCCCAGTCGCGCCGACATCGAGAAAAAAGCCCTCACATCCTGGCGTTGTGAGTTCACCAGCGCCTCGGCGGCCCCCGGCAAGGCCAGCTTTACCATCCGCTTCACGTAGTACAGGCAGCCCGTATCCTCGAACAGGCGCGGCGCGGCCGTGTCCACATCCGCGTCCGTGAACCCCTGCGGGCGGGGATAACCCGCCTTCGTCAGGATGGCCAATATCGCCGCGTCGATCTTCAGCGCCGCCTCATAACCGTAGCGGAGCACCATCTCGGCCTCCCTGTCCTCCACCTTGGCGAGAAAAACCTTCAGCATCCCGATGTTGAGCGAATTGCCCATATAATGGTCCCACAAAAAGCCGACCTCCGCGCACGTAAGCCTTGGCGTCACATCGCGTTCCATAAGCCCCTCCCGGTACTTTTTCCTTAGCATTCCCCGCCGGCGGCCTTCGCTTGCATCCTTTTTTCCCGCCGGCCCGCCCGCGCGGCCGCCATCCGCGGCAAACAAAGCCGGCGTCCGCCGCCCGACAGGACAACGCCGCGTCGCGTCGAATTGGTATCTTATACCGTCGCGGCCGGCCCTTCGCCGAAGCTCCGGCCGCCGCAAATCCACATCCGGGAGGCTGGTGTATTGGATATCGGGATACACGCGCTCGGCGCCACCAGAGTCGTCATGGTGCCGGCCAACCTCGACGGCGTCGCCGTCGCCGCCCTCGAAACCGCCCTGCGCGGACTCATCGCCGCGGGAACACGCAACATCCTCTGCAACTTTTCCCAAACCGCGGCCGTCCCCCAGGCCGCCCTGGACATGCTCCTGGCGGTCCTCAGGGACCTCCACCGCGCCCAGGGGCAGATGGCCTTCTGCCTCATGCGGCCGGAAGTGCGCGCAGCCTTCGACGCGGTCGGGCTCACCGGCCTCTACCGCTACTACGACCACGACGAAGCCCTGCGGGTCGAGGTCCTCCGCGAACTGTCGGCCCACTTCGACGAATACGCCGACTGCCACGCCGTCCGTCTCCGGCGGGACGCGGACAAAACATCGGTTCAGCTCTTCCTCGAATTCGACGGCGAACTGAAAATGAGCCAGGTCCAGCGAAGCATCGAAAGGATCAAAGCCGGCCTCGAAGCTAAGCTCGCCGACAGCGAAGTCCTCATCATCCCCGCCACCGGCGCGCCGGTCGCGGCCCAAGGAGGGGAAACGGCATGCGGATAACCGACCTGGACGGCATCCCCGTCGTCGAACTGGCGAGCCGCATCGACGTCTCTACCGCCCCGGCGCTGGAAAACCTGCTCAACGGCCTGCTCGACGACGGCCGCACCGGCATAATCTGCGACTTCGCCGCCACCGAATACATATCCAGCCTCGGCCTCCGGGTCTTCCTCTCCGCCCTCAAGCGGACGGCCAAAGCCGGCGGCAGCCTCGTCCTATGCTCCCTCAAGCCCGGCATCCTCGAAATCTTCGACATGACCGGCTTCACCGGCCTGTTCGCCATCTTCCCCTCCGCCGAAGCGGCGCGCGGCTTTTTCCGCGCCCTCCCGCCGGATAGCGCCGGGCCCAAAAGCGAACAAGAGCTCCTCATCGACCGGCAGCCCGACGAAGTGACCCGCGCCTACGCCGCCCGGCCCGCCCCCGTCCGCATGGACGAGAAAGCCTAGCCCCCCCTCGGACCGGCGACAGCCCCTCCTAGCCGAACAAGGCCGGAAGGGGTTTTCTATTCGCCGGAAAAATCTCTGCGAATGGCGTTTTATGTCTTTTGGTAGAAGTTTCTTTGTCTAATTCTTTATATTATGGTAAAGTGAGTAGTATGCGGCCACCCGTGGCAACACCGGGAAGCACTTCAGCAAAGGGGCGATTATTTTGAGCTTGAAGGCAAAACTGACAATCACTTTTTCAACAATGGCGGTACTCATTCTTCTCCTTTCGTCTGTTGCCGGTTTCATATTCGCCAAGGACCAGATAACCGCGGATATCAACGCCGAAATGCTGGCAACGGTAAATTCCCATGCCAACAAACTTGAAGGCTGGCTCATAAGCAAGGCCAAGATGCTGGAAATGACCGCAGGAACGCTGCAAAGCTCACTCGGCGACAACGGGATCACCGAGCCCATGCTCGCCGGCTACAAAACAGTCGACAAAGAACTGTCCGACGTATATTTCGGCTCGACCGACGGGAAGCTGGTGGACGGGAGCGGCTGGAAACCGCCGGCGGGGTATGACGCCCGCACCCGTAGCTGGTATAAATCCGCCGCCTCTCAAGGCAAACTGGTATTTTCCGACCCTTACCTCGACCAGGTCACCAACAAAATGGCGGTTTCCGTCGGCATGCCGTTCAAGAGCGCGACCGGGCAGATGCGGGGCATAATCGCCGCCGACATACTGCTGCAGACACTCGTCGACAATATAAAGACCATCAACATGCACGGCGCGGGCTACGCCTTTCTGTTCGACGCCAAAGGGCTGATGCTGGCCCATCCCGACGCTGCGCTGGTGAACAAAAACATCTTCAAGGACGACAGCCTCAAGAACGCCTCGGCCTATTACCGGGAAATGATCGACAAAGGCCAGGGCTTTGTCCGCCACAACCAAAACGGCGCGGCCATGCTGACCGTATTCCAGAAAGTGCCGCCCACAGGCTGGATACTGGCGATCACCGTCCCGGAAGACGTCGTCTTTTCGCCCCTTGCCCACCTGCGGTGGCTGCTCATCCTGGTGGCGGTCATCTCCGTCGTCATCGTCATCGTCGTCACCTTCATCGTCGTCAAACGGATAACAAAACCGATCGAAAGCCTTGCCAATCAGGTTAACCTCCTCGCCAACGGGGACCTTACCGTCCAGGCGCAAGCCGACGGCCGCGACGAGATCGCCGAGCTTGCCACCGGCTTCAACGCAATGGTGCACAACCTCCGCGACCTGATTGTGCGCATTCATAGCAGCACCGAACATGTCGCCGCCTCCAGCCAGGAGCTCACCGCCAGCGCCGAGCAGTCGGCCCTGGCGGCCAACCAGGTGGCCCAAATCATCACCGACGTTGCAGCCGGCGCGGAAAAGCAAATGCGGGCCGTCGACGATACCGCCTCGGTCGTCGGGCAGATGTCCGCCGGGATCCAGCAGATCGCGTCCAACGCCAACGCGGTCGCGGGCACCTCGGCCCAATCGGCCGGCGCCGCCCAGGACGGCAGTCAGGCCGTGGAAAGAGCCATCGCCCAGATGGAAAATATCGAGCAAAAAGTAACCCGGTCGGCCCAGGTTGTCGCGAAACTGGGCGAGCGGTCGAAAGAAATCGGCCAGATCGTCGACACCATTGCCGGCATCGCCGGCCAGACCAACCTGCTGGCCCTCAACGCCGCGATCGAGGCCGCCAGGGCCGGCGAACAGGGACGCGGCTTCGCCGTTGTCGCCGAAGAAGTCCGCAAACTCGCCGAGCAGTCCCAGGAAGCGGCCAAGCAGATTGCCGAACTAATCGCCGAAATTCAGAGCGACACCGACAGCGCCGTTGTCGCCATGGATGAAGGCACCAGGGAAGTGCGGATCGGGGCCGAAGTCGTCAACGACGCCGGCCGTGCCTTCCAGGTAATCTACAAATCGGTCGACGAAGCGTCGACCCAGATGCGGGAAATATCGGCCGCCATCCAGCAGATGGCCGGCGGCAGCCGGCAGGTCGTTTCCTCGGTGCGGGAGATCGACGTCATCAGCAAGGCTACCGCCGACCAGGCTCAAAACGTATCGGCCGCCACCGAAGAGCAATCGGCAACCATGGAGGAGATCGCCGCCTCAAGCCAGGCCCTGGCGAAAATGGCCGCGGAACTGACGCAGGCGGTAGGCGAGTTCAAAATATAGCAAGCAACAGAATAGGGTAGGGCAGTTAAGGAGGCTTCGCCGTTGCTGGCGGAGCCTCCTTGATCGTCCGCAAGACCCTTTTCCGGCCACGGCGCGCGGCTGTCGCGGCCCGCGCCGCATGGATGGGAATAAAACAGGAATACTACCCACATACTGGCATAAGGTGTGACCTGGGTGAAAAACCTTCTGACGATCTTAATCTCTGCCCTGAAAAATGCGCTGCTGTACCGGCCGTCGCCTCCGGACCGTTTTGTCCTCGACGAAAGCGCCCCCCGGAAGCCCGCGCCGTCCGCCCTGTCCGAATCCGCCGGCGAACTCGCCGCCCTTCTCCGCTACGCCCGCGAGCTCGAAACCAGGATGCGCGAAGCGCAGGCGGCCTTGAGCCGGGAACCGGACCCCGCCGGGATCAGGGCGTTGAAAGAAGAGGTGAAAATCCTCGAAGCCAGGAAGGCGGAGCTTGCGCCCGTCCTGCTCGCCTACGACAGCGGCGGCGACCTGCTTGAGCGGTCCGTCAGCGCCAGCCTCGGGGAAAACGCCCTCATCGTCCGCGAGCTCTTCCGCCTCCCCGACAACGAAGACATCATCCTCCGGGAATTCGCCCTGCCCGCCAATCCGCCTCGCCAGGCGATGCTGGTCTTCACCAGGGGGCTTGTCGACCCCAAGGACATCACCGCGACAGTCATGGCCCCGCTTTTCCAGGTGAAGGAGCTGGGCGGCGACGTCTTCACGCAATTGCTCACCAGTCACCTGCCCAACGATCAGGCCCTGCGGGTCACCGACTTCCGGGCGGTCGTCAAGGGGGTCAGCGGCGGCTACACCGCCCTGTTCGTCGACGGGGCCGCCGGGGCCGCGCTCCTGTTTACCAAAGGCTTCGAACACCGGACCGTCAACCGCCCCCAGATCGAGCAGACCGTCCGCGGCAACCAGTCCGCCTTCACCGACACCCTGCAGATGAATGTCGCCCTCGTCAGACTGCTGCTCCGGTCCCGCGACCTGGTCACCGAAACCTTCGTCCTCGGAACCCGCAGCCAGACCGAATGCGCGGTGATGTACCTCCAGTCGGTGGCCAACCCCCGCCTTGTCGCCGAAGTAAAGCGGCGGGTAGGCGGCATAAGCACCGACTATATCACCGCCGGCACGCTCGAGCAGTTCATCGAGGACCAGCCCCGCATCCCCGTGCCGCAGACCCTTTCCACCGAGAGGCCCGACCGCGTCTCCTCCCACCTGGCCGAAGGCCGGGTCGCCATCCTCGTCGACGGCGACCCGTTCGCACTCATCGTACCGATCAGCCTTTTCACCCTCATCCACTCGCCGGAGGACTTCGCCCTCAAACCCCCGGCCGGCACGCTCATGCGCCTGCTCCGCCTGGCTGCCGTCGGCATCGGGGTGCTCTTTCCCGCCCTCTATATCGCCCTCGTTTACTATCACCCCGAGGCGATGCCCACCGAACTCCTCCTCACCGTCGCCGGGGCGCGCGAAAAAATACCCTTTCCGTCGATCGTCGAAGTGGTGATAATGGAAATCTCCTTCGAATTCACGCGTGAAGCGAGCATCCGCAAACCGGGGCTGCTCGGCGAGACCATCGGCGTCGTCGGCGGCATCATCCTCGGCCAGGCGGTCGTGTTCGCCGGCCTCATCAGCCCGGTCACCGTCGTCATCGTCGCCATCACCGCCCTCGCCTCCTTCGGCATCCCCGACTACCGTCTCGGCATGGTCATCCGGCTGGCGCGCTTCGCCTTCCTGCTGGCCGCGGCGGTGCTGGGGCTGCTGGGGGTCGCGGGGCTCGTCTTCACCGGCCTGGTCCTGGTATGCTCGCTCAAATCGTTCGGCGTGCCGCTGCTCGCGCCGGTCGCTCCCCGAACCGCGGCCGGCGGCGATACCATCGTTCTTGGGCCACCCTTCGCCCAAGAGCGGCGTCCCGACAAGCTGAATGTCGCCGACCGGCGGCGTCAGCCGCCCGTAAGTCGCGAATGGACCGAAGGAGGCGATGCCGATGACAGGCTATAGGCCGGGCCGGATGGGGGTGGCCGAAGGAGTCGTGCTCGTATTCATATCCGGCATCACGCCGCTCTTCCTGTCGATCTGGTCGATCGTCATCGAACGCTCGGCGACGGGCGGCTGGCTCACGCCTCTGATCACCGGCCCCAGCGCGTTAGCGATGGTATTCGTCCTGATCTACATCCTCGACCGCGTCCCCGGTGACCTGTACGACGTAGCGGTCAGGCTCCTCGGCAAAGCCGCCGGCAATCTCCTGACCGCGTTGCTCATCCTCGTCTTCTTCGGCAACTGCGTGCTCCAACTGCGCCAGTACTCCGAAAACACCCTCCTCACGGCCCTGCCCTACCTCGACATCGCCGTCGCGATGGGCTGGTTCGCCTTGATGGCCGCCATCGCCGTTTGCATCGGCATCGAATCGTTGGCGCGGGCGGCGAAAATCGTCCTCACGTTCGGCATGGCCGGCTTCGCGCTCATCCTTCTCGCTCTTTACGAGCGGTTCGACATCCACAACGTCATGCCATGGCTGGGCAGCGGCCTGCCGGTGGTGAAAATCGGCTTCGGCACCACGGGCGTCTTCCTCGGCACCTTCATCCTCGCCATCCTCGCGCCGTCCTTTCAAAACACCAGGACGCTCAAACAGGCGGCTGTCATCGGCGTCGCGCTCGGCACCACGGTGCGCACCGTCACCCTGTTCGTCTACACCGGGGTTTTCAGCGTGGCCGTGGGGACGGAGAAGCTCCTGCCGTTCTTCGAGCTTACGCGCCTCGTGTACCTCAACCGCTTCGTCCAGCGGATCGAGAGCTTCTTTATCCTCATCTGGGCCTTTTACGGCATGACCATCATCGCCTTCTTCCTCTTTCTGGCCGTCTACCTGTCCGCGCGGCTGTTCGGCCTGCCCTCCGTCCGGCCGCTCGTCTTCCCGCTGGCCATCATCGCCGTCGAGCTGGCCATGCTGATCCCCGACGCCGCCACCACCAACCATCTCACCCTCATGCTGGAGGGCACAATCCAGACCTACGTCGCCTTCGGCTTGCCCTTGATCTTGCTGGCCGCCTGGCGTCTGCGCGGCGGGAGGGGGGGCGGAAATGAGGCGTAAAGCGCTGGTCTTCGCCGCCCTATTGCTCCTTTGCCCGCTCCTCGCCGGCTGCTACGGCGCCCGCGAGACCGAGGACATCGCCTTTATCACCGCCATGGGCGTCGACCAGGCGGACGGCGACAAACTCGGGTTCACCTATGTCGTCGCCGTATCCCGCGCCGTCGGGTCGGCGCAGGGCGGCGGCCAGCCGGCGCCGTCCGGCCCGTGGGCGCTGTACGGCAACATCGCGACCAACGCCGGCGAGAGCCGCAACCTCCTCGCCTCCAGCATCTCCCGCTACACCAACATCTCCCACCTGAAAGCCATCGTCGTCAGCGAAGAGCTCGCCCGCAAAGGCATCGCCGCGGTGCTCGACCCCGTTGTCCGCTACCGGGAGCTTCGCGGCACCGTCCAGATATACGTCGCCAAGGGAAGGGCGGCGGACTTTCTCGCCGCCAGTTCGCCTCGGATCGACTACCTGCTGTCCAAATACTTCGAGACTTTCGCCCTGAGCGCCCAGGACAACAACTATTTTCTGCGCACCGACGCCCACGACGTCTATCTCGGCCTCAAGAACCCCGGGCGGTCCGCCTTCGCCACCTACGTCGCCATCAACCCCCTCACCGGCCGGGACAGGCCCGTCGGCGAGCGGCCTTCCGTAGGCAGAACAGACACCTACCTCGCGGGGGACATACCCAGGACCGGCCGGGCTAACCCGGCCGAATTCGCCGGCATCGCCGTTTTCTCCGGCGACCGGATGGTGGGCGTCCTCGGCACCAGGGAGGTCCGCACCCTCGCCACCCTGCAGAACAAGGCCAGGAACAACATCTATTCCCTCGCCGACCCCTTGCGGCCGGAGAAGATAATCCGGGTCTCCCTCCGCAACGGCGCCGCGCCCGGCATCGACGTCGCCCTGGCCGGCGGGCGGGAGGCGATCAAGATCAGCCTCTTCCTCGAAGGCGAAATCATCGTCAACCCCAGCGGGATCAACTACGAGCAGGACGAATACCGCGAACTGCTCGAAAAGCAGGTCTCCGCCCTGGTCACCGAGGAAATCTGGGATTTTATCCGCCGGACGCAGGCCATGGGCAGCGACGTCTTCGGCTTCGGCCGCTACGTCCGCGGACATCTGCGATACTATCAGGAGCTGAAGGGCCTTAACCTTGAGAAACTGTACAAAACGGCCAGCGTCGAGGTCCGGGTGGAAACCCGCCTGCGCAGGTTCGGCCTGATGTGGCGCACCTCGCCCGTCAAGCCGGGCGCAGGCGCGGACTGAGGAGGGTCAATGAATTATCTTTATCTGCTTGCGGCGCTCTGCACGGGCGTTCATGCCCTGTCGTACGGGCTGTGGCTGCTGAGGCAGGGCAACAGACCGGGGGCGCTGTTCGTTTTCGGCCTGAGCCTCGGGTGCGTAGCCCTGCCGGCCTATCGGCTGTTCGCCGCTCCCTGACCGGCGGCGCGCCCCGGCTCTCCCGGGCGATTCTTCTCTCGTGCGCTTATTTCCCGTATAAGGCCGGGCCCGGCGATTACGGCGGCTTAACTCCGGCAGCAGGCCCGCTTCGTCATTTTGCGGGCCTGTGGCAATTTTGCTAAAATAAAAAGTATCAACTAATAATTATGGCAGGAGGTAAAATGTTATGAAGTTCACAAGAAAAACATTGCTGGGCGCTGCTTTGGTATTCGTAACAATAGCCCTGACTGCCGGCCTTGCTCTGGGCGACAAATACCATCTATCCGTCTCCATCGCCAAATCCTCGCCCGTCGCCGCCGCGCAGGTCTCGCCGGCCGGCTCGCCGAATCCGTTTCTCGGGCCCGGCACCATCCAGAACATCGTCAAACAGACAGGACCGGCTGTTATAAAAATAGAAACCGAGGTCAAAACGCGCCGGCAGGACGACCCGTTTTTCAACGACCCCTTCTTCCGGGAATTCTTCGGCGACCAGTTTAAAGCCCGGCCGGAAATAGCCCAGGCCCTGGGCTCGGGCTTCATCGTTTCCCCAGACGGCTACATCGTCACCAACAACCACGTCGTCAGCGGCGCCACCAAAATCGACGTCTACCTCACCAGCAGAAAAGAGCCCTATCCCGCCGAACTGATCGGCTCCGACGAACAGTTGGACCTGGCGGTGATTAAAATCGACGCCGGCGACAATCTCCCGACCCTGAAATTCGGCGATTCCAACAAACTGGAGGCCGGCAGCTGGGTCATAGCCATCGGCAACCCCTACGGACTCGACCACACCGTCACGGTCGGCGTCATCAGCGCCAAGGGCAGACCGATCAACATCAACGGCAACCAGTTCACCGACCTCCTGCAAACCGACGCCTCGATCAACCCCGGCAACAGCGGCGGCCCGCTGATCAACCTCCAGGGCGAAGTGATCGGCATCAACACCGCCATCAACGCCCAGGCCCAGGGCATCGGTTTCGCGATCCCCAGCTCCACCGTCACCCAGGTGCTGGACCAGCTTATCCAGGGGAAAAAAGTGTCCAGGCCGTGGCTGGGAGTCTACATGCAGCCCGTAACCAAAGAACTCGCCGGCTACTTCGGGCTTGAAAAACCCGCAGGAGTCCTCGTCAGCTCGGTCGTCGAAGACTCGCCCGCCCACAAGGCGGGGCTCCGGCGCGGCGACATCATCCTCGAATACGGCAAGCAAAAAGTCAACGACCCTGACGCATTAAAGCAGGAAGTAATGAAATCGGCAAGCGGCGAACAAGTCGTCCTGCTGGTCTACCGCGACGGCAAAACCGTTTTTCTCCCTGTCACCATCGGCCAAAGATGACATAATCACCGCCCCGCAGCGCCAAAAGGCTGCCAAGAAAAATCTTGGCAGCCTTGCTTTTCTTACCCGCGACCCGTGGCAGACATCCTCCGGCGGTCAGGACAGTCCCCCGGCGGACAAAGACGACAAAACCACCTTTTCCAACGCGGCCAGCGCGGGCGACAGCCACTTCTCGCGGTGAAATACCATCCGCGCCTGAAAAGCGATCGGGGCCCCCGTCCAGGCCAGCTGCACCAGCTCGCCGCGGCCGATATCCCCGGCGACGGCTATTCCCGGAAGCAGCGACACCCCCAGCCCGCTTTTCACGCACAGCTTTATCGCCTCCAGGCTGCCGAACTCCATCACCGCGCCCGCCTTGACCCCCGCTTCCGCCAGCAGCGTTTTCAGGGCTGTAGGATACCCGCTGGCCCCTTCCGGCAGGAGCAGCGTATGGCCGGCGAAATCCCCGGCGGACAGCGCCCCTCTTGCTGCCAGCTCGTGCTCCGGCGACGCCACGAACGCCGTCTCGCCGCGAAACAGGTCGACCTGCCGCAGAAGAGGCTGCTGCCCGGCATCGTCATTGAGGCCGAACGCCACATCGACGACATTCTGCTGCAGCCACAGGGGCAGCTCCGTGCAGCCGCCAAGCTTGATATTGACCTGCACCTGCGGATGGCGCAGCCGGTATTCCTTCAACAGCGGCGGCAGCCAAAAAACGCAGAGCGACTCGGCCGCGCCGATATTCAGACAGCCGGAAACTCCGCCGTCCTCCCTGAACAGCCCCCTTATCTCCTCCGCGTCCCGCACCGTGCGCTCGGCAAGCGGCAGGAGCTTCCTCCCCTCGGCGGTGAGAAAAACCTTCTTGCCCAGCCGCTCGAACAACCGTGCGCCGAGCTCCTCTTCAAGCACGTGAATATGCTCCGACACCGTCGACTGCGAATAATTGAGCGTCTGGGCGGCGCCGCCGAAATTCAGCAGGCGGGCGACCGCGAGAAAAGTTTGCAGATTCTTGATATACATTTCACCGCACCTATCGGTTAAGCCGATCGTTACCATCCAAACAATCGACTTAACAAAGCTTATACCACCATGATAGGATGTAATCGGCAGCCAGGCAAGTATTTTCTGCGACCGCCGGCTGCACGCGCACAAAATGGGAGGCGTAATCCAAAATGACCCTGGATATTAAAAAAGTCGAATACTACGACATAACGGTCGACGGCAGCGCCGGGGAAGGGACCAAGCTGCTGGCCGCGTTCGCCGGCGCGGGCGTCAACCTGCTAGCCTTCAAAGCGGTCCCCGCCGAAGCCGGGCGCACCCGGTTCTCGCTTTTTCCCGACGACAGCCGGAAAATGAAAATCGGCGCGGACGAAGCGGGACTGGCTATCGACGGTCCGCGCTTCGCCCTGCTGGTCAAAGGCGACGACGACGAGTCGGGGGCGCTGGCCGGAATCTACGAAAAGCTCTCCCAGGCAGGCATCGACGTTTACGAATCGAGCGGCATGGCCAACATCAAAGACAGCTACGGAGTCGTCTTCTACCTGGGAAAAGACGAATGCGAAAAGGCTTTCGGGGCGCTCAAGGACTGAGCGCCTTCCCCGTTATTTCCCAAGTAAAATAAACAGCCATACTGCTTTAGCAGTATGGCTGTTTATTGTTAGGCCACGCCGAAAATAGCAAATTCCTGCGTAACCCATAAATTTCATAGTTGCTTGTGCTAAAACGACATGCCTTATATAATTACGGTATAGCTTCCTGCGCAAGACAGCACGCGCTTTTGCCATAGAGGAGGATTACAACTGAGCCTTTCCGCCAACCCTTTACGCGACCTTAATCAACGAAACATTGCCGCAGGAATAGTCACCTCGCTGTTGGCGATCACCGGCCCGCCGGCCATTATTTTAGAGGCGGCGGCGAAAGGGAACTTCTCCACATATCAAACGGTCCTCTGGTTTTTTGCCATCTACGTCGGCGGCGGCATTCTCGGCATAATTCTGCCGCTGCGCTATCGCATCCCCATCGTGGGGGCCCATTCGATCACCGGCGTCGCCTTTCTGGCCACGGTCACCGGCCAGTTCACCTACCCGGAGCTCATCGGCGCCTACCTTTTATCGGGCTTATTAATACTGGCGGTTGGGGCTTTGGGCGCCTTCGCCAAACTGTTGGCTTACGTGCCCAAAGAAATCATCTCCGCCATGCTGGCCGGCATGATCACCAACTACATGCTGAACTTCATCGTCTCCGCCAGCCAGCTCCCGCTGGTCGGCGGCGGCGCCCTGCTGGTCTTCTTCTATGTCAGCAAAAACCACAGGCGCGTTCCCCCCATGCTGGCGGCGATCGTAGCCGGGTGCGCCCTCCTGCTCGTATCCCATGGGATCGGCAGCGCGGGAACGGCGGCCGCCTTCGCCTGGCCGCAGCCTCAGGCCCCTCAGTTCAGCCTGACCGGCTTCCTCTCGGTCGCCGTCCCCCTGGCCCTGCTGATTCTCAGCAACGACTGCGCGGTCGGGCTCGGCGCTTTGGAGCAAAACGCCTACCGTCCGCCGGTCGACCGGATTGTCGCCCTGAGCGGTCTCTTTTCGGCCGTCACCGGCCTTTTCGGCGGCCAGTCCGCCAACATCGGCGGCATGATGACCGCCGTCTGCGCCGGTGAAGAAGCGGGCCCCAGGGAAAAACGCTACATGGCGGCCGTCATTTCCGGTGCCGTCATCCTCATTTTCGGGCTGTTCGCGTGGCGGCTTGTCCCCTGGATTCAGGCCCTGCCCCGCCCCTTTATCGCCATCCTGGGCGGGTTCGCGCTGCTCGGCGTCTTTGTAAACAGCCTGCAGATCAGCTTTTCCCGGCCGTCGCAGAAACTCAGCGCCACCTTTGCCTTCATCATCGCCCTGGCCAATATCACCGTCTTAAATATCAGCGCCCCGGTATGGTCGCTGCTTGCCGGCACGCTGATCGCCCGCTATATCGAAAAAGCCTGAATGCCCAAAATCGGGCCGGATAGGGGAGAAGCAGGATGAAATACGACTTCGACGAAATCATCGACCGCCGCCACACCAACGCCATGAACACCGACGGGTTCCGGGAGTATATCTTCCGCGCCGGCCCGGACATGAAGTTTCCCTATGAAGACGACGACTTCGTGCGCATGTGGGTTGCCGACATGGAGTTCGCCACCCCGCCCGAGGTCTGCCAGGCCATCAAAGACCGGGTCGACCGGCGCATCTTCGGCTACAGCCGGGTGTTCGAAACCGCCTACTACGGGGCGCTTTCCGGCTGGTGCCGCCGGCTGTACGACTGGAGCTTCCCCCAAGAACAACTGGTGTTCACGCCCGGCATCATCCCGGCGCTCTACGAGCTGGTCGGCGATCTGGTGGCCCCGGACGAAAAGCTCCTCATCACCACCCCGGCCTACGGCTACTTCAAGCACGCCGCCACCTTCAACAACCGCGAACTGGTCTGCTCGCCGCTCAAAAACGACAACGGCTGGTTCACCATCGATTTTGACGATCTGGAGCGCAAAGCGGCGGACCCCGGCGTTAAGCTCCTGCTGTGGTGCAACCCCCACAACCCCACCGGCCGCATGTGGACGGAGGAGGAGACAAAGCGGGTCGGCGCCATCGCCGAGAAATACGGCCTGTGGCTCATCTCCGACGAGATCCATTGCGACGTCATCCGCCAGGGCAAAAAACACATCCCCACCGCCAAAGTCATGCCCGATTACCCCCGGCTCATCACCTGCATGGCGGCCAGCAAAACCTTCAACATGGCCGGGCTGATGTTCTCCAACGTCATCGTCCGCGATCCCGAAGTGCGCCGGCAAATGGCGGCCCACGACAAACTCATCGGCTGCGTCAACCCGCTCTCGCTCGCGGCCACCCAGGCCGCCTACGAGCATGGCGGCGACTGGCTGGAACAGATGAAAGCCTACCTCGACGGCAACTTCCGCCTGGTCGCCGACCACTTCGCCACCGTACCGGGCGCCGTCAGCCGGATACCGGAGGCCACCTACCTGGCCTGGGTCGATCTAAACCGTTCCCTGCCGGCGGTCGACGACCTGCCGATGTTTTTCGCCAATCAGGCCGGGGTTCTGCTGGAAGGGGGCGACGGCCTGTTCGTCGGCAACGCGCAAGGCTTCGTGCGCCTCAACCTGGCCATGCCCAGGGCCATCGTCGAAAAAGGCCTGCGGCGGATGAGCGAGGCCATCCGCAAGCACACCGGTGGGGCCTGCTGACCTGCAAAACCGCTTAGCGAGAGGGAGGAGGGGAAACATGAAACTGAGATTGACGCCGAAAGCGCAGAAGATCATCGCCGAACGCGGCAACAACGTCACCGTCGGCCTGGACAGCCAGATCTGCTACAGTTGAGGCGGGGCTCAGTCGCGAGACATCCCATCCGTGCGATGGGGCATACCCGAACCGTCCGAGCTCGGCGAATACGAACAACAAAACATCGACGGCGCGTCCGTTTACGTACATCATGCCGTCCGCGGCGCCGCCAGCGCCCGCATCGACGTAGTCACCGGCGGAGTCGGCACCAAGCTCATCCTGCTGGGCTTTGCCGGGCACAAGTAAACTCCCGCCCCCGTTCGCCGCGCGAAAAGGCTGCCAGGCAATAACCTGGCAGCCTTTTGTCTTGCGGTGGCTCGTTGTATCCGAACGCAGAAAAGGTCCGCCGTCAGGCGGGCCTAGACTAGCCGCCCTGATAAAACTGCAAGCCGTTACGGCCCTTCCGTTTGACCCCATACATCGCCGCATCCGCACTTTTCAAAAGAGAATCAATATCCTCGCCGTCGCAAGGATACAGGCTAATGCCGATGCTGATACTCACCGCAAAAGCCTCGCCGTTGACCTCGAAAGGCACCGCCATGGCGGCCATTACTCTTTCGCCCGTCTTCATTGCCGACTGCCTATCGTGCAAATCCTCCAGCAACACCACAAATTCATCACCGCCAAAGCGGGCCGCGGTATCCTCCTCGCGAAGGCAAGCGACAATACGTTTCCCGGTCTCCCGCAACACCGCGTCGCCGGACTCATGGCCCCCCCGATCGTTAACCGCTTTGAAATGGTCGATATCGATAAACAGTAGAGCAACGGAAGCCTCGGTCTTTTTTGCATGCAAGAGGGCGCGGGCTAGCCGCTCTTGAAACAATATCCGGCTGGGCAACCCGGTTATCGAATCATAAAGAGCCAAGTTCTTGTACTTAGCCTCCGACTGGCGGATTCTCTCCCTGGACTCCTCAATTTCGGCATTGCGGATTTTCAGAACCTCTATATGGCTTACCAGTGCTTCCTCCAACAGCACCCGATTAGCCTCGCTCCGGGCGAGCTTTTTCTTGAGAATGCGGTTTTCCCGCCGTAAATAATCGATATTCTCTTCCGTTGGCGGACAGTTCGGCGAATTATCCCTCGTCATCTTCCTCGGCCGCCCCCAGGAGCAGAGTAACAAAAGTAGTACCGTGGAACAAGTATGGACTGCCCTTTTCCAAAGGGCCGAATTCGCCGTAACAATAAAACCCCGCGAAAGGGATATCAGGCAAATGCCGTTGCACCGTCTGCAACTCTTGGACTATCTGCGTACCCATTATCATTTTGCGACCGGCGCAGGAAAAGAACAAAGCGGCGGCAGGTCGAGCGCCGGGATACGCTTCAAGCGCCCGGCGGATCGACTCGTTGCAGGACCGGATCACGCTATTTTTATCCGCCGTACCGATCTGGACCATGGCACCCTTGGACACCCGGCCGTTGAGAGTCACAGTGCCTCTGTCAACATCGGAAAACGGAGCGCTCCGCACGTAAAAGCTGTCGCGATCTTGCTCATACACTGCCAAACAGTAATTCATGAAAAGATCGTAGTTGCCGATATACTTGTGAAAGTAATCAACAGCCGGCTGGTCGCCAATACGGTACAACACGTTATCTTCGGCCTTCGTCACCGGCTCCTTGGGCCCCATGGGCGAATGGCCGCCCATTATCCCGCAGGAAAAAGCGACCGGCCCGGCAAATAGGAGCATAACCACGCTGTCGGTCAAAACCTCGCCGTTATAAAACTGGAAGGTCTTCCTTTTCTTGGAGTGCGCAGCCGACGCGCCCCCTATGATCGGAAACGTCCGTCCGAAAACTTCCTGAATGCCCTTATCTATGTCCGATACCCCGGCGTTAAGCGGATCAGTCAGAATTATGGCGAACCGCTCCTCCTTCACATAGCGGGAAAGGCCTGCCCTCGCCGTCGCCGCCGCCTCCCGCCCCGCCGCCCCGCCACGACGGGCCGCATCGCGTCCGACGCCGGCGCATATTTCCAGCTTGTCCGAAACGAAAACCATCAGGATAAGCGAATCTTCCGCGAATCCTATCCCGGAAGAAAGCTCTCCGTCCGTAGTGCACCCCGCCAAAGCCATGGCAGGGAAGTTCTCCCTGATGACGGACAATATCTCGGCATGGTCGAAATCAACCGAGCAAAAAACTATGCCGGCTCGTGGCTGAGCCCCGGCGAGAGAAGATTTGACTTGTTCAACAACCTCATTGACCGCATAAGTTGCCAAAGCATCTTCACTATGGCCGACAAAAACCTTTAGCATATTCTTCTCTCCTATCAAAAAACTTGTCTTAGGCCGGTTTCCCCTGGGGGTTTGCAACAGACTCGAACAAAACAATGTTTCTACTAAGATATTGTCTAAAAGTGCGAAAATTCCTTCAAATTACGATAGCATATTTCATGATATGACATCTCCCGCTTGCCGAAAACCGTCCCCCCGTTCGCCGCGCGCAAAGGCTGCCAGGCAATAACCTGGCAGCCTTTTGTCTTACCGCGGCTCCTTTATCAATATGCGTCATTCGCGTCTTTACGCGGCGCCGCTTGCCGAAAATTAAAAAACACCCCGGTATACCCTTTTTGGATTCTTTGCCGGGTTGTCTCTGTTAAATTCCGCGATCATCTCATCGATAGTTTTCTTTTTTTTGGCGCCCCCGGGTTCGCCCACAGCCCCCGGGTCTTTCCCGGCAACATCTCTCATAGTCTCACTCGCATCTTTCATAATACCCCTCCCAGCTCAAATATACGCGGCCAAAGTAATACTAGCTTTCCCGCATTTTCTTAGTTTTACCCTGGCTGCGCCCCAACAAGCATCGACTACTTAATACCGGTTTTGATCCGCTGATACGTAACCTTGTCCTGGGCTACTTCCTCCAGCGCGACTGTAACCGGCTTATTCGAATGGCTATCGACAAGTGCCCTGTCTCCGTCCGTAATCTCGCGGGCCCGCTTAGCGGCAAAAACCGCCAGGGTATATTTGCAATCGACCTTCTTCAGTAACGCATTCAGCGGCGGGTTGACCATATGTCCTCCTTAAAGCCGACAATCAGCTTTTGTTATCCCGGATTTTACCGCCTGCGGTCAGGGCGGGTAAACACATACCGGAAGCTCCCGTTGGCTTTAGCCTTCTCTATCACCTTGACGGCCAAGCCCAACTCCGTGGTAAGGTAGGATTCTAACCGCCCAAAACCCTCGGGCTCCAACCCGCTCACAAATAAGCAGACACTGGAAACCGGATTATAGTGAGCCTGTGTTGAAACGAGACCCATATCGGTAATCCCAAACTCGGCTTTTAAAGCACCTTCCCTTGCCCGCAACACAGCAACAATCTCCGCGTGAGTCTTCACCGACTAATCCGCACCCCTTTCCGTCTCCAGCCTGGCTTGGGCGACCCTTTCGCCATCGATAGATCGGTCTTCGGAAGGCCATACTTCAATATTTAGCATTACCCAGCCATTTCGTCCGTCGCTCATTCTGCCTGGCCAGGCGGGCCTGATTCACAGCCATCAGCTTTTTGCCGTATTTGGCTGTCAACATTCTTTCGAGATCCTCGCAGGACATCAGAAATATCGTCACTCTGCTCCCCGTTGTACTCATAGATACCACCTCCCCGGCGGATGAGCCGTAAGGCATTCAAATCCGTCGTTAAAACCTGATTTTTTTCGGAAATTCCTCATATATATTTTACACTATTAAAACAATCCCGGCAAACGATCTTTTCATATTAATATACCCAACCCATTAACTTAATAATATTAAAAATTTCCTTGACATCCTGCCCGATGAAGGATATAGTATAAGAGCCCATACAGTAGGCCCGTTGAATTTTCATTAGACCTTCTCAAGAGGGAAGCCCAATGAGCATTCTCCATCAACTATTTGGGTAAAACAATTGAGGAGGCCATATCCATATGAACCAAGACAAAACACTGTCCTGCCGCGATTGCGGCGCCGAATTCGTCTTCACCGCAGCCGAGCAAGACTTCTTCGCCGAGAAAGGGTTCACCAACGAACCGGGACGTTGCCCCGAGTGTCGGGCGGCCCGCAAACAGCAGAACAGCGGCGGCCGTGGCGGCAACTACCAGCAGCGGGAAATGTTCGACGCCACCTGCGCCACCTGCGGCGTAAAAACCCAAGTCCCCTTTCGCCCGAGCCAGGACCGTCCCGTTTACTGCCGCGACTGCTACAGTCAAAACAACAGACGATACTAGGAGAGCAAAACTCCCTTGCCAGTGGGCGAGGGAGTTTTTTTTCGCGCCTGACTCCTGCCGCCCCGCGGTCACCTTGCCGGCAGGCTGATCGATCCCAGTAACGAGGCAAGGGGCCCCAGCCAGACGACTGAGACCCCTTCCGCAGGAAACTGGACATCGGAAAACCAACCTTCTTGCTGACATGCGGTCGGTAGCTGACAAAACTCAGAACAGACCGTTTTCGCCTTCACCCGTGAAAAGCAACAGCAGGATGATGATGATGATAACGACCACAACCCCGCTGTTGCCGCAACCGCCGAAACTGCCTAACCCTCGGCCCATTGGAAATCCCTCCTTCCAGAAACATAACCACTAAAACCCACCGTATACTATGTTTCACCGCCCTCTTTGGTACCGGAAAAAAGGCAAATACCGTTTAACAAAAGGCTGCCAGGATCACCCTGGCAGCCTCGCTGTCTTTCTGCGCTGTTATTGTAAGTAAGCCATCATGACGCTTTTATATCCTCGAAAATCCGCGTTCCAGATCGGCGATAATGTCCTGCGGATTTTCCAGCCCCACGGAAATCCGTACCAGCCCCTCCGGCACGCCGGCCTTTTTCAACTCGGCGGCGGTGTATGTCGAATGCGTCATCGACGCCGGGTGCTCGATCAGGGTTTCCGCGTCGCCAAGGCTGACCGCCAGCGTGCAGAGGTCCAAATTGTCCAGCAGGTTGATCCCCGCCTCTTTTCCCCCCTTCACCTCAAAGGAAATCATCCCGCCGAAATCCTTCATTTGCCGTTGGGCGATTGCGTGGCCCGGATGGGTTTCGAGACCGGGGAAGTACACCTTTGTGACTTTGGGGTTCTCGCTCAGATACCTGGCGATGATTTTTGCGTTGGCGCAATGCCGGTCCATGCGGATCTCCAAGGTTTTAAGCCCTCTTAAAACCAGATACGCGTCATGCGGACTGATAACAGAGCCGGTCATATCCTTTATGCCAAACAATTTAAGCTCGCTGATAAAATCGTTCGCGCCCAGGGCGGCGCCGGCGACGACGTCCCCGTGCCCGTTGATATACTTGGTCGCCGAGTGTACGACGATGTCGCAGCCAAGGGCCAAAGGCGTTTGCAGATACGGCGTCGCGAAAGTGTTGTCGCAAATGACCCGGATATTTTTGTTGAAGTTATGGGCGACATCGCAAACCTGGCGGATATCGGTAATCTTGAGGGTGGGATTGGCCGGCGTTTCCAAATAGATCGCCACGGTGTTATCCCGAAGGGCGGCTTTGACCTGGGCAATATCGGCGGTGTCGACGAAGCTGACCTCCACGCCGAACCGCGTCAGCCCGTGCGACAACAGGGCGTACGTGCAGCCATAGAGCGTCGAATCCGCGATGACGTGCACGCCCGCCCTGCACACTGTCCAAAAAACGGCGGAGATCGCGCCCATTCCCGAGGAAGTCACGGCGGCCGCCTCCGCGCCCTCTAGGGCGGCGAGCTTGGTTTCCAGCATAGCTGTCGTGGGATTCCCCAGCCGGGTGTATATAAAGCCGCCCTCGGCGCCGGCAAAGCGCCGGCCCCCCTGGGCGCAGTCGTCGAAGACGAAAGTTGACGATTGGCAAATTGGGGCGGTAAGCGCCCCGTAGGATTTGTCCTTGGCGTTCCCGGCGTGAATCGCGATAGTGCCAAAACCCTGGTTTGCTTCTTTCATAAATCGAATCCCCCCGTTTAAAATGGCTATTCACCCCAAATATAGCACAGCCGGCCGATAATCAATAAATACGAATAAGCTATTGCCGGCCATAACAAATACGTATATATTAAAAATACGAAAAACAGCCTTTTTCGCGGCTAACCGACATCCATCGACTATTATCAAAGTGAATGCCTGGCATCGGGGGGATTGAGCATGACGTTCCAGCAGATCAAGTACGTCCTGGAGATCGCGCGGTGTGGTTCGATCAGCAAAGCCACGAAAAATTTATTCGTCGCCCAGCCTTATCTTAGCAATTTGCTGAAAGAACTGGAGGCGGAAATAGGCATAACGATATTTATCCGCAACAGCAAGGGCGTCGAGCTCACCGACGCCGGCAAGGAATTTATCGGCTACGTAAAGCCGCTGCTGGAGCAAAGAGAAAAGATACTGGAGATGTACTCCAGCCAGAAGTTCAGCCCGACGTTCCACTTCAGCGTTTCCCTGCAGCATTTCCCATTTGTGATCAAATCCTTCGTGGAGTTTTTTTACAGTAAAAAGCCCGAAAAATACGAGCTTCACGTCCGCGAAGTGGGGATGTACCGCGTCATCAGCGACGTGTTCGATAAAAAAAGCGATATCGGTATTATCTACATTTCCGACATGACAGAAAGGTTTATCAAGAAAGTCTTGTCCAGCAAAAAGCTGGAATTCCATGAAATCGCCCGCATCACCCCATGCGTCTTTTTTAACAAAAACCACCCCATGGCGAACAAAGAACAGATCGAAATCCGCGAAATGCAGGAATACCCGTTCATTTCCTTCGAGCGCGAGGCGTTTGCGGCCTTGGACTATTCGGAGGAAGTGATCCTTCGCGGCTTCGCCCCGACCCAGAAAAGCATTTACATCGAGGACCGCGCCACAATCATCAACCTGCTGACTCACACCGACGCGTTTTCCATCGGCAGCGGCATTCTTCCCCACGGGTATCAAGACCAGGAAATCATAAGCCGCCCGATCGCCCATTACGAGGGCTATGTCAAACTGGGATATATAACCCATGCGTCAACGGTTTTGAACGATGATCTCCACGAGTTCATCGACAGCGTCAGGAGAAATATACCCGATTAAAATTTCTCGTCGCGAAAAGGCTGCCAGGAAACATCCTGGCAGCCTCGCTGTCTTTCTGCGGCTCGCTCGCCGTCCATGGCTCGCGCCGGCCGTCGTTACCGGCTCCTTCGCCAAGTAGCGGCCGCCGCCTCGCTTCACGTGGCGCACCCCAACCGCCGGCGGCGCTGGTTAACTAAAGGCCAAACGGAAAGGGGTTCGGTTTTTGGTTCGTCTCTACCCTGCAAATTCGAAATAGCCGAAAATCCGCGGACTAGGTAAGCGGGCATGATACAAAGAGGGTCTCATTGTCCGACTCGTGACCGTTATTTCTTATAAATTAAGAGGTTTATACATAAATCGACAGAATTTATCTAATAGCAACAATTTTTGCAAGTCGCCTGCGCCTAATGTTATCTCGACGCGACAACTTGCAGCGACAAAATAGCGGAAGCGCATAGGAGGAAAATAATGCAGCTAAAAGTGGGAACAAAAATCACTCTGGGTTTTGTTGCAATGATGTTGATGGTTGTTATTCTGGGCGCCTTTTTCTACTACTCAGCCGGCGGCATAAAAGATCAGGTCGGCGACCTCCAGAAAGCAACGACAAGACTGACCCTCTGTCTGAAGATCGAAAACGAATATACCGGCGCGATCGGTGAGGCGCGGGGGTTTGTTGCTTACGGCAACGAGCAGATGCTCGAAAACTTCAGCAAAAAACTTCAATCCGCCCTGGAAATGGAAAAACAGATCCTGGAGCTGACAAACGCGAATGAACGCTCCGTAGTGGAGAAATTAATCAGTGACACAAGCGAATACATAAAAGGTACGTCGGCCGAGTTTGTCCCGCTTGTGCGCGAACAGATGCGAGAGCAAAAGGCGGGCAACCTGGAGCGGGCCAAAGCCCTGCAGGCCCAGTCGGTGGCAATTGGCAAAAAGTACGTGCCCTTCGCCCAGGGAATCATGAAAGGCTGTCACAGCCTGGTCGAGGAAAACACGAACATCGTCCAAAACCGCTTGGCGACCATCCAGCAAAAAGTCCAGCATGTTCTGATGATTTCCCTGATCATCGGCATCCTTTCTTTGCTCGTTGCCGGGGTAATGACCGGGACAATCCCGCGCTACATAAAAAAATCGTTGGTATCGATCAGCGTAGCAGCCGGATATTATGCCGAGGGCGATCTGAGCAAACAGATACCTGCGGCCAACCGCGATGAATTTGGCGACATCTCCCGCTCGATCAACGATATGGTCTGCGGCATAAAGGGGATGATCGGTAGGATATCCCAGTCTGCTGAACAAGTCGCCGCCTCGTCGCAACAGCTAACCGCCAGCGCCGCCCAGTCGTCCCAGGCTGCCAGCCAAGTCGCGGCCTCAATCGGCGAAGTCGCCGGCGCGTCCGCCGCGCAGTTGGCGGCGGCCAACGAGGCCTCGGCAGTCGTGGAAGAAATGTCGGCGGGTATCAACCAAGTAGCCGCCAACACGAACCGCGTTGCGGAGCAGTCGGCCCGGGCGGCCGGCAAGGCCAAGGACGGAGGGCTTGCGGTGGACAAAGCCGTGGCCCAGATGCGGGCGATAGAAATAAATTCCCAGGCAGTAGCCGAAAACATCGCCACCCTTAATGAAAAGTCCAAAGACATCGGCCAGATCGTCGACACCATCGCCAGCATCGCCGGGCAGACCAACCTGCTCGCCCTGAACGCCGCTATCGAAGCGGCGCGGGCTGGCGAGCAGGGACGCGGCTTCGCGGTGGTGGCCGAGGAAGTGCGGAAGCTGGCGGAGGAATCGCAGGCAGCGGCCAAAAAGATAGCCGAAATGATAGGGGAAATCCAGGGCGACACCGACAAAGCGGTCGCGGCGATGAACGAAGGCGCCCTCGAAGTCAAAACCGGGGCCGAAGTGGTCAATGCCGCGGGAACCGCCTTCCGGGAAATCGTGGATATGATTTCCCAGGTATCAAGCCAAGTAGGGGAGATTTCCGCCGCTGTTCAGCAAATGGCGAGTGGCAGTCAGCAGATCGTAGACTCTGTCAAGAAGATCGATAACCTCAGCAAAAAGTCAGCCGGAGAATCGCAGAGCGTCTCGGCGGCCACCGAGGAGCAGCTGGCTTCGATGGAGGAAATCGCCTCCTCCAGCGAAGCGTTGGCAAAGCTGGCGCAAGATCTCCAGATTGCGGTTGCGAAGTTCCGCGTTTGATAAAAAGGGACGGTTCGTTTGTACCACTGTATGAATCCCGTTTGCCGAAAAGCTCCCGCCGTTTGACGCGCGAAAAGGCTGCCAGGAAAACATCCTGGCAGCCTCGCTGTCTTTCTGCGGCTCGTTTTAGCCGTCTTTACCCGTCTTACAGCGTGACGCCCTTGATTGTTCCGTCCCTTGCGCGCGCACCGGCGGGCCGCAGCGGAGCGGAGGAGTCCGTAGGACTTGCGCCGCAGGGTATAATCCGTTATTGGCGCCACGCTGATATTAGCGTGTTTGCCGTAGGGTTGCGGGAGGGGAGAGGGGAAAGGGGAGAGGGGGGCTCCACCTTGCGGGGCCGCGAACTCCGGCTCCGATGCTCCGGCCGGACGCGCTGCGATACCGAGCCTAGCCTGTTTACACCGCGCCTTTCCGGCGGATGGGGCTCGCCACACGCTGCGGCGGCGGTCTTACTAGGCTCGTCGCCGACGGCTGGCCGTACGCCGCTAACTGTCTCCTGACAGATAGCGGCTCGCTCGCCGTCCATGGCTCGCGCCGGCCGCCGTTACCGGCTCCTTCGCCAAGTAGCGGCCGCCGCCTCGCTTCACGTGGCGCACCCCAACCGCCGGCGGCGCTGGTTGGCTTAAGGCCAAGCGGAAAGGGGTTCGGCTTGGTTCGCCTCCACCATGCAAATCGGATTACCTGAGAGCCCGCCAATTTCGTGGGCTCTTGTTGTTTGTGGGGGACGGATGGTGGAGGTTGCCTCCACCATCAGCTGGAAAATGAAAATGATACGACAAACGGTCCCTTGTACCTTTCTAAGCGAGAGTTTACTTAATCCGTAGATGTTTAATTAAATTATTACATGTCGGGGCAGGAATAGATTAAATGTACCAAGAAATGACTTTGTGGTAATTAATTACCGCTTTTGTAAGGTGGTGACTATTCTGGAGTTGACTGAAAGGTTATTAGCAGTCCCGCGACGTGAAAATGCAGGAGCCAGAAGTGCCAATAGATTTAATTATCAGCAGGTATGGGCATTTAACCACATCTTGGAATTAATCGAGGATGGATCGGATTTCTTACTATTAATGGAGTTTCATGATGACGTCATAGTTTTAGAATCTACTTCGAATTCTGAAACTTTAGATTTTTATCAAATTAAAACAGATGATAAACCGTCCAGATATTTAACAGCATCTTTTATTACTAAAAACGCAAATAAATATCCGAACAAGATGTCGATTGCCCAAAAAATGATTGATAATTATTCAAAATTTAGTTCTGAAACAAAAGGGGTACACCTAGTTTCTAATAAGAATTATGATTTTGGCGAACTGAAAGTTGGAGATAACTCAACAGAGAGAGCCGTTATTAGTTTAAGCGAAATTTCAGATGATCAGTTAAAGATAATAAAAAAAGGTATGTGCCAATCTTGCCATTTAGAAGAAGAATCTTGTCAAAACCAATGTATAAATTTAATATATTTTAACGTATCCTTTATGGGTTTAGTGAATTATGAAGACACGATTCTTGGTAGATTTGTGAATTATTTAAGCTCCGAAGGAATAGAAAGTTCTATATCAAAAACGAAAACTATATTTTATACAATATTAGGAGAAATAAAAAGAATTAATAATTGGGAACAAAGTGCGCAGAATATTGCCGAGCTTAAAAGAAGAAAATCAATTTCCAAGGATGCTGTAAAACGATGGATTAACATGCTTAGCAAAGAAATGCAAGATGATTCATGGGATGAAATTAAAACCTATTTATTGAATGATGGATTTTCATCATTCGAGGTAAATAGAATTGGCCAGCAATGGAAAAAGTATAAACTGGATTCTATGAATGTTGATGAGACGTTGCAAAGTATCAAAGATGAAATACGTAAAATCATATCAAACGAAGTATTTGATAACTCCAAGGAGTTTACAGAAATTATATATACAAAACTACAGCATAAAAGAGAAGTAAAGATTTTTCCTAAAGAATATCTTTATGTTGTAATAGTACGGGAGTTATTTTTATCATGAAAAAGATTATCTCAGCAGATTTGAGAGAAAATGAAATTAAATATGAAAGATATAGAAAAATCATTAGAAGCCTAAGGGGGGGGAAGGTTGAAAAGATTAATTCTAAAAAAACTGGTAGTTATATCGCAAAAAAATGAAGAAGCCAGAATAATAGAATTTGACAATAAATTAAATATTATCACAGGCCAAGACCCAGACCCGGATAAGGTTACAATTAATAGAACTGGAAAATCTTTACTTATCAAGTCTATTTATTATTCTCTGGGAGCAAAACTATCAAAGTATACTACTAATTGGGATAACCTGAAAATAGCGACAATGCTTAATTTTGTATATGACGGTAAAACGTATGTTATTTATAGAAATAAAGATAAATTCGTCATGCACTATGATAGTAAACTTTCCTTTTTTAGCAATATATCTGAACTAAGGGAGTCTCTTATTGATCTTTTTAATTTCAAAATACGTATGCCCATAAAAAAGGATGATGAAGCTGTCGTATATGCGTACCCAGGAGCAATTTTTATGCCATTTTATATTGATCAAGATAAAGGCTGGTCTGGTTCTTGGGATTCGTTTAGTGATATTTTCAGCGGGAATTGGAAACAAGAAGTTCTATTATATCATATGGGGGTTAGAACTCCTAGATACTACGATTTGCTTGACGAAAAAGTGGAATTAGAAATCAAACAAAAAGAAAACAAACGGCAAGAGAATACGTTAAATATAATTACGAAAAAACACATTGAAAAATATAGCAACTATTTAGATATCAATATTGATTTAGATGCTTTTGCGGAAGAGATGGCCGGCTTAACTTATGAATTAAATGTTCAAATGAATAAACGCAACGAAATAAAAGAAGAACTTGTATCTTGCTTTAATCAGATGAGAGAGATTGAAGAGCTACATGCTATTGCAGAAAAAGTGTACAATGAACTAATTAAAGACGTTGACTATATTGAAAATGAAATATCTGAAGATTTTATAATATGCCCAATTTGCGGTACTCCCCATGAGAATAGTATACATAATCGCTTTAATATATATTCGGAAATAGAAGAGTGCGAGGATACAATTCAAAGGTATTTTGAAGACAGAAATAAGATTGAAAAACAGGTTAAAAAGCTGACTGATGAGTTGAAAAGTGTTGAAGATTATGTTTCTAAGATTAATGAAATACTAGAAAGAAAACGCGAAAAAGTAACTTTTAGAGAAGTTGTTGTAGCGGAAGGATCGAAATCTATTTTAAGTGAGTTGAACGATGAGCTAACAATTATTAAAAATAATTATATTGTTGCTCAGAAAAGACTAAATGAGATTCGTAAGGAGCAAACTGCTATTACTAAAGAGGGAAAAATCATTATAGATACATACTTGGAAAAAGTGAAAATGTATTTTGACGCCTTAAATGTCACGGATATTTCGGAAGCAGATTTGAAAAAATTTAAGAAAAGTTTTGATAGTGGTGGAAATGATTTGCCGTGTGCTATTTTGGCACAAGTTTTCGCAATATATAACGTTTCTATTAAGTTTTCAAGAACTGTTTCCGCTCCAATTGTGTTAGATGCCATTTTTCAGCAGGAACCAGCCATAGAAAAAATCAACACAATATGGGATTTTGTTTTGAATAATCAGCCGGTTGACTCGCAGTTGATTATTTCTACTACTGAAATGCACAATAGAAACGTAGAAGGCAAAATTTTTAGATTAACGCAAGAACGTGGGCTTTTAAACACTAGTGACTATCTTGAGGAAAAAGATAACATCGAATATTATAAGAATGCTTTGTTGCAATGGCTAAAAGTGAAGAACAAAGACGATAAGGAAGAGGCGCGTCATTAATTTTTCGTGATGTTGGTGACTCACTGGGACGGTTTTGGTGACTAACAGAGGGTCTGTCAATAATTTTGTGCTCTAGCCCCTTGCCGCCAGTTAACGCAAATGAGATCGCACCTTTTCTGGGAAGAAGATGGATAGTTGCAGAAGAATTTGGCCCCAGTTCTGAATTCTGCCCGTCCATTTCCGCATAACATCCTGGGTTGCTAGATAGAGCATTTTTAACAGAGCATCGTCCGACGGGAAGATGCTCTTTCCTTTTGTGACCTTCCTGAGCTGCCGGTGATAGCTTTCGATCATGTTGGTTGTGTAGATGATCTTGCGAATTTCGGGCGGGTACTGAAAGAAGGTGGCGATTTCGGCCCAGTTGTTCCGCCAAGACTTTACGATGAGCGGATACTTGGCTCCCCAGATGCTTTCGAATTGGTTCAAGGCTTCCTGCCCGGCCGATTCCGTTGCCGCCGTGTAGATGGGCTTGAGGGCTGAGGTAATACGCTTTACGTCTTTGTAAGACACATAGCGAATAGAGTTACGGACCTGGTGGACGATGCACTTTTGCACCCGTGTTTCCGGGTAAGCGGCGCCGATGGCTTCTGTAAACCCGGTCAGGTTGTCCACCGAAGTGATAAGGATGTCTTGTACGCCCCGGTTCCTGAGTTCGTTTAGTACGCTGAGCCAAAATTTAGCTGACTCGTTTTCGCCGATCCAGATGCCAAGTACGTCCTTGGTGCCGTCCAGGTCGATGCCGATTGCCATGTAGGCGGCCTTGTTGACGATCTGGCCGTCCTGCTTGACCTTGAAGTGAATGGCGTCGAGGAAGACAACGGCATAGACGCATTGCAGCGGCCGGTTTTGCCACTCCTTAATCAAGGGCATGATTTTATTGGTGATATTGGAGATCAAGGCCGGCGAAGCCTCGATACCGTACAAGTTTTGCAGATGGTCCTGAATTTCGCGGGTACTTACGCCTTTGGCGTAAAGGGCGATAACCTGGTCTTCGATACCTGTTACGCTCTTTTGGTGTTTCTTGACGACAAGGGGGTCAAATTCGCCTTCGCGGTCACGGGGGATATCCAGCTCCACGTCGCCGAATTCGCTGCGCACCGTCTTGGGGCTATGGCCGTTCCGGCGGTTTGACTGTTCCGGCGTCCGTGAACCGTTTTTCTCATAGCCAAGGTTTTGGTCCATTTCCGCTTCGAGCATTTCCTGCAATACGCCGCCGAACATGTCTTTTAGCAGGCGCTGGACGTCCTCCGGGGTTTTAAGGTTCTCTTCCTTGATGAGGCTACGCATCTGTTCCCGACTGAGCAGTTGCTTTTTAGGTTCTTTTGGCATGTGCTTCCCCTGCCTCTCTTTCCCATTTTACCGGATTTTCTATGGGAAAGGGCAAAAGCACAATTTATTTTACAGACTCCTAACAGACTCCGGGAACAGACTCACAGGTCGGTTCTTTTGATGCAAAACAGTGTAGATTTGCATCGTCATGGATCGCCTCTACCATGCAAATCCTGCCACACGCTTGCCGAACAAAAAGGCTGCCAAGAATAATCTTGGCGGCCTCGTTGTATTCCCCCGGCGTCCAGGGCGTATTCAGAATTGTTCCGGCCAGTGCTTGTGGTTGAGGACTTTGCCTTCGGTGCGGACGGCGGCGATGGCGGCGGGGTCGATGTCGGCGTATATCCAGCCGGGTTTGTTGAGTTCGCCGAGCGCGAGGACGCCGTTGTCGGGGAACCCGCTGTCCGGGGGGGCGAAGAAGCCGGCGGCGCCGATGTTTTCGTCCACGGCGGGGCACCAGTCGGCCCGGCCGACGGTGGGCGCCTGGACGACGATGCACTGGTTTTCCAGGGCGCGGGCCTGGCAGGCGATCCGCACCCGCCAGTAGCCGGCCAGGGTGTCGGTGCAGCTCGGCGCGAGGATGACCTGAGCTCCCGCTTCGGCCTGCCGGCGTACCAGCAGGGGGAATTCGCTGTCATAGCAGATGGCGACGCCGATGCGGCCGAGTTCGCATTCGACCGGCGGCGCGTCCTCGCCCGGCGATATTCCCCATTCCTCCCGCTCGAACCGGGTCATGATCCGTTTTTCCCGTATCGCCGGCGGGCCGTCGGGGGAGATGAAGGCGGCGGCGTTGCGGAACAGGCCGTCCCGCTTCACCGGGAAACTGCCGGCCAGGATATGGACCCCGTAGGTCCGGGCCAGGGAGCAGTGGAGGTCAAGATAGGGCGCCGCGAAATCCTGCATGGCGGCGAGCTGGTCCGCGAGCGTCAGGTTGCGGTGGCCGGGGACGAGCGAAATCAGCTCCATGGCGGCGTATTCGGGGAAGACCAGCAGCCTGGCCCCCGCCTGCGCCCCCGCCGCCACCCAGCCTTCGAGCGCTTCGGCGTACTCGCGCCACGAACGGTATGCCGTTATCGGGTATTGGGCCGCCGCGGCCTTAAACCGGCTCGGCATCGCCCAGCTCCTTGCGCCAGAACGCCAGCGGGAAGGCTTTTTCCTCCGTCGCGCCGAGCTCCTTCCAGCTAAAGGCGCACTCCATGCCGGGCATCGGCGTATAGCCCCGCCGCCGCCAGAAATCGTCCAGCGGCACGTAGCCGGGCGGGCGTCGGGGGTCGTCCGCGGACCGGATTACGCCGCAGAAGGCGGCGTGGCGGCAGCCGAGCGCGCGGGCCTGGGCCTCGCGCTCGCGGAAGAAGCGCACCCCGATGCCGCGGCCGCGATAAGCGGGCAGCAGCACCGATTCGCCGTGGTAAAACCATTCCCGCGGGTCGTAGCCCGCCGCCGTAAAGACGCCGCGGACCGCCTCGTCGGCGTCGCTCATCGGCACGCCGGTGGCCGCGCCGACCACCTCGCCGGTGTTGGCGTCCACGGCGGCCACGATGATGCTGCCTGGGGAGGCGGCGTATGTCCGCAGATAATTGTTCTCATACTCGAAATCGCCGTCGTACAGATAGGGCCACTCGCGGAAAACGGCGATACGCAGCCTGGCCACCTCGGGCAGATGGGAGTGCACCTTTTCGCCCGCCAGGCGGACGAACTCGATATCCTTGCCGCTCACGTCATCCCTCCTCGTTGCTGTTGGCGGTTTCGTCGCTTCACCTTACTTTTTCCGCACGCTGATCTTCTCGCCCTTCACGCCCACCCACGCGAACAGCGCCAGGCCGACGACGATCGCCGCCAGGCTGGTGAGCTGGGCCGATTTCAGGCCCCACAGCAGCGCGCCGTAGTCGCCCCGCAGGAATTCGAGCAGGAAGCGGGCCGCCGAGTAGAGCACCGCGTAGAGGATGAACACCTGGCCCTTGCGGTGGTCGGTGCAGCGGAACAGCAGCAGCAGGCAGAAAATGACCACGTCGATCTGCCCCTCCCACACCTCGGCCGGCCACAGCGGCTTGTCGCCGTAGGTGGCGTGCGCCAGCGTCGTGGAAGGGTAGAGGAGGCCGAACGAGCCGCCGGTCGGGTTGCCGAACGCGTCGCCGTTCATCAGGTTGGCGGCCCGGCCGATCGCCTGACCCATGATGATCGCCGGCGCGGCCACGATGTCGGCGAACGCCCACGTGTCGATCTTGTGGATCTTGGTGTATATGTAGCCCACCAGCGCTCCGGCGATTACCCCGCCCTGGATGGCCATCCCGCCCTGCCAGACGAACGGTATCTCCAGCAGATGGTCCTGGTAATACGCCCAGTCGAAGAAAAACACGTCCCACAGGCGGGCGCCGATTATGCCCGCCAGGCCGCAGTACACGCCCATGTCGAGGACGTGGTGCTGCCAGCGGCCGTCCTGCCTGGCCAGGAAATAAGCCGTGCCCACCGCCAGGATGATCGCCAGACTGAGGATCAGCCCGTAGGCGCGGATAGGGAAGTCGCCGATGAAGAAAAGATACTGATGCATGGTTGTCCTCCTGCTTTGAACGGCTAACGGTGATTGCCGGATTACAATTTATTATAGCAAAACTCGCCGCCGGATGGAAATGGCAGCCCGCGAAAGCGGAGGTATGGGCTCCCGGCCCGGCGAATAGGTATTATCAAAACTACCCCGGAGGAAAACGTGAAAAAAATCCTGACCGTCTTGATCCCGCTGCTGGCAGCCGCCGTCGCCGCCGGATGCGCCCCGGCCCCGGCCCCGGTCCCCGCGCCCAAGCCTCCCGCCTCGGTTTCCACGCCCGAACCCGGCGTGACGGCCGGCAAAGCCGCGCCGCGCTTCACCCTCGGCAGCCTCGACGGCGCCCAGGTCGCCGCGCCCGTACCCGGCAAGGTCACCGTTCTTAATTTCTGGGCCACCTGGTGCCCGCCCTGCCGCGCGGAGATGCCCGAGCTGGATAAATTCGCCGCCGCCAACCCCGCCGTCGCCTTCTACGCCGTAAACCTTGAGGAGCCCGCCTCCAAGGTGGCCGCCTTCCTCGGCGAGCGCGGCCTTTCCCTGCCCGGCCTCCTCGACGCCGGCGGCGACGCCGCCCGCGCCTACCGCATCCGGTCCATCCCCACCACCGTCGTTGTCGACCGGGACGGCATCATCAGGTACCGTAAATCCGGCCCCGTGACCGCCGCCGAGCTGGCGGGCGTCGTCCAGGGCCTGTAGGAGCGTATTATGGACGGCAACGGCATCTCCTTGCTGGCCGCCTTCGCCGCCGGGGCGGTCTCCTTCCTGTCCCCCTGCGTCCTGCCCATCGTCCCGGCCTACCTCGCCGTCCTGACCGGCGACGGCGCGGGCGGGCGGCGGTTCGTCGTCAACACCGCCTGCTTTTTCGCCGGCTTCACCGTCGTCTTCATTCTCATGGGCGCTACCGCCTCGCTCCTCGGCCAGTTGTTCCTCGAGCACCAGGATACCGTCCGCAAGGCCGGCGCCGTCTTCATCGGCCTCATGGGCCTCCAGCTCGCCGGCCTCCTGCGCCTGCCCGGCTTGCACCGCGACCTGCGCCTCACTCCCGGCGGGCGGCTCGTAGGCCCGCTGGGCGCCTTCCTCCTCGGCCTCGCCCTCACCGCCGGCTGGACGCCCTGCGTCGGCCCCATTCTGGCCGCCATCCTCGTCTACGCCGGCATCGGCGCCACCTTCGCCCGCGGCGTCCTGCTCCTTGCCGCCTACGCCGCCGGCTTCGCCCTGCCCTTCCTGCTGTTCACCCTCCTCTACAAACGCTATTCTGCCCGTATCCGGGCGCGTTATCACTGGCTGCCCGCCGTCCAGAAGGCCGCCGGCGCCTTCCTGGTGCTCACCGGCGCGCTGCTCTACTTCGACTTGGTGCAAAAAGGCATCGGCATAATTTACGGCCTATGGCCCTGGAAATGAAAAAAACGGACGGGTTAACCCCATCCGTTTTTTTGTCAGGCTGCCGCCATACGCAACGACAGTGTATTGCCAGTACAAATGACAGCGAAAATGCCAGGGCAAATGCCAGGGCAAATGCCAGCGAATGTCAGGGAACGGCCGTTCCCTCCAACCCCCCTGAACAACGCCCCAAAAACCCCGCATAAAGCCCCCAAAAGCGGCAATAGCTCCCCGAAGCTCCCCAAAGCTCCCTCGGAACTTACTTAAGGAAAGCCAGCATCTGCCGCACAACCTGCTCGACCCGTTCCTTGTCCTCCGGCTTAGTATCCACGCCGCTTAGCAGGCATTCCAGAGTATTCTGCTCAAGTATGAAAATGCCGATTTTTTCGACCGACGCCCTGACAGCCGCCAACTGCACAAGGATGTTGCTGCACTCCTGCGAATCTTCCACCATCCGCTCTATGCCGGCTATGTGGCCTTTGACGTTGCGCAGGCGGTTGAGAACATCAAGGCGCACCGACTGATGAACCATTGCTACACCTCTTTTCAGTACTCGCCCCCGAGGGGGGAGGGTATACCCATATTATAGACAATTTCTGTCTCTGATGCAAATAAAGTGTTTTCTGAAAATTAGGTCATAAGTCTTACCCGCTGTGGCCATCAGCGGTGCAAATATGTGTCGGTGAGGGAGATAATAATTAACAAAATTTACTTTCCAAATTTTCTCACAATCGCTTGACCAATACCGAGGACACGAGTAAAATTAGACTATTACCGCACTTAATCTTATGTTCAAAGGGAGGTTTTTCCATTGGAAACCGAGAAGGTTGTTCCTCAGGCAACCGCAACGATGAAACCGACCCGCCAAAGGGCAATTCTCGTCGGCATTTTGCTGCTCACCCTGCTCATTGCCTATTTGGACCGGGTCAACGTATCGGTGTTGTTGGCCGATAAGACATTTCTCACCGATATGGGTATCGCCGGCAAGCCGATTGAGATGGGCAAACTGATGACTTATTTCCTGATCGCCTACGGGGTGGCGAACGTAGCTCTCAGCCCGCTTGGCGATATTTGGGGCCCCAGGGTTGCAATGTCCCTCTCTATTTTCCTGTGGACTCTTTCTGTAATGATCGGCGGCTTCGCCACAACCTTCGGGACCATGCTGGTTGCCCGCGTTATTCTCGGCGTCGGTGAAGGTATGCACTGGCCGATGCAGAGTTCGTTCGTCAAGAACTGGTTCCCGCCTCAGGAACGCGGCAAGGCCAACGCTGTCTGGCTTATCGGTCTGATGTCCGGCCCGATGCTCGCGATGCCGTTTTTCACCTGGATAGTCGGCTCCTGGGGTTGGCGGCCCAGCTTCTTCGTGCTTGCGGTCCTCGGTGTTATTCCCCTTATTCTGATCTGGTTCTTCACCACCGACCATCCGCGGCAGCACAAGGGCGTTAACAAGGCCGAACTGGAGCATATCGAATCGGCGCTCAAGCAGGAAGCCGAAGCTGAGGCTTCCATGAAGACGGAGAGCCTCTCTGAGCGGCTGGCGTCCTTCTGCGGCAACTACCGTTTCTGGCTGCTGACCGTAAACTATTTCTGCATCGCGTCCATCTGGTGGGGCACTATGGCCTGGCTGCCGTCATACCTTAAGGCGGCCCGCGGCTTTTCCTGGGCGGAGATGGGGGCGCTGGCTTCGCTGCCGTACTTCCTCGGCACGGTCAGCATCCTGTATTTCGGCCATATTTCCGATAAGCTCGGGCGCAGGGCGCCGTTCGTGGCCGTATCCCACCTGCTGGCGGCGGCCGGCATATACTTCGGCGCTCATGCCACCAACAATCTCTATGCCGCGCTGCTGATCTCGTTCGGTATCGGCGCGATCGCGATCGCGCTGCCGTCGTCGTGGTCGCTGCTGCAGAAGATCGTGCCCGGCAAGGCGATTGGCGCCGGCGCCGGCATGATGAACGGCCTGGCAAACGGCGGGTCGGCTTTCTCGCCGATACTCATCGGTTATTTCATCGCCATGACCGGCGGCTACGTCGGCGGCCTGATGTTCCTTGTCGGGTGCGGCGCATTGGGCTTCGTCTGCATGGCGATTCTCTCGATGCAAAAGTACTGATGCGGGGTTGATTTCGCGCAATCGAGGCAAAATAGCCGGGATAAGGGCCGCGGTCCTTATCCCGGTTCGCTTTCCGCTTTGATTGAATTTGTCTGGATGCGCAGGAATTTTCGCCATAATGTTGAAACCAACTAGACAGAGAGACAATTCAGAATTGTTCATGGTTTCACAAGCCTGGCGGGCATGATGCGCGCCCGTGCCCGCCGGCAAAAAAGGGAGGGAAGGGAAGGTTTTTTTGTTTGCATCGGCGCAGCAGGTTTTTGCCACATTATTATTTAGAAGGAGTGAACCCTGTGAAGAAACTGGTTGCCATTCTGGTGCTGCTCGTGTTCGTTATCGTGGCCGCTGGCTGCGGCGGCGGCAGCAAATCCGCCGACAAAGGCGGCGAGTACAAGGCCACTTTGAAGCTGACCTCGACTCAGACCAAGGATCATCCTTACATGGTTGGCGCCCAGAAATTCGCCGACCTGATCAAAGAACGGTCCAAAGGTCGCATCCAGATTACCCTTTATCCCGACGGCCAGCTGGGCAAGGGCGAGCGGGAGATGCTTGAGGGCCTGCAGCAGGGTACCATCGATATTTATGTCGGCTCTACCGGGCCGGTGGGCAACTTCAGCCCGTCGATGAATATTCTCGATATCCCCTTCCTGTTCCGGGACTTCGCTCATGTCGACAAGGTGCTTGACGGCCCGATCGGCCAGAATCTGCTCAAGGATCTGGAAAAGGCCAACCTGATCGGCCTGGCGTTCTGGGAAAACGGTTTCCGCCACCTGACCAACTCCAAGGTGGCCGTGAAGACGCCGGAGGATGCCAAGGGTCTCAAGATCCGCGTTATGGAGAACAAGGTTCATCTGCTGGCCTGGAAGACCGCCGGCCTGAACCCGACGCCGATGGCGTGGGGCGAGGTGTACCCCGCCCTGCAGCAGAAGGTCATCGACGGTCAGGAGAATCCGGTGGCCGTGTTCTACGCGTCGAAGTTCTGGGAGGTTCAGAAGTACTTCTCGCTGACCCAGCATGTTTATTCGCCGGCTCCGTTCATCGTGAGCAAGAAGACCTGGGATAAGATGCCGAAGGCTGACCAGGAATTGTTCCGCAAGACCGCCATGGAAGTCGCCCAGTTCCAGCGCAAGATCAACCGCGACGCCGAGGCGGCCAAGCTGAAGGAAATGGAAGGCAAGGGTCTCACTGTTATCCGCGATGTTGACAAAGCGGCGTGGCAAAAGGCCATGAAGCCCGCGTTCGACGAGTTCTCCAAGCAGTTCGGCAAAGACAAGATCGATGCCATCATGAACACGAAATAGTATATTGCCGGCCGACCGCCGGGCGCCCCTGACCGGGCGGCCGGCGGCCGGCATCAACCAGTAAAACCCGGGAGTGATTTCATGCAGCTGCTTCAGCGAATCAACGCTGTTCTCCTCAAGGTGGCCAGTTGGGGCACCATCTTTTTTATGGCTGTTATGGCCATCGTCATACCTTACGAAGTTTTCGGCCGGTACGTGCTGGAGATGATGTCCACGTGGTCAGGCGAGGTAGCGACTTTTTCGCTGGTGTGGGCGACAATGCTGGGAGGGGCGGTGGGCCTTAAAAAAGGCTACCAGGTAGGGATGGTGGCCGTGCTTGAGCATTTGCCGCCGTTGGCGGCCCGCCTCATGCAGGGTGTAGGGTATTTGTTCATGTTCTTTTTCCTCGGAATCATGATTTTTTACGGGACAGAGCAGACTATCGCCAATATCGCCCAACGGTCGCCGGCGATGCAGATCCCGATGTGCTACCCGTACGCGGCGCTGCCGCTCGGCTTTTTCCTGATGCTGCTGGTTACGCTGGAGGATTTCCTGCGGTTTGTGAAGAACGGCTCCGGGAAGGAGGGGGATGAGGCATGACATGGTTATTTGTGGCCTCGTTCGTCATCCTGCTGTCGCTGGGCATCCCGATCGCCATCGGCCTAAGCGGTTCGGCCCTTACTTATATTCTGCTGTCCGGTGAGGATATTTCGCTTACAATCCTGACGCAGACGGCGTTCGCCGGCATGGCGTCTTTCCCGCTTCTGGCCATTCCGCTGTTCATGCTGGCCGGCAATCTTATGAACGAGGGCGGGCTCACCCAGGATCTCGTACGTTTCGCCCGGCTGCTGCTCGGCCATATCAGCGGCGGCCTAGGGCTGGCGACTATCCTGGCCAGCGCCATTTTCGCCGCCATCTCGGGCGCGGCGGTGGCAACGGCGGTGGCCATCGGAATGGTGATGATCCCGGCGATGAAACAGGCCGGCTACGAGGAGGACGTGTCCGCCGCGGTTACGGCCACGGCGTCCTGCATGGGCCCGATCATTCCGCCGAGCATTCCGTTCATCGTTTACGGGGTTATCGCCAACGTTTCCATCGGCGCTCTTTTCCTGGGCGGCGTCGCCCCCGGCGCCCTGCTCGGCATTGGCCTGATGGTTTATATGTGGTATATCGCCCGGAAGCGCAAATATCCGGTCGAAAAGCAAGCCAGCTTCAAAGAGGTTGTCGTCGGCGCCTGGCAGGCATTGCCGGCGCTGCTGATGCCGGTTATTATCATGGGCGGCATTTTGAGCGGCGTGTTCACGCCTACCGAGGCCGCCGGCGTGGTAACGGTGTACGCGTTTGTTGTCGGGGTGTTCTTTTACCGGCGGCTTAAGTGGAAGCGGCTGCCGACCGTTCTGCTCAACGCCGGCCTGGAATCGGCGATGATCATGCTGCTGCTCGGCCTGTCGGAGCCTTTTTCGTGGGTGGTGGCGGTGGAGCAGCTGCCGCAGATGATGATCGAGGCGATCAGGCAGGTGAGCGATTCGCCGTGGGTGGTGCTGCTGCTGGTCAACCTGGCGCTTATCCTTGTCGGCATCCCGATCGAGACGGCGCCGGCGCTGGTTATCGTCGCCCCGGTGCTGGCCCCGATGGCCGCGAAGATGGGTATCGACCCCGTCCACATGGGGGTTGTCGTGTGCTTCAACCTTGTCCTGGGGCTGGTTACGCCACCGGTGGGCGCGGTGCTGTTCGCGGTGTGCGGGATAACCGGCATGTCGCTTGAAAAGCTCAGCCGGGCCATCTGGGCGCCTTTCTGGATCGCCATCGTGGTGCTTGTGCTAATAACCTATATCCCGGCGCTGAGTACTTTCCTGCCGAACCTGCTGATGAAATGACGGAAGCCGCCCCCGCTGGGGCGGTTTTTCTTTTTTGCGTATAGCGATCAGCCGGCCGTCACAGGCTATATAGGGACCAGTTTAGGAGGTGACGGCATGGACGAGAAGAAGCAGGACAGAATTACCCATCGCCCCGACCAGGATATGGCCGAGAAGAACGCGGTCGAGATTACCGAGGTGCTGTCAAGTCTTCCCTGAAGACAGGCAACCAGTGGTTGCCTGTCTTATGAAGCAGGCGCGACCTGCTTCTTTTTTTATTTTCAGAATTATCGCCAGGTGGTATTCTAAAAGTATAGTGTGAAACGGTCGATTCGGGGCAGGGAGGAAAACGATGAAACGGTTTACCGATTTGAAGACCCGCTTTTCCAGCGTCCATGATCTGATGAAGTACAGGGTTACGGAGATACTGCTGATTTCGACGCCTTACGACGGGTTCGTCCTTGAGGAGGACGGGCAGTTGTCGGAGCAGATATATAATCAGTTTGCCGACCTCAATCTGCCGATCATCCCGCGCATCGAGAAGGTGTCCAGCCAGGAGGAGGCTTTCGAGGTGCTGGGGACGAGAACGTTCCACCTTATTATCACGATGTCCCGGGTCAGCGACCTGAGCGAGTTCGAGTTCGAGAAGGCGCTGAAGGAGGCCTGTCCGGATATTCCGATTGTCATGCTGTCCTACGACCGCCTGACTGACGAGATGATCGCCAAGATCAGGAGGAATACATGCATCGACCGGGTTTTCTACTGGTCGGGAGATAATAAGATCCTGCTGGCGATTATCAAGTATGTCGAGGATAAGCTGAATGTCGAGGCCGATAGCAGGCAAGGCGTCCAGGTTATTCTGCTGGTCGACGATTCGCCGGCGTACTATTCGCAGTTCCTGCCGCTCATCTACACGGAGATTCTCACTCAGACGCGCTATTTGGTCAAGCATGCCATGAATATCAGCCACGGCCTCCTGAGGGTGCGTCTGCGGCCGAAGATTCTGCTGGCGGAAACATTCGAAGAGGCGATGGCGATCATCTACCGATACCGGCACAACCTGCTCGGGGTCATTTCCGACGTGAGTTTTCCCAAGGACGGGGCGATGAACCCGTCCGCGGGCATCGAGCTGGCCCACAGGGTGCGCGAGATCTTCAGCGATTTCCCGTTCGTGCTGCAGTCGGAGCAGGTGGAGAACGCCGAGCGGGCGAAGGAGATCGGCGTGCATTTCCTGAACAAGAATTCGTCTAACCTGCTGCATGAGCTGAGGGCCTTCATTCTTGAGAATTACGGCTTCGGGTCGTTCATCTTCCGATACCCTGACGGCAGTATTATCGAAGAGGCGACCGACATAACGAATTTCGAGCGAATCCTCCGCGAGCTTCCCGACGAGAGCCTGTATTACCATGCGGCCCACAATCATTTTTCGCGGTGGTTCAGAGCCCGCGCCGAGGTGGAGGTGGCCGACAAGCTGCGCTATATCGACGCGTCGGAGTTCGCCAGCGTCGCCGATATCAGGACGTATATCCTCGATGTGCTGAGGGCTTATTTCCAGCGCTATCAGTCGGGCGTCATCCTCGATTTCGAGGGGCTGTCGAAGAAGGATATGGAGAATGCCTTCATCAGGCTGGGGAGCGGTTCGCTGGGCGGCAAGGCCAGGGGGATCGCCTTTATCAACGCGCTGCTTTCCAAGGCCCAGCTTACCGACAAGTACGAGGATATCAGGATCAAGGTGCCGCGGTCGTTCGTGATCTGCAGCGACGTTTACGAGCAGTTCCTGGAAGATAACGATCTTTACGGGTTCACGGCCGGTACGCGCGACGAGGCGGAGATCGCCCGCGCATTCCTGGCGGCCGAGCTGCCGGCGGCCATCAGGAAGAACCTGGAGGTGCTGACCCAGTATCTGCGGTGCCCGCTGGCGGTTCGGTCGTCGAGTATCCTCGAGGATTCGCGGGTGCTGCCGTTCGCCGGGATTTATAAGACGTATGTGGCGCCCAACAGCCACGAGGACCAGGCGGTCCGCTGCAAGCAGCTCTGCGACGCGGTGAAGCTGGTGTATGCGTCGGTTTTCTACGCCGCTCCCGCGCAGTACGCGAAGAACGCCGGCATCCGCATCGAGGAGGAGAAGATGGCGGTTCTCATCCAGGAGCTGGTGGGGGAAAGCTACGGCGACCTGTATTATCCGGTTATCTCCGGGGTGGCCCAGTCGTACAATTTTTATCCCTACGAGCCGATGAAGCCGGAGGAGGGCACGGTCAACCTCGCCCTGGGGCTGGGGCACGCGGTGGTGAACGGCGAGCAGGTGTACCGTTTTTCGCCGGCCCATCCTAGGCTGAATCCGCCGTACGCCGGGCCGGATGATTATTTCAAGAAGTCGCAGCGCTCGTTTTACGCGGTCAATTTGAAGGCTTCCGCCGATATTTCGCTGCGCGCCGAAGACGACTGCAGCTACGAGAAGCTGCCGGTCTCCCGGGCGGAGCCGGACGGAACGCTGGAGTTCGTCGGCAGCACGTTTTCGCCCGAGGACGATTATATCCACGACGATGTCAACCGGCCGGGCCCCAAGCTGGTGACTTTCGCCCCGATCCTCAAGCACGACCGGTTGCCGCTTGCCGGCATCGTCAAGGATCTGCTCAGGCTGGGCAAGCAGTCGTTCGGCGCCGATGTCGAGATCGAGTTCGCCGTCAATATTCCCCGGGACAGGGAGAAGACGAAGGAGTTTTATTTCCTGCAGATCCGGCCGATGGTGGTCGGCAGCGAGGCCGTCCAGGTACGGGTGGACGACGGGGGGGACGCGCTTTGCTACAGCGACCATACGATCGGCAACGGGTTCTATGAGGATATCCGCGATATTATCTTCGTCGATCCGGAGGCGTTCGAGTTGAAGGACAGCGTCGAGATCGCCGCCGAAATCGGGGAGCTGAACGGCCGGCTTTTCCGGGAAGGGCGCCGCTGCCTCCTGATCGGCTTCGGGCGGCTGGGTACCTCGGACAGGTGGCTGGGCATCCCGCTGGACTGGTCGCAGATGTCCCAGGCCCGGGTGATTGTCGAGGTCGACCGGGCGGATCTGCGTCCGGAGCCTTCGCTGGGCAGCCATTTCTTCCATAATCTGACGGCGACGAAGATGGGTTACTTTCATATCGGCTACGGAGGAGGCGAGGCCCGCCTCGACTGGGACTGGCTGCTGCGCCAGCCGGTGCTCGATAAGACCAGGCGCGTGCGGCTGGTGAGGAGGGAAGAGCCGTTCCTGGTGAAGATCGACGGACGGAGCTTCCGGGGGGTGGTGTATAAGTGACCCGCCAGGGCGGAACAAGGGGTGGGGGACAACCATCACCATCCTACAGGAAAATTCGAAAATAATGTATACATTATACATTATTTGGTGCTATAATTTATTTAAATAGTCAATTAATTCCGATAGCGGCTTTTTGTGGCGGGGGGGATGAGAGAACCGTAAAGAGTCGGTATAACGGGCATATTAGAAGCATATTAGAGAAAAGAAGAAAAATGGGGGAATTGATATGGCAAACGCAAAACAGTATTGCGAGGAGCTCTTTCAGAGAGTGACCGAGCGCAACGCGAACGAACCCGAGTTTCATCAGGCGGTCAAGGAGGTCCTCGAATCGCTGGTTCCGGTGCTGGATAAGCACCCTGAGTACATCAGCGCGGGCATTGTGGAAAGGATAGTCGAGCCTGAGCGCCAGATCATCTTCCGGGTGCCCTGGGTGGACGACACCGGCAAGGTGCGGGTCAACAGGGGGTTCCGGATCCAGTTCAACAGCGCTATCGGGCCGTACAAGGGCGGGCTGAGGTTCCATCCGTCCGTTAACGTGGGTATATTGAAGTTCCTGGGCTTCGAGCAGACGTTCAAGAATTCGCTGACCGGCCTGCCGATCGGCGGCGGCAAGGGCGGCTCCGACTTCGATCCCAAGGGCAAGTCGGATAATGAAGTGATGCGTTTCTGCCAGAGCTTCATGACTGAGTTATATAGGCATATCGGCCAGGATATCGACGTGCCCGCCGGCGACATCGGCGTGGGCGGCCGCGAGGTCGGCTTCCTGTTCGGCCAGTTCAAGCGGATCAAGAACGCTTACGAGGCCGGTGTGCTGACCGGCAAGGGCCTGACCTTCGGCGGCAGTCTTGTCAGGACGCAGGCCACCGGTTACGGCCTGGTGTATTTCCTTGACGAGATGCTCAAGGATAAGGGGATGTCCCTCGCCGGCAAGACAGTGCTTGTTTCCGGGTCGGGCAACGTGTCGATCTACGCCACGGAGAAGGTGCAGCAGCTGGGCGGCAAGGTCGTGGCGGTGAGCGATTCGAACGGCTATGTTTATGACGCCGAGGGCATCAATCTGGCGACTGTGAAGCGGATCAAGGAAGTGGAGCGGGGCCGGATTTCCGAGTACGTAAAAGCCCATCCGAAGGCGGAGTATCACACCGGCTGGACCGGCATCTGGACGATTCCGTGCGATATCGCCCTGCCGTGCGCGACGCAGAACGAGATCGACGAGAACTCGGCCAAGATCCTTGTAAAGAACGGCTGCAAGGCGGTGGCCGAAGGCGCGAATATGCCGACGACCCTCGAAGGGACGAAGGTGTTCCTGGACAGCGGCGTGATGTTCGGGCCGGCGAAGGCCGCGAACGCGGGCGGGGTCGCCACTTCGGCGCTGGAGATGACCCAGAACAGCATGCGGCTGGCGTGGACGTTCGAAGAGGTGGACGCCAAGCTGAAGAATATCATGGTCAATATCTTCAAGAATTCCAGCAAGGCGGCCGAGGATTACGGCCTGAAGGGCAACCTGGTCGCCGGCGCGAATATCGCCGGGTTCGTGAAGGTCGCCGAGGCGATGAAGGCCCAGGGGATTGTGTGATTTAAGTTCCCGGCATTGACAGGGTGTATCGCGTGAAAGTCCCCGTCCGCCAGTGTGCGGACGGGGACTTTTTGCGGCTTGTGGGTAAGCTTGACAGGCTTGCCGGAAATGGGTATTATTGTTTTAACAATGGCGAGCGATGCGCGGGAGGCTGGGCACAGTCTCTTTTTTATTTCATTTTTGCTTGTGAGGGAGGCAGGCGATGGTGGCGAAGCGGGGGTTGGCGGTCAGGTTCGTGAAGAAGTACGCCCTGCTGTTTTTCGGTTCGGTGGTGGCGGCGACGGGGCTGGAGTTTTTTCTCATTCCCAATCAGATTATCGATGGCGGCATCGTCGGTGTTTCGATCCTGCTGAGCCATACCACGGGTATCGACATTAGTCTGCTGCTGGTGTTGCTGAATCTGCCGTTCCTGTATGTCGGTTATAAGCAGATCGGCAAGTCGTTTTGCATTTCGACGCTGTTTTCGGTGGTGTCGCTGTCTTACTGGGTGTATATTTTCCATCCGATTCCGGAGTTGACCAAGGATTTTTTCCTGGCGGCGACGTTCGGCGGGGTTCTGGTCGGCGTCGGAGTGGGGCTGATCATCCGTAACGGCGGGTCGCTGGACGGGACGGAGATCGTGGCGATCATCCTCGATAAGAAGAGCGGTTTTTCGGTGGGCGAGATTATCATGTTTTTCAACGTGTTCATCCTCGGTAGCGCCGGCCTGGTGTTCGGCTGGGACAAGGCGATGTATTCGCTGGTGGCTTATTTCGTCGCCTTCAAGGTGATCGATATTACGATCGAGGGCTTGGACGAGTCGAAGGGGGTGATGATCGTTTCCGATTGCGCCGACGAGATAAGGGAGGTGCTGCTCGCCAGGCTGGGGAGGGGCGTGACCGTCCTGCACGGGGAGGGCGGTTACAGCCAGGAGCCGAAGAAGGTGCTGTATTCGGTGGTGACCAGGCTGGAGATCGCCAAGTTGAAGTCGATCATCGATGATGTCGATCCGGATGCTTTTGTGACGATTCAGGATGTTCACGATGTTATCGGCGGGAGGGTGAAAAAGAAGGCGATCCACTGACAGGGACGCCCGCGAGGCTGCCCGGCGACCGTAAAACGCGGTTGCCGGGCAGCCTCTTTTTTTCTGGAGTGTTCCGGCAGCCGGAAGACAGGCGGGACGGCGCGGGGCGCTGCGGGCGGCGGTATAAAGCTTGGCAAGGCGTCCAATACTAGCCATGAGGCTATGCTAGGGGGGATTTGCTTGGATAAGGCCCTGGAACGGGTGATGGACGCGCTGGATGTGGAGACTTTTTTCGTTTGCGGCAGCGAGGAGGCGGGCCGCAAGTATATGCTCGGGTTGCTTAAGGATTTCGGGTTCAAGGATGTGGATGTGGTTTTCGCGCAGTACGAGGGACCGGGGGTAAGGGTGCGGGGCCGGGCGTACGTTTATCGACCCGCCGACCGGTACCGCTGGCTGCTGGGCGATGCGGGCGGGGAGGCGGGCGTATGAGCAGGGTGCTGCTGGCGCCGCTCGACCCGGTGCATGATATCGGCCTGAAGATGGTCGCCCGCGGGCTGGAGCAGGCGGGGCACGAGACGGTGCTGCTGCCGCCCGATCTGACGCCGGAGGAGATTGTGAGCCAGGCGCTCGGGCAGGGGGCGGGGACGCTGCTGGTCAGCCGCACGCTTGGGTACGGCGTGGCCGAACTGTTGGCCCGGTTCATCGATCTGGCCGACGCGGCCGGTCTGCGGGCGAAGACGCGGATCGGCATCGGCGGGATGGCGGTGAGGCGGGAGTTGGCCGCCGAACTGGGGTTCGACGCCGGCTTCGGCCCAGGGACGTCGGTGGAGGAGGTGGTATGCTTCGTCGAGCGGCGGGAGTATGCGCCCGATCCGACCCGGACCCGAAAGGAAAAGGCGGATATGACGGCCGGCTACGATTACCGCTACCGCCATGCGGGTATCGCGGGCAAGCTGGAGACGATCAGCGCGATGATTGTCGATTGGGCGAAGGTGAGGACGTCGCCGGGGGTGGAGCGCGCCCGGCTGCGCGACGAGCTGTGGGATGCGGCGCGGTGGCGGGCGCGCGAGGGCAACGGCGAGTTCCCGGAGCATTATCCGGCGCTGTGCGGCGAAATGCCGCGCCGGTTTTACGAGACAGGCGAGCTTCATCCCAAGACGCGGCGGTTTACCAAGGACGAGGTGGCGGGGCTGGAGGGCTATCTGGCGGAAGCCAAGGCCCGCATGTCGGTGCTGAAGCTGCAGCATAGCCGTAAGCGACCGCTGGTGTTCAATCAATACGGCACCGGCTGCCCGTTTATGGATATCGGCCATATTCTGGCGAGCGAGGCGTGGGGAGCAGACGGGGTGGTGCATTTCGATCCGTCGTGGGGGGCGCGGACGGAGGGGTTTTTGGACGGGTTCCTCACCCACCAGGAGGATGGTACGGTGATCACGCCGGCCAATCTTAACCGTATCGGCGCGGGGCGGGAGAAGTCGACGCTGTGGCAGGTGCGCGCCCACCGCGGTCTGAATACGCCTGAGACGGTGGTGCTGGCGGCGAAGCTGGGCGCCGACCTTACGAAGATTAATATCTGTTACGGGGCGTTGGGAGCGGGGACCGATCCCGAGCGGCTGACGGTGGACGGTTATAACGCGATTTTGTATGCGAAGAAGTATAATCTGCCGTTCGATGTGGTGACGAACGAGGAGCTGGCCGGGGTGCCGGCTTATAAGGCGTTCGCCGGGATGCTGATCGTGGCCGATCTGGCGGTGCGCCTGGGGGCGCGACCCATTCTTCAGCCGTTGTTCGCGTATTCGCCGGAGGTGATGATCCACGGGCTGATGGAGGATAATTACGTGGATTTCAACGCGGCGAAGGTGACGGCGCTCAGGGGGATTGTGAACGCCCCGATTTGGCCGGGGGCGCCGATCGGGTTTCTGACCCATACCGAGGACCGGGTGCAGTCGGCGATGGCGACGGCGCTGCACGCCTGCCTGGCGGCGGCGCTGGAGGTGGATGCGATTTCGATCGCGTCCACGGATGAGGCGTATTCAGGGGGGCCGATTTCGGCGCCGGCGAAGGTGGATACGCTGCGGGCGGTGCAGGAGTCGTTCCGCTTTCTCGGTCAGGCGGGGATCGCCCCGACGGCGGCGGCGGATACGGAGGCGGCAAAGCTTGTGGACGGTATCGAGGGGGTGCTGGCTGAGGTTATCAAGGCGGGGGATTTTGTCGCCGCGCTGCATGCCGGCGCTCTGGGCAGCAGGGAGGAGGGGGCGTACCCCGGACGGGCCGGCAAGGATACGGTGCGGACGGTGGGGTAAAATGCGGGGCTACATATTTTCCGCGCGCCGAGGGATGATAATGGCGTGAGTCGGGCTGGAGGGAGGGCTGACATGGGTACCGATCCCTACGCGGCGGGTAAGTTCGCCGCCAATCCTTATGCGAAGAAGAGCGCGGTCGAGGGGCCGCTGGTGGTGGTGCTGCAGGGGAGGATGGAGGACCGGGGGCTGGCGCTGATCACGCCGATTTCCCGCTGCCTCCGCCGCCACGACGTCCATGAGCTCATTCTGACGGATGAGCCGGGGGCCAGGCCCGGCAGCCGGGTGGACCGCATCGCTTATCTCGGCTTTTTCGCCGTGGAGCGGGGCGGGGTGCTGGTGAGCGGCGACGAGGTGCTGCTGGCCGGTCGCCCGGTGGGGGTGCTGGCGGGTTTCGACGAGACGCATATGCCCAATCATCTTAATATCGTGGTCAGGACCGACCGGCTGCAGACCGGGGTGGAGCTGGGGGCGCCGCTGGGCGCTGCCGTGAGCTTCCGGTTGCCGGGCGAAGGAGGTGAGTAGGATGAGTATCGAGAGTAAACTGCAGGAGCTGGGGCTGACGCTGCCGGAGGCGCCCAAGCCAGTGGCGGCGTATGTGCCGGCGGTGATGGCGGGCGGGTATGTGTACACGGCCGGCCAGATACCGTTCGTGGGCGGCGAGCTGAAGTACAAGGGCAAGGTTGGCCGCGACCTGGACGAGAGCCAGGGGTATGAGGCGGCTCGCGTGTGCGTGTTGAACTGCCTGAGTGTTATCAAGGCCCAGATCGGCAGCCTGGACAAGGTCGAGCAGGTTGTCAAGGTGACAGGGTTCGTGGCCAGCGCGCCGGGGTTCGGCGGCCAGCCGAAGGTGATCAACGGGGCGTCGGAGCTGCTGGGCCAGGTTTTCGGCGACAAGGGCCTGCACGCGCGGTCGGCGGTGGGCGTGAATGAGCTGCCGCTGGACGCCGCCTGCGAGGTGGAGATGATCGTGAAGGTGAAACAATAAAGGGGGATCGGGCGATGGGCAAATTCAAGTACAAGTTCCAGATGTACAAGTATCTTCAGATGAATATCCCGACTATCTACGCCGAGGCGAGGGCGGCGGCCGACGAGATCGGCATTCCGCAGGAGCTGCGCGGTAAGTTCGGGATGACGGGCGGCATTTCCGGCTGCCCGGCGCCGCTGCGCGATGATATTATGCACGCCGGCGAGGAGGCGGGCAAGACGGTTGTTCCGCTGGCGGGGATGGTGGACCAGATCCGCGAGCTTGTCAAGGATATCTACGGGGACGGGTACGACGCCGCGCCGACCAGCACCTGCGAGGCCGGCCTGTGGGTGACGTTCGATTCGTTGTTTACGCCGCCGATGATGGGCCGCGGCGATAATTACCGGGCCCGCTATATCGCGCCGCTTGAGAAGCATTTCCATCATCAGGGAGGCTACGGACGGCCTTTCCCCGGCAGGTACAAGGATATTATCGCCGACCGCGGCACGACCCCCGGCGAGCTCGGCTTTTTCGGCAAGCGCCAGAATAATCTCGATACGTTGATCGTGCCGCTGGCCGGCGCGCATTACCCGGTGCACGGCATCAAGTTCCACCCGGTGCCGCTGTTGACCAAGGTGGACGCTGAGGCGACATATTCGGAGATGAAGAAGGTGGCCGAGCGGCACGCGAATATGATTACCGGCATGACGTCGCTGGGTTATGAGACTCCCGGCTACGGCTACGCCGCGAAGGATGAGGACGGCACGCCGGTGCTGCAGAAGTTGTACGCCAAGCTGTGCCGGGAATACAATATCCCTTATGTCGTCGATAATGCCTGGGGCGTGCCGGGGATCGGCCACGATATCCGCAAGTCGGGCGCCGATGTGGTGATTTACTCGATGGATAAGGCTAGCGGCGCGGCGACGAGCGGTCTGATCATCGGCAAGGAGGATGTGATGGTTCCCATCCGTCGGGCGATGGGCATGCACGGCGACCGCTGGGGTACGACCTCTTCCTACGGCAAGGCGGCGTACGTGACGTTCGACCCGGGCAAGGAGGCGCTGGCCACCCAGATCCAGGCGCTGAAGGTGCTGCGCGATAACCCCAGTGTATACACCAAGTCGGTCGACGATCTGTACGATGTGGTCAAGGAGGAGTTCGACAAGATTCATCCGACGATCAAGGCCGGGCTGATCATCAGCAAGTCGTACAATTCCCGCGCGGTGGAGGTTAACTACGAGAATACCTGGAAGGACGGCGAGATGGGTCTGCCGATCTTCTCGATCGAGGATATGTATTCGGGCACGAACATTTTCCAGACCGGCATGGCCCAGATGGGCGTCATCCCGACGGTGGCCTATGACGGCAACATCTATATTTCGCCCGATCTTGCGACCACCGACAGCAAGGGCAATTTGCTGAAGGATGTGTTCCGCTACGGCGTCAGGGCGCAGGTTAAGCTGATGGAGATCGTGGCTAAGCACGTAGGGATGATTTAGCGGAAGGGAGGCCTAGGAAATGGCCAAAAAAGTAGTCGTGGTCGGCGGCGGCTGGGCGGGCAGCGCGGCGGCCCTGGCGGCCCGCAAGGCGGGCTGCGAGGTGGAACTGTTCGAGCGCGCCGATATGCTGCTGGGCACCGGGCTGGTGGGCGGCATTATGCGCAACAACGGTCGCTTTACCGCCACCGAGGAGATGCTGGCCATGGGCGGCGGCGATCTCTTCACGGTGGCGGATGAGAATGCCCGCCACAAGAATATCGAGTTTCCCGGCCATAAGCATGCTACGCTGTACGATGTGGCGTTGATCGAACCGGCGGTGAGAAAGGCGCTGGAAAAGGCCGGCGTTAAGCTGCATATGCACTGCCGCATAAAGGACATCGAGAAGGACGGCAACAGGATAACGAAGGTTGTCGGCGAGGGCCACCACGGAGAACCAGACGTTACGGCAACCGGCGACGTGTTCGTGGATGCCGCCGGCACCGCCGGGCCGCAGGGCAACTGCATGAAGTACGGCAACGGCTGCGCGATGTGCGTTTACCGTTGCCCGACGTTTGGGCCGCGGTTCTCGATCGCCGCCAAGGCCGGGGTACCCGAGATCATGGGCCAGAAGGCCGACGGCACGCTGGGGGCGATGAGCGGATCGTGCAAGCTTCATAAGGAGTCGCTGTCCCACAAGATCACCGAGGAGCTTAACCGCACCGGGGTGGTGGTCGTGCCTATCCCCGACCACCTGCGCAAGAGTATGGAGTCGCTTGGCCAGAAAGCCTGCCAGCAGTACGCGCTCAAGGAGTTCGCCGAGAACGTCATTTTGCTCGACACCGGCCATGCCAAGCTGATGTCGGCTTACTACCCGCTCGATATTCTCCGTCAGATCCCCGGCTTCGAGAGCGCCCGGTTCGAGGACCCGTATTCGGGCGGTATCGGCAACTCGATGCGCTACCTGGGGATGCTGCCGCGCGACGACACCCTCAAGGTGGAGGGGCTGGATAACGTTTTCTGCGGCGGCGAGAAGGCGGGCCTGCTTGTAGGCCATACCGAGGCGATCATCACCGGCACGCTGGCCGGCCACAACGCCGCCCGGGCGGCGTTCGGGCAGGAGCCGGTGAAGTTGTCCGAGAGCCTGGCCTGCGGCGACGCCATCGCCCATGTGCGGGCGAGCATGCAGACCAAGGAGGGCCTGGCGAAGAAGTATACTTTCTCCGGGTCGGTGTATTTCGAGCGCATGAAGGAAAAGAACCTGTACACGACCGACGTGGCGGCGATCCAGAAGCGGGTGGCCGATGCGGGGATGACGGAGTTTTTTGCTAAAGCTTTGGGATAATGGTTGAGAGAATGGCTGCGCAGGAGGCTCCAGATGCAAGACGCACCGGATAAGCAGACACACAACGCTGTAGCGTTGATGTGATCGCTTATACCCGAAAGGGTGCGAGCGCGCCGCGACGCGTACTTGGGACGTACGCTAGCAAGCGCTCTGAGGTGCAACGCCGCAGATGGACCTCCCGCACAGCCGCGATGTATTAGCGTATGCAAAGGGGCGCGGGGGTTATTCCCCTGCGCCCTTTGCATACAAAAATTGACCGGCAGGCAGGTCATGGCCGCCCGGCCGCTGAATTAAATAGTTGCTATTATTTTCTGTAGGTGATGGTATTGCTGGAAATCAGGCTGGGCATAGCAGGTACCGCGAAGAATACGGGCAAAACCACGGCGACCGCCGCCATCATGGAGGAGCTTAGGGCGCGCGGGGTGGATTTCTTCCTGACGAGCATCGGCTATGACGGCGAGAATATCGACAACGTGACCGGCCTGCCCAAGCCCAAGCTGCGGGTCGAGCCGGGCGACGTGGTGGCGACGGCGGAGAAGTGCCTGAAGGTGAGCACGGCGGGGCTGAGTCTGTTGCAGGCGACGAATATTCAGACCCCGCTCGGCCGCATCCATGTGGCCCGGGTGACGGCCAGCGGCCTGGTGGTGACCGCCGGCCCCAACAAGAGCACCGAGGTGCGGGAGCTGGCCGGGATACTGACCCGCCTGGGGCCGGGGGCTACGATCTTCGACGGCGCCTTGAACCGCATCGCCCCGATGGTGGAGACGGACGGGTTTATCCTGGCGACCGGCGCGTCGCGGACGCCTGACATTCCCCGTCTCGCCCAGGAAACGGGCGTGATCTGGCGGCTTTCGACGCTGCCGGCGGTGCCGCGGGCCGTGGCGCTGGCCGAGAAGAATCTGACGCAGGTGACGCTGCTCGACGCCGACCTGGACGAAATAAAAACCTGGCCGCTGTCCTCGCTGCTGACGGAGAGGGATGTCGACCAGGTGCTCGCCGAACCGATGGCGAAGTATTCGTATCTGTACGTGCCGGGCGTCGTCGGCGAGCGGGCGATGAAAGCTCTCGCCGACCGGCTGGCCGAGAAGCCGCGGCCTTTCCTGCTGGCGTTCGCCGACCCGGTGAAGCTGCTGGTGTCCGGCAACCCGGTGACCTACTACGAGCTGCTGGAAGCGGTCGAGAGGGGCGGTGCGGTGGCCGGGGTGGTGAAGAGGGTACCGCTGCTGGCGGTGACGATAAACCCCTTTTATCCCGAGTACCGGGTGGAGTCGAAGGCGTACAAGCCGGCGTTCGTCGATTTCGTCCGCCTGCAGGTGGCGGTGCGCAACAGCGTCAAGGTGCCGGTGTATAACGTCGTCAAGGAGGGCGCCAAGGGGCTGGTCGACATCATCCTCGCCAACGCCCGCCGCTGGGAGAACCCGGACGCAATGACGTTTTAGCGGCGCTACCGGGGCCGCTTTTCGAGCCCGTACAGGTCGTCGAGCCTGTCGCTCATGAGGGCGTGGGCGTCGGCAAGGGCCTGGTTATAGATGGGAGGGCCTGCGGCCTCGAGGATGAAATCGAGCACGGCCGCGGCCTTGAAGTCGCTGAGTTCCTCGTCCCGCTCGCGCGCGAAGAATTCCTTGATGCTATTGATGAGGTCCTGTTTTGTTTCTTTGCTCAGTTCGATGGGTTTCATCGTCATTCCAACCTGCCTATATTGGAGTGTGAGAGGGTGGCTAAAAAGATCCAGATGCAAGGCGCACCGGAAGAGCGCGCCGCGACGCGTACTTGGTTGCGTACGCTAGCAAGCGCTCTGAGGAGCAACGCCGCAGATGGATTTTTTAGCCAGCCTCCCTAGGAGAGTGTTTCGAAACCCCTGTATACTGTGGCCATTGAGTACCCATCATGGTTAAAAAGGCGGCCCGTCACCTCAATTTAGGGATATGCCGGAAAGAATAACGTTTGATTCTATCCCCTATGGCCCTTACTGACCCACCAGGACCGCTGGGAGCCCGACCGATGGGCAGACTTGGTCCCGGGTAAGTGTATAGAGCCGTTTGATATTCACCACTGCTGCGGTAAACGCGACCTGAAGGAGCGTTTTGGTTCTGCCTATATATCTGGCTTGACGCATTCCTTTGCGAATCAGGTGCGCCACTTTTCGCTCCACCTTGGCCCGCTTCACGTACAGCGTTCGGAATTCTTCTGTGGCCATCTCGGCCAGAATCTCCCGCCGCCGCTCTTCCTGCGAATGCAGCTCAATCGTCTTTCCCTTGCCGTGACGGGTGCACTGGTCCCGGAACTTACAACGGTTGCAGGTCGCTTTGGGGAAAACAAACACATCAATGCCGCCCTTGCGATGCCGGACCGTGGCCGTGATTTCTCCCGCCGGACACCAGCAGATTCCTTGCCCAAAATCGATGGTAAAGTCCTGTTTGCCAAACCGTTTCTTCGGGGCGTGAGCCCCTGGCAGCGGCGCCACCGGCGTTACTTGATGTTTAGCCATCTGATCGCGGGCTTCGAGTGTGCCGTACGCGGTATCCCCGAGCAGCTTGCCAGGCTTGACGAGGGTTCCCGCCAACAAGGGATCGACCGACTCGCCATCCGGCCGGTTTCCGGCAGTGATATCGATGCCGGTAATAAGTTCACTGGCTTCGTCCATGAGAATCTGGCTCTTATGGCCGTTGAACCTGCCGCTTGAGGTTTTGTGTCCGTGCCTCATGTCCGGGTCCGTTACCGAAAGAATGCGGTCAGGAGCCACGCCCTGTTTGAGATGGATACCGGTGTCATCGGTGACAATATCCTGCTCGGTGACATTACCCAGGAGTTCCATGGCCGTCTTTTCGTCCGCCGTCAATTCGGCCCCCTTGAGCGCATCCAAGATGGCGCGACCGTCGCCGACCAACTGGCGGAGGAGCTGGGTTCTGGCTTCAGCATCATCCCACCGGATCTTCTCCTTGCCGTTTTGGCTGTAATCCAAGGACAAAGAAAGGGCGTTCAACCGGTCCCGTGCCGTACCGCCGGCATGACTGCTTACGGCGAACATCTTCTGGATGGCCTTTTTAATTAAGGTGTAGGTGTCCTGGAGAGCGCCCGCTCCCAGCACCTGGGTGGAGTCAAGAATCTGCAGTCCCCGGTCCTTCAAGATCCCCGTTTCTTTGGCGAGGCGGACAAATCGTTCAAAAACCAGCTTCTGTTGCTTATTGAGCAGCAGCCGGGTACGAAACCGGCACAGGGCCGTATGGTCGAAGCCCGTTTCGTTCAGGCCCAGACCCAGCGCTTTTTTCCAGCGCAGGTCATAGCGGGCGCGCTGTTCCGCTTCCCGATCCGAAACGTTGTCATGATACATCAACAACAGCACTTTCGACAGCAGAGCCGGAGAAACCGAAGGCCGGCCAACGGCACTGTACAGGTCGGCAAAGTCTTCTTCCCGGATGAGGCGCTCGCCCCACCGGGCAAACAGTCCGTAAATGCTATCGGGATCGACCAGCGGACCATCCAGCCACGCTTCTAAATCCAATAAGCTGGTCTGTTTATCTTGGCTTCCTAACACGGCGTTCACCTCTACAGGTAAATTCGCCGTCAGGCCTTGATTTCCCTGGTTTCAAGGGAATCTCCGGTTTGATTTCAATGGGTTTTGCAACACACTCCTAGATGATCTGTAGAAGTTTAAAATCGAGTGCGTCGCACGAGACAAGGTAGTGCATCGTGCCGTTATAGTCACCGACCGGAGCGCTGTTTACCGCTTCGTTGTGGAGGTGGCCGTAGACGCAGATCGCCACGCCGAATTCGGCCATGAGGTCGGTGAAGCCGGTGGCGTCGGCGCCGGTACGGGGCGGGTAGTGGAGCATGAGGATGAGGCGTTCGTGGCCGGCGTTTCGCGCCGCGGCCAGGGAGGCCCTGACGCGGCCGAGCTCGCGCCGGTAGATGGCTTCGTCTTCGTCGCCGAAGGCGGGGTCGCCGGGCAGCAGCCAGCCGCGGCTGCCGCACACCGCCCATTCGCCGGCGACGGCGAAGGTGTTGTGGAGGAAGGTGAGCCGGCCGCCGACGGCGGCGTTCAGCTTGGCGACCGTCTGCCACCAGTAGTCGTGGTTGCCGCGGATGAGCAGCTTGCTTCCCGGCAGGGCGGCGATTTCCTCGAGGTCGGGCAGCGCTTCGGGCAGTTTCATGGCCCAGGAGATGTCGCCGGCGATGAGGACGGTGTCTTCGGGAGCGACGCGCTCCGTCCAGTCAGCCTTGATTTTGTCCCAGTGGCCAAGCCATTGGTCGCCGAAGACGGACATGGGTTTTGTTGGCGGGCTTCCGGACAGGTGGGTGTCGGCGATGGCGAATATCTTCATTGTTGGTCCCCTCGGCGTTATTTATACTAAGATTATAGCAATAAAGACAGGCAATGGCAAAAAGGCCGCGACGTCCCGCAGCACAGGGGTAAGGGAGTCGGGCGGTAAAATATAGCGAGCAAGACCGATCGCCTTGCGACTGAAGCTTTTCAGCCTGCCATATAGGAAGAATTATGCGAAGAGGAGTTGTTGCTGTTATCATGAAACCGATCATCGGCATCACCATGGGCGACGCCACCGGCGCCGGCCCGGAGATCATCGTCAAGGCGCTGGAGGACAGAGGGGTCTACGACGTCTGCCGGCCGCTGGTCATCGGCGACCTGGGCATCATGGAGCGGGCGGCGGGAATCGTGAAGCTTCCGCTGAAGTTCCGCCCGGTGGAGAAGGTAGCCGAGGCGGCGTTCGCCTACGGCACGGTCGACGTGCTCGATCTTAAGAACCTGCCTATCGATCTGCCGTTCGCCAAGGTGGACGGCCGCGCCGGCAAGGCGGCGTTCGAGTACGTCGCCAAGGGGGTGGAGCTGGCGATGAAGGGCGAGATTGACGCCATCGCCACCGCGCCGCTTCATAAGGAGGCGCTTAACGCCGGAGGGTACCACTACCCCGGCCATACCGAGATCCTTGGCGACCTGTCGGGCGCGAAGGATTACGCGATGATGCTGACCGGCGGACCGCTAAGGGTTATTCACGTGACTACGCACGTGTCGCTGCGCCGGGCCTGCGACCTGGTGAAGAAGGAGCGGGTGCTGCGGGTCATCGAGCTGGCGGACATGGCCGCTAAACAGCTCGGCTTCGCCCAGCCGCGCATCGCGGTGGCCGGCCTCAACCCCCATTCGGGCGAGGGGGGTCTGTTCGGCGACGAGGAGATCAAGGAGATCATTCCGGCGATCGAGGAGGCGAAGGGACGGGGCTTCGACGTGACCGGCCCGGTGCCGCCCGATACGGTGTTTTACCGCGCGGCGCTCAAGAACCATTTCGATATCGTCGTGGTGATGTACCACGACCAGGGGCATATCCCGCTGAAGGTGCTGGGGTTCGAGGAGGGGGTCAACGTGACCGTCGGCCTGCCGTTCATCCGCACGTCGGTGGACCATGGCACCGTTTTCGGCAAGGCGGGCAAAGGCACGGCCGATTCCCGCAGCATGAGCGAATCGATCTATCTGGCCGCCAGGATGGCCGGCCAGGGCAAATAGGAGAGGGGGGCCGGACGTGGCTGCGATCAGCGTGAAGCTGCCTTACGGCAGGGAGACGGTGGCGGTGAGCGTTCCCGCCGCCAATCTGCTCGGCGTTTATTCTCCCAAGGACGTGCCGCCGGTGGCCGACGTGCAGTCCGAAGCGGCGCGGGCGGTGAACGCCCCGATCGGCACGAAGCCGCTGCGCGAGCTGGCTAAGGGGGCGAAGAAGGTGGTCATCGTCGCCGACGATAATACCCGCCTGACGCCGACCGATAAGATAATCCCCGTCCTCCTGGGCGAGCTTAACGCCGCCGGGGTGGCGGACGAACAGATAACGGTCGTGATCGCCCTCGGCACCCACCGTTTCATGACCGACGAGGAGATTCTCGCCAAGTTCGGTCCCGAGGTGGTCGGCAGGGTGCGGGTGGTGAACCACGATTACAAGAACCCGGCCGAGCTGGTCGAGCTGGGGACGACGGCCAACGGCACCTTCGTGGCGGTGAACCGCGAAGCGTACGAGGCCGATTTCAAGCTTGGCGTGGGCAGCATCGTGCCCCACCATATTCCCGGGTTCGCGGGCGGGGCGAAGATCGTCCAGCCCGGCATTTCGGGCGAGCGGACGACGGCCGAGACCCACCTCTTAAGCGTGCGGGCGCCGCGCTCGTACCTGGGCGTGACCGACAACCCGGTGCGCCGCGAGCTGAACGAGATCGCCCGCCGTATCGGCCTGAACACGATTTTCAATACCGTTTTGAACCGTCACGGCGAGGTGGTCGGGGCGTTCTTCGGCGATGTGGTCGAGGCGTTCGACGCAGGGGTGGAGCTTTCGCGGGCGGTGTACGCGGTCGAGGTGCCGGAGGAGGCCGATATCGTGGTGTCGAGCTCCCACCCGTGCGACCTGGAGTTCTGGCAGGCCCACAAGACGCTTTACCCGTCAGACCTGGCCGTGAAGGCCGGGGGGATAATAATTCTCGTCACGCCGTGCTACGAGGGGGTGGCGGTGACCCACGCCGACATGCTGGACTACACGGCCAAGGGGTCGTGCGATATCCGCGACATGGTGGCGTGCCGGCAGCTCGGCGACGAGGTGGCGGCGGCGCTGGCGATTGCCTGGGCGCAGGTGAAGGAGCGGGAGGCGGTGTATATCGTTTCCGGCGGCATCGCGGCCGCCGAGGCGGAGAAGCTGGGGTTCACGCCGTTCGCCACGGTGCAGGAGGCTTTGGACGCGGCGCTGGCGGCGAAGGGGCCGGGGGCGAAGGTTACGGTGTTGACGCATGCCCCTGATATGCTGCCTGTTATTGCTGGTAGATGAAATCGTAGAGGCTGGCGATAAAGCCCCATCTGCGGCGTTGCTCCTCGGCTGCCATCCTCAGCGTACGTTCGTGTACGCTTCCGGTGTCAGCCTGTGGTGCGCCCCGCACATTGCACGTGAGATCAACGCCTACAGCACAGAACGCTGATAAGGCCGGGGTAATCAGGACGTGCATCTGGGGCTTTCTAGCCAGCCTTTCGCAGATATGCGGGGGAGCGACCGTAGGTTGGAGTCTCCGCGTTGCAAGTCCGTTTAAGAAAGTGATGTTTTGTCCCGGCGGAGCCATTCGGCGAGGATGGTTTCGCGGTGTTTTTTGACGGCGGCGAGTCTGGCGGCGTCCGACCAGTCGTAGAAGCCGCGGCCGGTCTTGGCTCCAAGGTCGCCGCGCTCTCTGGCGGCGGCAAGGGCCGGGGGCGGGGCGGTGCTGGCGTTCAGGTCTGGCAGGAGGTAGGCGGCGATGCTGTGGAAGACGTCCAGGCCGCCCAGGTCGGCGGTTTCCAGCGGGCCGGTCGCCGACAGCCGGCGGCTAAGGTGCTTCAACGTGGTGTCGACCGTTTCCGCGGTGGCGATGCCTTGGTCGACGAGGTGGAGCGCTTCGCGGAGCAGGGCGAACTGGAGGCGGTTGGCGATGAAGCCGAGGGCTTCGCGCTTCAAGGTGACGGGGATTTTGCCGATCTTTTTCAGCAGCTCGCAGGCGGCGTCGACTGTCGCCGGGGAGGTGGCTTCGCCGGGAACGACCTCGACGATGGCCATCAGGTGGGGCGGGTTGAGGAAGTGGGCGGCGACGAATCTTTCCGGGTTCACGAGGCCGGAAGCGATGGCCGTGGGGCTGAGGCCGGAGGTGTTGGAGGCGAAAATGGCGTGGGTGGGACAGAGCGCTTCGAGGGCGGCGAAAACTTCGCGCTTGACCGCCAGGTCCTCGGACACCGACTCCATGACAAAGTCGGCGCCGGCCGCCGCTTCGGCCAGGTCGGCCGTGCCCTGAATCCGGGCGACGGCGGCGGGAATCTGTTCGGAGGTGACGAGGCCGTGTTCGCGGCAGGATTCGAGGCAGGCGCAGACGCCGCGGAAGCCTTGCTCCACGCTCGGCGCGCTCCGGCCGTACATGCGGACGTCGTAGCCGGCCAGGGCGAACAGGGCGGCCATGTACGGGCCCATCGTCCCGGTACCGACGCTGCAGATGGTCTTGATGTCGTTCATTGAGGCAACCTCCCCGGATGTTTGGTTTGGTTCTTGAAGGTTAACCTTTTGACGCAGGGGAAGTTTTTCCTGCCGGAGCGGAGTTTGCAGGAGTAAGACTTGCTGCCGAGCGCCTTTTGGCGTTTTGGGTGAACCACCGTGAGCGAGGACGGCGGCCGCTACTTAGCGAGAGAGCCGGTAACGACAGCCGGCGCGAGCCAGGGATGGCGAGCGAGCCGCTATCTGTCAGGAGACAGTTAGCGGCGTACGGCAAGTCGTCGGCGACGAGCTTAGTAAGGCCGCCGCCCGCAGCGTGGTGGTGAATCCCAAACGCCAGGAAGGCGATTAAGTAATAAGCGAGGCGTTTTCATGGATAAAAAAATTGCCGCGCTGGGCGATATGCTGATGAAAGCCAATTACGCCATCGCCTTTACGGGGGCGGGCATTTCGACCGAGAGCGGCATCCCCGATTTCCGCAGCCCCGGCGCGGGGCTGTGGGAGAAGATCGACCCCGAACTGCTGTCGGCGCGGACGCTGCGCACCGCCCCGGCGCTTTTTTACCGCTATTGGCGGGAGATGGAGAAGGTGGTGGCCGGCAAGGAGCCCAACAAGGGGCATGAGGCGCTGGCGGAACTCAGCCGCCTCGGCGCGCTCAGGGCGGTCGTGACCCAGAACATCGACGGGCTTCACCAGCAGGCGGGCTCGAAGCGGGTGTTCGAGGTCCACGGCAACCTGGAAGGGTGCCGCTGCCTGGCCTGCAAGGGCGAGCACCCGGCGGCCGCGCTGCGGGAGCAACTGGCCGAGGGGGCCGAGGTGCCGCTGTCGCCCTGCTGCCGCGCCGTGCTCAGGCCGTCTGTCGTACTGTTCGGCGACCGCATGGCGGCCGATTTCACCGCCGCCCAGCAGGAGGCGTTCCGCAGCGACTTCGCCCTCGTCGTCGGCACCAGCCTGACCGTCTGGCCGGCAGCGGAGATTCCGCTGGCGGTGGGCCGGTTCGCGATCGTCAACCGCGACGAGACGGCCCTCGACGACCGGGCGGAACTGCGCATCGCGGGGCCGATAGGGGAGACGCTGGCGAAGGTTGTGGAGTATGTGAGGGAGAAAAAAATTTAACAGACCTTGAGAAGGCTTTAGAAAAACTCACCCTTCTACCCTGTCGGTGTAAAACCGCAAAGTAGAAGGGGCAAAAATGAGGTATGGGTATTAGAAAAAAGTGTTCTAGACTTTTTCGTTATACGAAGATGTTTGGTAGCTAGATATATACGCTATATATTTCCGAAGTTGGTAGTAGTAATAAATATTAAATAAAGTGAACAATCCCAACCAGAATATATTACGCCATAAATCTTTGCCGATACCAAAAACGATGAAATATATCACACTCAAAAGGATTATCCATACAGATATACGTATCCCAAGAGGTAGTCCAATACAAACCATTCTGCCGACGAAATCTCGGTCATCACCTTGTTGATTTGCCTGAAAACACCAAATAATGCCTAAGGCTGTAATGAGTATCTGCAGACAAAAATCAACCCAGTCAAGGTATGAATTATCGAAAAATGAATTGCCGGAGGAAGAAAGACTCGCGGCAGCAAGAGTTAGCACTGAAAATAGGAGGTAATATTTCATCTGCTCTTTTTGGGTTACTTTACCTTCTCTAAAGTCCTGTGCAAGGGCTTTTACCTTCCAGAGATACATTGCTGCGCCTCCTTCAATATGGTTTTTTAGTTTAATTCAGCAACTTTCCAATATGTCCTTTGAATGGTAGTGGCTTGCCCTGATGTCGGAGGCGGCGGAGGGCGCTGGCGTATGCGCCGTTGCGGAGGCTGTTACGCGCCGTTGGCGTAGCGGCTGCCCGACGCCACACGCCCGGCCATGGACGGCCGGGCGAGGAGCCATCGGTCACGGACGACCGTTGGCGACGGTGGTCGCGGCGGGTAGACCAAGCCTTACGGCGCGTTCAGCCGAAGCGTCGGCGCAGTAGCGTGCGTCTCCGCCTAGAGACAAGTAAAGCACCCAAACGGGTGCTTTTATTTTTGCCGGTGGCCGCCGGGTTTGCCTTTGGCTGTCGGGGACGGATTTACCCCCGTGACGCAGACGGCGGCGGAGGAGCCGAAGGTTTTTTCGTGTAGCCTGACGGTGGCGAACCCGGCGGCTTCGAGCTGGCGGCGGATTTCCTTGCCGAGCAGGCGGACATAGGCTTCGCTCGCTTCTTTTTCCGGCGGCCGAGCCGCCACCGCTAGCTTGCCGCCCGGCGCCATGGCCGCCCTGGCCGCCTTGAAGATGTCCGCGGCCCGGTCGTCAGGAAGGGGCGCGTTCACCGCCACTACCCTGGCGAACGGCGCGGCGAAGGCGGGCAGGCCGCGGGTGATATCGGTCTGCACCAGCATCGCCCGCCCCGCCCTGACGGCCCGCGCGTTTTTCCGCCACGCCTCTCCGACCGCGTCGGCGGACGCGTCGACGCCCACGACGAATACGCCTTTGTGGGCTTTTAAAATTCTTTTCATCGCCGCGTCCGGGCCGCAGCCGATTTCGAGGATAGCGTCGTCGGGGCGGATGTCGAGCTGGGCGAGCACCCAGTCGTGCAGCGCCCGGTCGCCTCCGCCCAGCAGCCGGCCGGCGTAGCGGTGAATTAGTTTGCCGATCGAAGTCATGCCCACCCTCCAAGTATGTTTACATTATCGCCATTACGGGGCGTAATATACCCGGCTGTTGCCCATTTGCAACGACTGAGGAGAAAACGCAACACAAGGCGGCGCCGTTTGCGGCATTGTTGCCGCCGCGCAACGCCGGGCCGGGCCTCCGCTCAGCCTGCGTCGCGACTGGTACGATATTTGCTAGATATTTTCCGGGAAAAGGAGGAATTTTTCCGCACAGGGCGAAATAATTTGGCGTATATATTTTGCATGCAAAACATATCTGGTGTTAGTGAGGGCGAAAAGCCTGTGGGGGAGCGGAGGGGTTGGCCAAGAAAGCCAGGGCGTGACCGAAATAAGGAAAGCAGCGAACCGAAGGAGGATATGGGATGGAGATTGTCGTCTGTGTTAAACAGGTTCCCGATACCACCGAGGTCAAGATCGACCCGGTAACGAACACGCTCATCAGGCAAGGGGTGCCGAGCATCGTCAACCCCTTCGACAAGTTCGCGCTGGAGATAGGCCTGCAGCTGAAGGAGAAGTACGGCGGCCGGGTGACGGTGCTGAGCATGGGGCCGCCGCAGGCGAAGGATGCGTTGAAGGAGTGCCTGGCGATGGGCGCGGACGCGGCGGTGCTGGTGAGCGACCGGGCGTTCGGCGGCGCCGATACGCTGGCGACTTCGTATACGCTGGCGGCGGCGGTCCGCAAGCTGGGGAACGCCGATCTGATCCTGTGCGGCAAGCAGGCGATCGACGGCGATACTGCCCAGGTGGGCCCGGAGATGGCTGAGCACCTCGGCTGGACGCAGGTGACCTATGCGGCGAGCGTCGAGCTGGACGGCAGCCGGCTGAAGGTTCAGCGCGAGCAGGACGAGGGCTATGATGTGATTTCGACCGCGCTGCCGGCGGTGGTGACGGTTATCAAGACGGCGACCGAGCCCCGCTACCCGACCGTGAAGGGCACGATGAAGGCCAACCGTACGGAGATCCCGGTGTGGACGGCCGCCGACCTGAAGGTCGACCCCGATTGCTTAGGCCTGAACGGCTCGCCGACGAAGGTGAAGCGGATTTTCACGCCCCAGCGCCAGGTCCACGGGGATATCATCGAAGGCGAGCCGCGCGAGGCGGCCGCCGCCCTGGTGGAGAAGCTGCGGGAACTGAAGATCGTTTAGGGGGGCGGGAAAATGGCGGTTATGATCAAGACTGAAGAGTGCGTCGGCTGCGGCGCGTGTATTAGTGCCTGCCCGTTCGGGGCGATCGTGCTGGAGGACGGCAAGGCGGAGATTACCGACGCCTGCACTGCGTGCGGGGCGTGCGTGGAGAGTTGCCCCGTGGGGGCGATAGCGGCGGATGCGCCGGCAGGCGGGGCCAAGACTGCGGCCGATGCCGCCGCGAGCGGCGTGTGGGTGTTTATCGAGCAGCGCGGCGGCCATATCCGCAATGTGTCGTTGGAGCTGGTGGGCGAGGGCCGCAAGCTGGCCGACGAGCTGGGCGAGGAGCTGGCCGGGGTGGTGATCGGCGACGTTGTGGCCGATATTGCCAGGGAGGTTTTCGCCGCCGGCGCCGATAAGGTGTACCTGGTCGAGCACGCGCTGTTGAAGGATTACAACACTGACGGCTATACGGCGGCGTTTACGGCGCTGGTCGAGAAGCACCGCCCGTCGGTCGTGTTGCTGGGGGCGACGAACGACGGCCGCGACCTGGGGCCGCGCGTGGCGGCGAGGGTGAAGACCGGCCTTACGGCGGACTGCACGGGCCTTGGCATCGACCCGGAGTCGCGGCTGGTGGCCTGGACGCGTCCGGCTTTCGGCGGGAATATTATGGCGACGATTTTCTGCCCTGATCGCCGCCCGCAGATGGGTACGGTGAGGCCGAAGGTGTTCAAGAAGCCGCAGCCCGATTACGGCAGGAGCGGCGCGCTGGTGCGCGAGAGCGTAGCGCTGGCGGAGGCCGACGTGCGCACGAGGCTGGAGGACGTCATCCAGGTGTGCACGACGAGCTGCAATCTGGAGGACGCGGAGATTATCGTGTCGGGCGGCCGCGGCCTGGGCACCCCGGAAGGGTTTAAGCTGATCCAGGACCTGGCGGATGCGCTCGGCGGCACGGTGGGCGCTTCGCGCGCGGCGGTGGACGCGGGCTGGAAGCCTTATCCGCATCAGGTGGGGCAGACGGGCAAGACGGTCGGCCCGAAGGTTTATTTCGCCTGCGGCATTTCGGGGGCTATCCAGCACCTGGCCGGGATGCAGACTTCGGATGTCATCGTGGCGATCAACAAGGACCCGGATGCGCCGATTTTCAAGGTGGCCCACTATGGCATCGTCGGCGATCTGTACGAGGTCATCCCGGCGATTATCGCCAGGCTGAAAGAGGATAAATAGGTTTTCGCAGCGACATCCGCGGTGCTATTCTGTCAATTTGCAGAATACATATTAGCGTCAAGCAAGTGCGGGGACGTGATGCGGATGTTGGTGAAGGACGTGATGACCAGCGAGGTGCTGACGGTGGAGGAAGGGGTCGCCGTGGCCGAGGCTGTCCAGTTGCTGAGGAGACATAAGGTCAAGGGCGTCCCGGTGGTGGACGCCATCGGGCGGGTGTGCGGCATGTTCACTGTCAAGCACCTTTTTCAGGTGGTGGCCGACGGGGGCAAGCTGGCGCGGCCGGTGCGGGAGCTGATGCAGCGGGAGGTCACGGTGATCCGCGACGATACGTCGCTGGAGGAGACGTGCGGTTTTCCCCAGAAGCGGCTGCCGGTGGTGGACGCCGGCGGCAATCTTGTCGGCATGCTAACCAAGAGTGATATTATCCGCGGGTTCAAGACGACGTTCGTGCATGCCCGCCAGGAACTGAAAGCGGTGCTGGAGGCGACGCCCCACGGGATTGTGGCCGTCAACCCCCAGGGGTACATCACGTTTGTCAACCCGGCGGCGGAGAAGATCCTGCGCCTGAAGGCCGAGCGGGTCATCGGCGGCGACGTGTCGGATTTCATCCCCAACTGCGCGGTGATCGGCGTGTTGGCGACCGGCCGGGCAATCCGCAACTTTAAGAATACGATCAACGGCACCACCTATCTCGGCCATGCCGCGCCGGTCATGGACGGCAGCGATATCATCGGCGCGGTGGCGTCTTTTCAGCCGTTCAGCGAGATCGAGAGCTTGGCCGATGAGCTGGGGGTGGTCAAACAGTTATACAAGGAACTCGACGCTGTCATCAGTTGTTCGTACGACGGCATCCTTGTGACCGAGGCGGATGGCGCGATTCGCAAGGTGAACGCCGCGACTGTAAAGCTGCTGGGGCTGGCGCCGTCGCAGTCGGCGGGCGCCGGCGAGGAGGGACGGGCGCATCAGTTGGGGGAGAGGGTCGCCGCCAAGGTGTGCCAGGACCGCAAGCCCTGCTCGATATCTTGCCGGATCAACGGCCGGCAGGTGGCGCTGACCGGCACCCCGGTGTTCGACGAGAACGGGGCGGTGGTGCGGATCGTGACCAATGTCCGCGATCTGTCGGAGTTGTCGGCCCTCCGGCAGGAACTGGAGGAGGTCAACCGCCTCAAGGAGATGTATTTTTCCGAGCTGGCCCGCCTCAAGGCCGAGGTGGCGACGACCAGCGGCACTTACCGAAGCGCCGAGATGCAGCGCGTCTACGACCTCGCTCTTAGGGTGGCGGTGGTGGACACCCCGGTCCTTATTCACGGCGAGTCGGGGGTCGGCAAGGAGGTGCTGGCCAATTATATCCACGACGGCAGCGCCCGGCGGGACGGGGCTTTCATCAAGATCAACTGCGCGGCCATCCCCGAGACGCTGCTGGAGTCGGAGCTGTTCGGCTACGCCGAGGGGGCGTTCAGCGGGGCCAGACGCGGCGGCAAGCCGGGGGTGTTCGAGATCGCCCACGGCGGCACGCTGTTCATGGACGAGATCGGCGAACTGCCCGGCAGTATCCAGGCAAAGCTGCTCCGCGTTCTCCAGGACCAGGAGTTTTTCAAGGTCGGCGGCAGCCGGCCGGTGAAGTTTGACGCCCGGCTGCTGTTCGCGACCAACCGTGACCTGGAGGCGGAGGTGAAGGCCGGCCGTTTCCGCGAGGATCTTTTCTACCGCATCAATGTCGTCCCCCTGTTCGTGCCGCCGCTGAGGGAACGGCCGGAGGATATCGTCGCGCTGACGGCCGAATTCCTCGCCAAGATGAACTGCAAGTATAAGACGGACAAGAAGCTGTCGGCCGAGATCATCGAGGCGTTCACGAATTATCCCTGGCCGGGAAACGTCCGCGAGCTCATCAATGTTCTCGAACGGGTGGTCATCACTTCCCGCCAGGAGTTTATCACTTTGGAGGATCTGCCAGGCAATTTCCGGCAGCAGGCGCATCCCTCGGCGGTTGCCCGGGGGCCGGTGCTGCCGCTGAAGAATGTGCTGGATATGGTGGAGAGGGATGTTATCGAGCAGTCGCTCAGGACGGCGAAAAGCCTCCGCCAGGCGGCCAAGGCCCTTGGGATCGATCCTTCGACACTGCTGAGGAAGGCGGAGAAGCACAAGATCAGAACGGGTGTTGAACTTCCGCAACAGCCGCCGTATATTTTCAACGGGAAAAATTGACATGCGGACTATTTTGTTGCGGTAACGCAACGGACCATGGCCGCGGGTTCGTGATTATTAGCACATTCTCCGGCATCCCCCGGTTGGCATCGAATTTGCAGACTATTCGCAATACGGCGCCGATCAAACAAGCGAAGGGGGATGTCAATGATAACCGAGCAGCAAAAAGCCAAGGTTCTCAGTTATCGGTGGGTCTGTCTGGTTACGCTGTGGTTCGTGTATTTCTTCGTGTATTTCGACCGGGTGGCACCGGCGGTGGTGGCGCCGGAACTGATGAAGGCGTTCAACATCAGCGCCGCCAGCCTGGGGCTTTTGTCCGCGGCCTATTTCTATCCGTACGCCGCCATGCAAATACCCTCCGGCATTTTCTCCGACTTTCTCGGGCCCCGTCTCGCGGTGACAATCTTTTTCATTGTCGCCGGCGTCGGCACGGCGTTGTTCGGGTTAGCGCAGAGCTACGACTGGGCGGTTGCCGGCCGGGTGATGATGGGGATCGGCGTGGCGGTCGTCTATATCCCGATCATGAAGATCCAGGCTCAGTGGTTCCGGCCCCATGAGTTTTCGACGCTGACCGGCATCCTGTTGACGGTGGGCAATATCGGCGCACTGGGCGCCGCCGCCCCGCTGGCGAAGTTCGTGGCGATAACGGGCTGGCGGGAGGCGTTCTACTATCTGGGCGCTATCACGGTAATTCTGGCGGCGGCCACGTATCTGCTGGTGCGCAACCGGCCGCAGGACATGGGCCTGCCGTCGCTGAACGAGGTAGACGGCGTCAGGGTGGATGCGGCCGAGGCGGCCCGCGACGAGGCCATCAAGCTGGGAGAGGCGATCAAGATCGCCGTTACCAACCGCAACTTTCCCTGGCTGGCCGTTTACGCTTTTGCGGTCTACGGCCCGATGATGGGCTTCCAGGGGCTGTGGGCGGTGCCGTACATGATGGATACGTTCGGCTGGACCAAGCAGGCGGCGTCGAACGTGCTGTCCTGGTGGGCGATCGGGATGATCTGCGGCTGTCCGATCCACGGGTGGGTGTCCGACCGGGTCGTCCATAGCCGCAAGAAGGTGGTCATCACCGGCGCGGCGGTATACACCCTGGGGTGGCTGTATATCGCGCTTAGTCCGACGGGCTGGAGCGAGACGACGATGGCGCTGTTCTGCTTCCTGATGGGCGGGTTTGGCGGCGCATATATCACCAATTACGCCCATCTGACCGAACGCCTGCCGCGTAAGGTGGTCGGCACGGCGATCGGCGTTTTCAACCTCTTCTATTTCGTGGGCGGCGCCTTCTTCCAGCAGTACATGGGCGTCATCCTCGACGGTTATGGCAGGGTGGCCGGCAAGTTCCCGGTGGCGGCATACACCTCGACCTTCTGGCTATGCTTCGGCGGCATGGTGATCGGTACGATGGCCCTTCTCTTCACGGTGGAGACGTTCGTGAAGAAGGAGGCCGTGAAATGAGAGGCAAGGTCGTTAGCGCCGCCGAGGCAGTGCGGCAGATAAAATCGGGTGATACCGTGGGCGTATCGGGGTTTATCGGCATGGGCCACCCGGCCGAGCTGACCGAGGCGCTGGAGAAGCGGTTTCTGGAGACGGGCGAGCCGAAGAACCTGACGCTTACCTTCGGCGCGAGCCAGAATGACGGCAAGTCGTGGTGGGGCCTGAACAGGTTCGCCCGCGAGGGGTTCGTGAAGAAGATCATCGCCGGCCATTTCGGGCTTCAGCCCGATCTGGTGAGGATGATTGTCGAGAACAAGATCGAGGCGTACAACATCCCGCAGGGAGTGATGATGCACCTGTTTCGGGCGATCGCGGGCAGGAAGCCCGGCGTTCTGACCCACGTCGGCCTCAGGACCTTTGCCGACCCGCGGGAGACGGGCGGCCGGCTGAACGAGATATCCAAGCGCGAGGTCGTCAAACTGCTGGAAGTGGATGGCGAAGAGTATCTGTTTTACAAGTCTTTCCCGGTCAATGTTGCCCTCATTCGCGGCACGAGCGCCGATACGCGCGGCAATATCAGCATCGAGAAGGAGGGTATCGCGCTGGAGTTCCTGCCGCTGGCCATGGCGGCCCGCAATTCGGGCGGCATCGTCATCGCCCAGGTGGAGCGGATCGTTGAGGCGGGCACGCTCCACCCGATGATGGTGAAGGTGCCGGGGATCATGGTCGATTATATCGTCCAGGCAGCGCCGGAGAACCATATGCAGTCGATGGCCGAACAGTATAATCCCGCCCTGTCGGGTGAGGTGAAGGTGCCGCTTTCCGGCTGGAAGCCCATCCCCCTCGACGACCGGAAGATCATCTGCCGTCGGGCGGCGATGGAGCTTTTTCCCGACGCGGTCATCAACCTCGGCATCGGTATGCCGGAGGGGGTTTCGGCGGTGGCGGCCGAGGAGGGGTTCATCGAAAAGCTGACGATGACGGTCGAGCCCGGGCCGATCGGCGGGGTGCCGATGTCGGGTCTCAGGTTCGGCTGCGCGCTGAACCCGGAGGCGCTTATCGATCATGCTTATCAGTTCGATTTCTACGACGGCGGCGGCCTCGATCTGGCGGTGCTGGGGCTGGCGGAGTGCGACCAGTTCGGCAATGTCAATGTGAGCAAGTTCGGGCCGCGCATCGCCGGTTCGGGCGGGTTCGTCAACATCACCCAGAACACGATGCGCGTTGTTTTCGCCGGTACGCTTACGGCCGGCGGCCTGGAGACCGCTATCGGGGACGGGGAGCTGCGGATCGTCCGCGAGGGCAAGAACAAGAAGTTCGTGCCCAAGGTCGGGCACATCACTTTCAGCGGTCATTACGCCCAGAAGGTCGGCCAGAAGGTGCTGTATGTGACCGAGCGGGCGGTGTTCGAGCTGACGCCGACCGGGCTGATGCTGACCGAAATCGCGCCGGGAGTCGATCTGGAACGCGACGTTCTCGCCCAGATGGAGTTCAAGCCCCATATTTCGCCTAATCTCAAGCTTATGGATGAGCGCATATTCCGCGACGCGCCCATGAATCTCAAGGCGGAGACCGCCGCCGGCGGCGGCGACTGACAGGCGGCAACCGGCGTAAGCGCCGGATGCAATAATTTAGGGAGAGTGAAGGATATGGCCTTGATGAACGGCGAGCAGTATCGGGAGTCCCTGAAAAAGATGCGCCCCAATATGTATAAGTGGGGGGAACTCATCGCGGACGTGACGACCCATCCCGCGACCCGGCTGCATGTCCAGTCGGTGGCGGATTCATACGACGCGGCGTTCGATCCGGAGAGAGCCCCCCTCTTTACAACCAAGTCGCCCCTGAGCGGGGAGACGGCCCACCGCTGGAATACGCTGATGAACAGCATGGAAGCGGTGTTGGGCAACTCGAAGATGAAGCGGGCCCAGTACCAGCGGACGGGGACTTGTCAGGGGGCTACCTGCGCCGGCTGGACGGGGATAAATGTGCTGTGGGCCGTCACCTACGAGATGGATAAGGAGCTTGGGACCAACTATCACGAGCGGGTCAAGAATTATTTCAAGCATGTTGAGGACAACGCTCTGGCGCTGGCGGGCGCGATCACCGACGCCAAGGGCAACCGGGCCCTCAAACCGTCCGAGCAGCCCAACAAGGATTCCAACCTCCATGTCAAGGAGATCCGCCCCGACGGCATCGTCATCCGCGGCTACAAGGCCCAGATCTGCGGCGTGGCGGCCTGCCACGAGATAATAGCCATGGCGGGCAGCGGCTACGGCGAGGCTGACAAGGATTTTTGCCTGGCGGTGGCGGTGCCCCGCGACGTTGCCGGGCTGACGATCGTCGAAACCCGCCGGCCTAGCGACGCCCGCGACGAGGAGGAGGGCTGGGATGCGCCGAAGGCTGGGAACATAACCCAGGCGTTCCTGTTCTTTGACGACGTGTTCGTGCCCAACGACCGTGTGTTCCTGTGCGGGGAGTTCAAGTACACCGGCAAGGCGATCGGCTATTTCACCGCCATCTATCGCGCGGCCATCGGCGCCTGCGTGGCCGGCCAGGGCGACATCATGTGCGGAGCGGCGATCAATATGGCCCGGGCGAACGGGCTGTCGCAGAAGGCCTTCCAGGATAAGCTCAATCAGATGGCGATCAACAACGAGATAACCTATTCGGTGGGCCTGGGGGCGATGCTGGCCGGCAAGGGCCATGCCTCGGGGCTGTGGATCCCGGATATGCTGCTGGCCCATGTCAACAAGACCCAGGTCGCCAAGCTGCCGTACGAGACGAAGGTCATCTGCCAGGACATCAGCGGCGGCGTGGCCGAGACCGGCTGTTTCCCGTCCTATCAGGACTGCCAGTCGCCGCTTTACGGCGCGGAGGTCCTCAAGGCGCTGGCGGCGGGCGCGGACGGCGAGACGCGGGCCAGGGCCGCGAGACTGGTGGAATGGCTGACGGTGGGCGGAGGCATCCCGGGCTGCATGCACGGCGGCGGCTCGCCCGACGGGGCCCGTATGGTGGTCCGCGCCATGGAGCCGTGGGAGAAGTTCGCCAAGGAAGCCAAGCGCATAGCCGGCATCACTGCGGAACTGGCCGACCCCGCCCCGGCGAAAAAGTAAACCGGGTCGGCGATATAAAAAACTAACTTACACAGGAGGACAATTCGATGAACTTTATCCTGACTCCGGAACAAGAAGACATCCGTAAGATGGTGCGCGAATTCGCGGCCAAAGCGGTGGCGCCGACGGCGGCCGAACGCGACGAGAAGGAGCTTTTCCCGCGGGAGATATTCGACCAGATGGGCGAGCTCGGTCTGCTAGGTTTGCCGTACCCGGAGGAGTACGGCGGCGCCGGCAGCGATTATGTGAGCTACGCCATTGCCGTGGAGGAAATTTCGCGGGTGTGCGCCTCGACCGGCATCGGGATGTCGGTCCATGTGTCGCTGTGCTCGGGGCCGATCATGCTTTACGGCACCGAGGAGCAGAAGCAGAAGTTCCTGCGCCCGCTGGCCGAAGGGAAGAAGCTGGGGGCGTTCGGCCTGACCGAGCCCAACGCCGGCACTGACGCGGCCAACGGCTCGAGTACGGCGGTCAAGGACGGCGACAGTTATATCCTGAATGGCACCAAGGTGTTCAACACCAACGGCGGCGAGGCCGAGATATACCTGTTCTTCGCCGCGACCGACAAGGCTCTCGGGCCCAAGGGGATGAGCTGCTTCATCGTCGAGAAGGGCACTCCGGGCTTCACCTTCGGCAAGAAGGAGGTCAAGATGGGCATCCGCTCGTCGGTGCAGCGCGAGCTGATTTTCGAGAATTGCCGCGTGCCGGCCGCCAACCTGCTGGGCAAGGAGGGCGACGGCTTCAAGATCGCGATGGGCGCTTTGGACAGCGGCCGCATCGGCGTGGCGGCGCAGGCGACCGGCCTTGCGCAGGGGGCGCTGGACGAGGCGATCAAGTATTCGAAGCAGCGTGTGCAGTTCGGCAAACCGATCTCGACCTTCCAGGCGATCAATTTTATGCTGGCCGATATGGCGACCAAGGTCGAGGCGGCGAGGCTGCTGACATACCAGGCGGCGTTCAAGCGGTCGAACGGTATGCCGTACGCCAAGGAGGCGGCGATGGCGAAGATGTTCGCGTCCGATGCGGCGATGGCGGTGACGACGGACGCGGTGCAGGTGTTCGGCGGCTACGGCTTCAGCCGCGAGTACCCGGTGGAGCGGATGATGCGCGACGCAAAGATCACGCAGATCTACGAGGGTACCAACCAGGCGCAGCGGATGGTCATCGCCGGCAATATCCTGCGGTAAGGATACGGGCAATGGAAAACCCCCGGATGTAATCCGGGGGTTTTGCTTTGCGATATTTACAGGGTGGCGAAGATACGTTCGAGGACTTTGCGGAAGGCGGCGATTTCCGCGGGGCTGCAGCCGCCGGTCATGGTTTCTTCGACATGGGCCATGGTTTTGCAGATGTTGGTCTCAAGGGCGCGGGCCTTGTCGGTGAGGAAGATGTTGTAGCAGCGGCGGTCTTCCGGCGTGGCGGCGCGGTAGACGAGCTCCAGTTTTTCGAGGCGGTCGATGAGGCCGGTGAGGGTGGAGTTGTCGAGGAAGATCTTTTTACCGAGTTCGGTTATGGCGATGCCGTCGCCCTTGTATAACGTATAGAGGAGCATCATCTGGCCGGGCGTTATGCCGAGGCTTTTTTCGTTGAGAAGCTTCTTGGTGAACAGATAATGCTTCTGCTCGGCTTTGGCCAGGAGGACGCAGGTGCTGTCGAAGATGTCAAGCATGGTTTCACCCCGTGTTCTTCTGCGTGTTGTTCTTTTCTAGTCTAGGGCAGCGACTGCCGGTTGTCAATAGCGAGATGCACACGGCCACGCACCTATGACGTCTAGTAAACATAATATATAAAGCGAGTATGGTTATAGGGGGATGTGGCCATGTACAACCGTACCTGGAAAAAACCTCTGACTATCGGCGTAATTATGATTATTGCCGTATGGGTCAACGATTTGTTCGTCGCGCTCGTGCGGTGGGAGGGATGCGGGGCGGGCGGGTATGCCATCCATCTGGCGGCCTTCGCCGGCATCGTCGCCTGCATCATATTCCTTCAGCAGCGGCTGGCGGCCGCGACCCACCGTCTGGAACTTTTTCGCCGCGCTTTCCGGGGAGTGCCGTGCGCGCTGCTCGTCGCCCGCGAAGGGGTGATCGAGGAGCTTTACGGCAGCGATGAGCTGCTCGAAGTCGCCGGGCTGACGGTGGGCAGCCAGCACCGGCCTGCGAGGGAGGCGGTGAAGGTGGAGGAGTTGAGTTTGCGGGACGGGGCGGCGAGGGTGGTCGAGCGGCGGGTCGTTTCGCTAACTGACTATGGCGCCGGCCACGCGGCCGAGTTTCTGTACGAGATCACCGGCTGCGTGCGGCGGGCCTGGACGCGCGAGGGCCAGTACGTCAGGATGCTGAAAATCCTCGTGAATATGTTCGAAATGAAGGATCCTTACAGCAACGGCCATTCGGACGCGGTTAGCAACCTGGCCCACGATCTGGCCCGGGCGATGGGGCTGACCGCGCGGGCGGTGGCGACGGTGACCAGGGCGGCGCTGCTGCACGATATCGGCAAGATCGTGATTCCGGCTGAGATACTCACCAAAGACGGCCCGCTCACGCCGGAAGAGCGCCGGCCGGTGCAGGCCCACGCCGCGGTGGGGGCGGATATCCTCGCCAGTTTCGAAATCTTCCGTGAGGAGGCGGATGTTGTCCGTCACCATCATGAGCGGTACGACGGCGCCGGTTATCCCGGCGGTCTGCGCGGCGAAGCGATCCCGCTAGGGGCGAGAATACTGGCGGTGGCTGACGCGTTCGACGCGATGACTTCGGGCCGCTCGGCCCGCGGGCGGCGGGACGCGGCGGCCGCGCTGGCGGTCATCGAGGCCGAGAAGGGCGGGCAGTTCGATCCGGCTGTGGCGGAGGCGTTCGTAGAGCTGGTCCGGGCCGGCCGGGCGGGGAAAGGGCAGGGGAAGGAGATGCGTTAGCGTCTCTTCCCCGAAGTTTTTAGCTGTTTTTCGTATTGCGTGAGAAGGATTATTTACGCAGTTAAATAAGTATTTAAAATGCGGTTAAATAAGTAGTTGAATGATGTCGGCTTTTGGAGGATACTCATGGGATTCTTGCCCCGCGCCGCGGAAGCGGGAAAGACCTGGGCGTACGCGCTGGCGGCGGGCGCGGCGCTGGCGGCGGGCGCCTTCGCCGGGACGGCGAACTTCCTGGCGTTTCATGTCGTCGCCGAAGGGATTACGATCGTCATCGCTTTTTCCATCGGCATTATCGTTTCTAATACATACCGCCACCTGAAGTGCGGCTTCACTCTCGTGATCGGTGTCGCGTACGCGTTCGCCGGCTGCTTCGACATCGCCCATACCTTGACTTATCCGGGGATGGCGGTGTTTCCCGGTGTTGGGGACAACCTGTCGACCGAGCTGTGGCTTATGGCCAGATGCCTAGACAGCAGCGGCATGCTGCTGGCGGGGGTGTCCATCGGGCGAAGGTGGAAGCCTTCTTTTGTTTTGGCCGGTTACGCCGCGGCGAGCGCGGCGGCCGTTCTGGCCCTGCGCGAGGGCGTCGTCCCGGTCGCGTTCGTGAACGGGCAGGGTGTGACGCACTTCAAGGTATATAGCGAATGGGTCGTCTGCGCGGTCCTGATTGCCGGCCTGCTCCTGATTTCGCGGCGGCGGGGATATTTCCGGCCGCGCGTGTACCGGCCTTTGCTGGCTTTTTTCCTTGCGTCCGTAGCCACCGAGTTGTCGCTGACGCTGTACAGGTTTGCCGGCGACTTCGTAAACGTGATCGGCCATCTTTTGAAGGTGGGGGCGTTCTTATTCCTGTACCGGGCGGTGGTGGCGACCAGCCTGCGGGAGCCGTACGAGCTGCTCAATGAGAAGGCGGACCTGCTGGCGGCGGCCAACCGGCGGCTGGCGGACATTCTGGAGAGCATCTCGGACGGCTTCTTCGCCCTCGACAACGACTGGCGGGTGATTTACGCCAATCCGGCAGCCGCTGCCCGGTTCGGTTTTCGGGGGCACGGCGCGCAGACGGGCCGGCGCATCTGGGACCTGTATGCCGATGTGCAGCCGTTTTACGATCAGTATCATAAGGCCAAACGGGAAAATGCCGCAGTCAGTTTTGAAGCGGTGTCTCCGGATACGGGCGGGCTGGTGGAGGTAAACGTGTATCCTTCTCCGGACGGTTTGTCCGTCTTTATCCGCGATATCGAGGAGAAGAAAAAATACGAGGCGGAGCTGGCGCGGCTGGACAGGCTCAACACCGTCGGCGAGCTGGCCGCCGGCATCGGCCACGAGATCAGGAATCCGCTGACGACTGTACGGGGCTATCTGCAACTTTTCCTTTCCAAAGAAAAATACGCCGAGCACCGCGAGCAGTTCGTGACGATGATCGAGGAGCTGGACAGGGCCAACGCGATCATTTCCGAGTATTTGTCGCTGGCGCGCACCAAGGCCGAGGCGCCCGGGGAGGGGGATCTCAACGGCGTGCTCAGGGCGCTGTACCCGCTGCTGCAGGCCGACGCCGTGCGCGCCGGGCATACGCTGGAGCTGGTGACGGGGGATATTTCCGCGATAAGGTTCGACGAGCGCGAGATACGGCAACTGGTGCTCAATCTGGCCCGCAACGGCCTGGAGGCGATGGAGGCGGGCGGTAAGCTGACGATCAGCACTTTCCGCGACGCGGACGGGGAGGTGCTGGCCGTGGCGGACTCGGGCGGCGGGATACCGCAGGAAGTGCTCGACAAGCTGGGGACGCCGTTCGTGACGACGAAGGAGCACGGAACGGGGCTGGGGCTTGCGGTGTGCTGCCGGATAGCCGCGAGGCACGGCGCGAAGTTGGAGGTCAGCACCTCGACGGCCGGGACGACTTTTTACCTGCGGTTCGGGCACAATGACTTCGCCGATCGCAGCATAGTATGACCGGGCAGCCGGGGAGCAGCGGTTGGGGATTTAAGGATGTGTTAAATAATTGTTAATTTATAAAGATTATCGTAGGTTTCGGCCATGAATGGCGGCACGCGCGAGGTCAGGGCGGAAACTCAGACCGTTTCGGCGGCCACCGAGGAACAGGCGGCTTCGGCCGAGGAGATCGCGGCCTCAAGCCAGACGTTGTCCCGGATGGCGGATGAGCTTCAGGCGGCGGTCAGGCAGTTCGTTATTTAAAAAGCGGGGCGGGTAGGCAACGAATGCCTACCCGCCCCGCTTTTACAAGGTTTGCCCATTCTTTGCGTGCGACCAGGATTTTGCTTTCACGGGCTGCGAAAAAACCAGGCTATGGTCTTTTGGGTCAGCCAAAAGATAAACATGACGCTGAATAAAGTCCAGTACCATTTCCAGCTTGTATATTGTATCAGCATGGTATGCCGCTCAAAAAGTACTTCGACGCCGGTGATAATCAGGCCAATACCGGTAAGATACGCCGTCTTTACAGGCGTCGACGCCTGCCACGGATAGTGATTGTTTACGTGGACGCACAGAACCGGCAAAAAAATATATTCGAATATGAAGCTGGTCCTGTTGACGTCGGCCAATTCCCGATGCGGATATTCCAACCACCCCAGTTCCACGACCGTCAGGCCGAGCAGCCAGGTGGGCAACTGCACGAACAGGAGGATGAACTGCAGTTCAAATAGTTTGTTGCGCGGTGTGAACGCTAGCGAGATCACGGAGATAACCACCGCCGCGGTCAGAATCGCATCTTCCACGCTCATTGCTGATTGCCTGCCCTCAGCCTGGCAAAATGGCTGAAGTACCAATCGGAGTAAATACGCAAGGCATAGAATAACGCTAACGTGATTAACCAAAGCCAATAACCCGAGAAATCGATATAATCCAATAAGGCGGTGTAGTGATGTACGGCGACATGCACCAGCGCTACCGCGCCCGTAACGGTAAGGGTAAACACCATCCGGACCAGGCGACCGGCGTGTAGCGGGTAATAAGTGTAATGCGCCGCAAACGCTGCCGGGACGAAAACGAACGCCATTATTAAGTTGCTGTCGGTGGCTGCGGGGAACAGCCTCACCGGACTAACTATACTACCTTTACAAACCAGCAGGATGGTCGTTGGCCAGCTTATTGCCTGGGCGGCCAGAAAGGCGAACAACGCTACCCGCGTCCCGCTTATTCTCGCGGCCGCCGCTAGCAGCAGAACGCTCATTAAAGCCAGCGCGTCGATTACCCAATATTCCCTGGTCACAATTCATTGCCCCCGTCAGACCGCATATACCTAGTGTTCCTCGTTAAGGATGCTACATACCGCCTTCACAGCCCCATACGCGGCAAACGTGCGGCTTGGCGCCCGACATCCGCTTTAAATGTAAAGGGATACCGTGACCGGTATCCCTTTTCTTTAAACTGTTTTCGCCCACTCTTCAAGCTTTGCCATGATTTCATCCCGAGTTACGCTTACGCTTTCGCCGTACCATTCCTGGCCGGTGTCGGCGTCGACCCAGGTTTCTTTGGCGGCGTAGGCGTGGGTGGGGAAGAGTTTTTCGCGGGCGGCGGCGCATACGCCGTCCAGCATGCTTTGTTTTACGGTTTTGCGGACGGTGGCGGATACCGTCCGCTCGGTTACTTCGACCCGGGGTCCCTCCTCGCCGGCGCCGATGTCGATGTGGCTGACGAGTTTGCCGCGGCGGGCGGCGGCGGCGACGGCTTCGCGCGCCAGGGTGGCCGCTTCCAGCCGGTCGAGGGCGTCGTCTTCGACCGTGACCCTGACGTTGCCGATGATAAGTTTATACATGGCTGCACCTCCTCACAGGGAATCTTATGTCGCGGCGGCGGAAAATAGAACAATCTCGCGGCGGGACGGCGGCGGCTGTTTCGCGGCCGCCGCCAAGTTGACTTTTTGCGCGGGGGTACTATATAATGGTATCTGTAAATCCCGCGAAGCAGACCAGTACGCCGTAGCCGCGGCTCCAGAAAGTTGGCGGACGATGCGAGCCAATCCCGGCCGGCCGAACTCGCTGCGGAGGAGCGGCTGTGAATTTGATGTAGCAGCCGACGCCGGACCGGCGTTAAGGGGTCGTAAGAGGACGGCGTCAGGCCGTCAATCAGGGTGGTACCGCGGGTGTTGCTCGTCCCTGGCTGCTTGCCGGGGTTTTTTTGGTTATTAGGCGATATGGGAGGACTGGCATTGAACGAAAGGTACATAGCAGGCGAAATCGAGGCCAAGTGGCAGAAGGTCTGGGCCGAGCAGAACGCGTTCGGCGCGGAGATCAACCGCCAGAAGCCGGAATACTATGTGTTGGAGATGTTCCCTTACCCGTCCGGCAAACTCCATATGGGCCATGTTCGCAATTATTCGATCGGCGATGTGTTTGCCAGGTTCAAGAAGATGCAAGGCTACAATGTCCTGCATCCGATGGGCTGGGACGCTTTCGGCATGCCGGCTGAGAATGCGGCGATCAAGAACGGCATTCATCCGGCGAAGTGGACGGCCGACAATATCGCCAATATGCGGCGCCAGCAGCAGGAGATGGGCCTTTCCTACGACTGGGAGCGCGAGGTGACGACCTGCAGTCCCGATTATTATAAGTGGACCGAGTGGCTGTTCCTGCTGTTTTACGATATGGGGCTGGCCTATAAGAAGAAGGCGGCCGTGAACTGGTGCACCGAGTGCAACACGGTGCTCGCCAACGAGCAGGTGGAGGACGGACGGTGCTGGCGGTGCGATTCGCCGGTGGTGAAGAAGGAGCTGGAGCAGTGGTTCCTGAGGATCACTCAGTATGCGGACAGGCTGCTGGCCGATCTGGCCGAGCTGAAGGGCTGGCCGGAGCGCGTGAAGGTGATGCAGGAGAACTGGATCGGCCGCAGCGTGGGCGCGGAGTTCAGCTTTGACGCGCCGGAGATCGGCGAGAAGATCGCCGTTTATACGACTCGCCATGATACGATTTTCGGGGTGACGTACGTGGTGCTGGCTCCCGAGCATCCTTTCGTGGCCCGGCTGACGGCCGGGAAGCCCGAGGAGGCGGCGGTGAGCGCGTTCGTGGAGCGGGTGCGCAATTTGAGCGAGATTAACCGCACTTCGACGGAGACGGAGAAGGAGGGCGTTTTCACCGGCGCGTACGCCGTGCATCCGATAACCGGCGAGCAGGTGCCAATCTGGGTGGCCAATTATGTGCTGCTGGAGTACGGCACGGGCGCGGTCATGGGCGTTCCGGCCCACGATCAGCGCGACTGGGAGTTTGCCAAAAAGTATGATCTGCCCATCCGCAAGGTTATTGCGCCGCAGGAGGGGCATGAGACCGATTTCGCGAAGTGGACGGCCGCATACGACGGGCCCGGGGTGATGGTCAATTCGGGCGAGTTCGACGGCCTGGACGGCGAGACCGGTAAGGAGAAGGTGGCCGATTGGCTGGAGAAGCACAAGGTCGGTAAGCGCCGCGTGACGTACCGCCTGCGCGACTGGCTGATTTCCCGTCAGCGGTACTGGGGCGCGCCGATTCCGATAATTTATTGCGACAAGTGCGGTACGGTGCCGGTGCCGAAGAAGGATTTGCCGGTGCTGCTGCCCGAGAATGTGCGCTTCGACGGCGGCGCGGTTTCGCCGCTGGCCGAGGTGGAGGAGTTCGTAAACTGTACCTGCCCGAAGTGCGGCGGCAAGGCCCGGCGGGAGACGGATACGATGGATACGTTCATCTGTTCGTCATGGTATTACTACCGCTTCACCGACGCGAAGAACGCCAACGAGCCGTTCGATTCGGCCAAGGCGAATTATTGGTCGCCGGTCGATCATTATATCGGCGGCATTGAGCACGCCATTCTGCATCTGCTGTATTCGCGGTTTTTCACCAAGGTGCTGAAGGACGCGGGGCTGCTGAATGTGAACGAGCCTTTCAAGAATTTGGTGACCCAGGGTATGGTCATCAAGGACGGCGCGAAGATGTCGAAGTCGAAGGGCAACGTGGTGTCGCCGGAGGAGATCATCGCCAAGTACGGCGCCGATACTGCCCGCTTGTTCATCCTGTTCGCCGCTCCGCCCGAGCGGGATTTGGAGTGGAGCGACCAGGGGGTGGAGGGGGCGTCCCGGTTCCTGGCCAGGCTGTGGCGGATCGTCGGCCATTACGCGCCGATGGTGAAGGCCGCCGAGAAGGGCTACGATCCCGGTACGCTCGCCAAGGAGGAGCGGGAGCTCAGGCGGGTGCTGCACGCGACGATCAAGAAGGTGACCGACGATGTGGGCGGCAGGTTCAATTTCAACACCGCCATCAGCGCGGTTATGGAACTTGTCAACGCGATGTATCTGTTCCGCGAGCAGGTCGCCCAGCCCAACCCCGGCCTGATCCGCGAGACGGTGTCCGCACTTTTGAAGCTGCTGGCTCCGTTCGCGCCGCATATCACCGAGGAACTGTGGAGCGAGACGATCGCCGAGGGCAGCGTGCATCAGCAGGTTTGGCCGTCGTACGACGCCGAGGCGATCAAGGTCGAGGAATGCGAGGTCGTTCTGCAGATCAACGGCAAGGTGCGCGATAAGATCGTCGTGCCGGTGGGGCTGAATGCCAAGGAGCTGGAGGCGAAGGCCTTCGAGCAGGAGCGGGTCAAGACGCTGACCGCCGGTAAGCAGGTGGTGAAGGTTGTCTGCGTGCCGCAGAAGCTTGTGAATATCGTGGTTAAGGATTAGAAAAGCAGACAGGAGCCGGTCCGATAGGGCCGGCTCTCACTATGATAATTCAAGGTTGCCTAGAAAGCCCTAGATGCAAGGCGCACCGGATAAGCAGACACACAACGCTTTAGCGTTGATGTGATCGCTTATACCCGAAAGGGTGCGAGCGCGCGGCGCCGCGTACCCGATACGTACGCAAGCAAGCGCTCTGAGGAGCAACGACGCAGATGGGGTTTTATCGGCAACCGACGTCGGTCCGATAGGGCCGGTTCTGTTTTTTTGACGGCCTATGTAGGAACAAGGGATGTCGTGGCGAATAATATAGCGAGTATATCCGGGGGAGGGACGGATTTGAACGCTCTGAGGCGGCGCTGGCTGATTATCCTGGCTTTGGCGGCGGTAATCGTGGCCGGGAGTTTCTATGACCAGTGGCGGAAATTCGTCGTGCCGGAGAAGACGGCGAGCGTGGTGCCGGCGAACCAGTCCCCGGCGGCCCGCGACAGCCGCCCGGTGGTTTATGTGACAGGCGCGGTGGCCAAGCCGGGCGTGTACAAGGTCGGGCAGGAGAGCCGGGTGATCGATGTGATCAACGCCGCCGGCGGCCTGGCGCACGGCGCGGACGCCAACAAGATCAACCTGGCCCAGGCGGTCGGGGACGGGATGCAGATCCATGTGCCGATCAGCGGCGTGCCGAACGCGTCCGCGGCAGAGGGGTCCGGACGGGTGAGCATCAACGCGGCCGACAAGGCGGCGTTGGAGAAGCTGCCCGGCATCGGCGCCGTCCTGGCCGGCCGCATCGTGGATTACCGCAAGGCCCACGGGCCTTTTCGCGATATAGCGGAGCTCAAGAAGGTGAACGGGATCGGTGAGAGCAAGTTCAGGCAGCTCAAGGATAAAATAAGCCTGTAGCCGGGCGGTGTGTGCGGCACGCAGGGGAGATGAAGAGCCGTTTTGCGGCTCTTTTGCCATTTTTGGAGGATTTTGCCGAAGTTGGCGGAAATATGGAATGAGATGCCTGACAACGATTGACGGGTGGCGAATTGCTATGTTTGCTATTCTCCCGCTGCTGGCGGTGGCTTTTGCCGGCGGCGTGTGGCTGGCGACCGCGGTGAGTGTCGCGGCCGGGGTACTGGGCGCGCTGGCGGCCGGGCTGCTGCTTGTCGCTCTGGCGCAGGTGCGGCGGGGGGCGCGGACGGTGGCGGTGACCGCCGCGGCGCTGTTTTTCGTTGCCGGTATGCTTCGCTATGGCGGGGCGGAGGTGATTTCGCCTTACGATGTGAGCCGGTTCGCCGGGCGGACGGTTACGCTGCATGGGGCGGTGGACGGGCTGCCCCGGTGGGCGGATGTGGACCACGAAACGGTAATAGTGAGGTATGTAGTGGCCGCAGCGGCGGTGGACGTCGGACAGGGAGGCTTGGAGCCGGTAGCGGGCAAAGTGGTCGTGAGTTTCCGCCAGCCGCGCCGGGCGGCTGTGGCCGCTTACGGCGACAGGGTGAGCGTGCGCGGCCGGGTGGATATTCTGCGCGGCTACAATAATCCCGGGCAGGCGGATGTGGCTGCGGTTTATCGCCTGGAAGGCGTGACCGCCCGCATGACAGCCCGGGCGGGGGATTTCCGCGCCGCACCTGGCGGTGATAGCTCTCCTATGGCCATGGTGGCGGGCTGGCGGCAGATGATGACGGAGTTTATCCGCGCGACGGTTGCCGCGGATGACGCGGCGGTGATAAGCGGCGTGCTGTTCGGCGGCTATGCGGGCATTAAACGCGAGGTGGTGCGGGATTTCGCCGCGACCGGCCTCGTGCACATCCTGTCGGTTTCCGGCGCGCATATCGCGCTGGTGGCGGGCGCGGTGCTTTGGGCGGGGGCGCGGCTCGGGCTGCGGCGGGCAAAGACCGCCGGCCTCGCGGCGGCAGCAGTGATCGTTTACGCGCTGCTGGCCGGGCTGACACCGCCGGTGCTGCGGTCGGCGGTGATGGGGCTGGCGGCGCTGGCGGCGGTGGTGCTGGGACGGGACCGGGACACCTTGCAGGCGCTGGCGCTGGCGGCCCTCGGCATGCTGGCCTGGCAGCCGGCTCTGTTGTTCGATATTAGTTTTCAGTTATCCTTCGGGGCGGCTCTCGGGCTGGTGCTTCTATACCCGCCGACCGCCGCGGCCCTGTCTTTCCTGCCGCCATGGCTGGCCGGCCCGCTGGCGGCGACGGCCGCCGCCCAGCTTGGCGTTGTGCCGTTGCTGCTCTGGTATTTCAGCAGCCTTCCGCCGGCCTCGTTTGTCGCCAATATCGTCATTTTACCGGTCATCGAGGCGGTCGTGGTCGCCGGGTTACTGGCCGTGCTGGCGGCGCCCCTTTTGCCGTTGGTGGGCAAGCTGCTGCTGGTGTTTTGCGCCCAGTTGGTGGGCGTGGCTGTAAAGCTGGCGGCCTGGCTGTCGGCCGTACCGGGAGCGACGCTCCATTTCCCGGCAATGGGGGTGGCGGCGGGGACGGCATATTATTTTGTTCTGGCGTGGGCGTACGGTCTGCTGCCGCGCCTGCCGGGACCGGCGGCCATTGTCCGGCGCTGGCCGCGGCGTGCCGCCGCCGTGCTCGCCCTTTTTATCGTTGTTTATTTCGGTTATGCGAATTATCCCCGGCCGCTTGCCGTTCATTTCATCGACGTCGGCCAGGGCGACGCGACGCTGATCGTGACGCCCCACCGCCGCGCCGTGCTGATTGACGCGGGCGGCGGCCGGGAGTTCGGCGGCTTTGACGTGGGCGAGCGGGTGGTGGTGCCGTATCTGCGCCATTACGGCGTGACGGCGCTCGATTATCTCGTGCTGACGCACGGCCACCAGGATCATGCCGGCGGCGCGGCCGCCGTTGTCGCCGCTTTGCCGGTGCGCACTGTGCTGGTGCCGCAGGACGAGCCCGCGGCCCCGGTGCGGGCGGTGCTCAGGGTTACCGGCGGCCGGGGCGTGGTGCCTGCTTATGCCGGGCAGAGTATCCTCCTCGACGACGTTTCTATTCGCGTCGTGCAGGCTCCGGGAGAGGGGCGGGTCGGGCGAGGGGAGGAGTCGACGGTGGTGCTGGTGGAGTATGGCCGCCACCGGTTTCTCGTGACCGGCGACCTGGGCGGCCGGGAGGAACATATGCTGGCCGGCCGCGTACCGGGCGCGGGCGGCGTACTGAAGGTCAGCCACCACGGGGCGAGGTCGGCGACGACGCCCGAGCTGCTGGCGGCTTTCCAGCCTGACTATGCGGTTATTTCCGCCGGTCACGCCAACCGCTTCGGGCATCCGCATCCCGAGGCGCTGCAGCGTCTGGCGGCGCGGGGGGTGGCCGTCTATCGCACCGACCGCGACGGCGCGGTGGTTTTCCGCAGCGACGGCAGGGAACTTACGGTGGAGACTTGCCGGGGCGGGCAATAGAGGATTTTGGCAGTAAAGCGACTAATAATGAAATATATGTCGATTGTTCCAGGGGGTTGGGCGATGGTTGCGGCGACGAAGGGGAAGAGAATAATCCTGTGTTTGCTGCTGGCGGCGCTGCTGATGGCGTTCGCGTCGCCGGCGGCTGCCGAGGCCGACCTCGCCCAACTGGTGAAGGATGTCGAACCGGCGGTGCTGTTTATCGTCATGTACGACCGGGATGGCGATCAGTATGGTCTCGGCAGCGGTTTCTTCATCAGCCCGGAGGGCGAGTTCCTGACCAACCGCCATGTGCTGAAGGACGCTTTTTCGGCGGTGGCGGTGTCGCCGAGCGGCCGGAAATACCCGGTGACGAAGGTTGTCGCCATCCACCCCGAGGCCGACATCGTCAAGGCGACGGTCGGCAATGTGATCGAGCCGGTGCCGTTTCTAAGGATCAGCCGGGATGAGGTCGTCAAGGGGCAACGGATATTTGTGTTCGGTAATCCGAAGGGGCTGAGTTTTACGGTGTCGGACGGCATCGTTTCCGGGTTCCGGAAGATCGGGAGCTTCGGCGAGGTTTTCCAGATGACGGCGCCGATCTCGCCCGGCTCGAGCGGCGGACCGGTGGTCAATGCCGCCGGCGAGGTTGTCGGCGTTTCGGTGGGCCACCGGGCGGAAGGCCAGAACCTGAATTTTGCCGTGCGGGCTAAAGCCATCGATGAAATGGTGACGCCGAGCGGCGGGCCGCTGGTGCTGAATCCGCCGGGCGACGGGCAGAAGCGGAAGGTGCCCGGCCAGCCCCCCAAGCGCCCGACCGAGGACCCTAAACGGTACATGTTCGTCGCTTCATACCCGGAGTACGACACTTATATTGATCTGAGCACGCTGATGCTTGTCCACAACAAGGACACTGACAAGTACCGGGTCGAGTTCTGGGTGAAGAGCTCCTATAAGCCGGCCGGCAAGGCGAGGATGATCGAGACGCAGGCGAAGCAGGGCCGGGGCGAGAAATTTTTCAACTTCAGCGCGACGCTAACCCATATAAGGTTCACTCCGGATGCGGGCAAGTTCTCCCTCCTGCGGCTTATTCATTACGACGACCGGGGCAAGATAATCGAAGCGGTCGATTTTAAGGGGCTGCCGCTGCGGGAGGAGACGCCGCCGCCGGGGTCGCTGATCGAGAAGGCGATCGGTTTGGCGGTGTGGATAATCAAGGAGTATCCCGAGGCGGTCAGTATTGTCGAGGAGTAGGCGGCAAGGGAGGCGGGATCATGAGGGGCGCGGCGACGAGGCTGGCGGCTGCTGTTGCCGTTTGCGCGGCGCTGCTGGCCGGGCCGTCCCCGGCGGCGGCGGAGTACCAGTTGGTGGGATTTATCAGCCAGCACCACGTTTACATGGATACCGACAGCCTGCAGTATTGCATCGACCCGCAGGGGAACCGGCCGTATTACGATGTCTGGACGAAGAACGTTTACAGCGAGGAAGGCCGGGAGGAGATGATCAGGAAGGTCAAGGCTCTGGGCTATTACAGCCCGGAGTGGGAGGAGCTGCGCTATTCGCTGGTGCATAAGTATTTTCGCCTGGACAAGGCCAGCTATAAGATTGTCGGCGTCGTGGCGATGACTAAGGACGACCGCATCCTGGAGCTCGGCGAGGCTCCCCCGGAGAGGATTCCCTGGGAGGCCATCGTGCCCAAGACGGTGGATGACGATATTTACAAGCGGATCAAGCTGTACGAGGCCGCGTACCAGGAGACGATGGTGGAGCGGTCGCTGCGCGACCGTTACAAGGTGATCGGCAACAATATCAGGATGACGGCGTCGGTGGATACCGCCAACGCGAGGTTTTTCCGCGACCCCTACAGCGGTAAGGTGTATGCCGAGGTCTGGCTGCGCCTCGACCTGAGCGGGGAGGAGGCGGCCGCGATGCGGGCCGCCCGCAAAGAGCAGGGGCGCCCGCTGCGGGGCTGGGAGCATCTCGGCTACATAATAGACAAGGGTTATTACGATTTCGCCCAAAACCGCATGCAGCACTACGGCATGTATTCTTATACCCGCCAGGGGGCGCTGCTGGAAAGGCTCGAGGATAAGGAGGAGAACCGCACCGACTGGCAGCAGCCCATCCCCGAATCCTGGGGCGAGTATCTATTTGTTCAGGTAAAGAAGTTTATGACCGGCGAGTGACCGGCAAAGCGGGTAACGGCAAGGCGGCGGGCTGTGGGGCCGGCCGCCTTTTGCGCCGGCAAAATGAAGGGTATCGCCGCCGGGCCGCCGAAATACTGATGGTAGTTCTAGCGAGGCAGGTGCGGCATGGATTATAACGAGGCGATGGCGGAAATAAAGAAGGGCCGGGTGCGGCCGGTGTATCTCATCCACGGCGAGGAGACCTACCTGGCCCGCCGCCTGGAGAAGGCGGTGACGGAGGCGTTGCTGCCGCCGGAGGAGCGCGACATGAGCCTGGCGGTGCTGGACCGCGACCCGCCGCCGGCCGAGCTGGCCAATCTCATCGAGACGGTGCCTTTCATGGGCGGCAAGAACGTGATCGTCATCCGCGGCACCAACCTGTTCCGCTCTTCGAAAAGCGAGGAAGGGGAGGGCGGCGGGGACGAGCGGCTGCTTAAGCTGCTGGAGGCGATGCCCGATTACAGCCACGTCGTTTTCATGACAGCCGACACGGCCGACAAGCGGCGCAAGCTCTATAAGTGCGTGGAGCGCTGCGGCGCTGCGGTGGACGTCAGCCCGCTGAAGGCGAAGGATATCCGCCCATGGCTTACCGCCAAGCTGGCCGAGCTCGGCCGCAGGCTGGCCCCCGACGCGGCCGAGGAACTGCTGGCGGCGTTCAGCATGATGCCGCAGCTTTCCCTGGGGTTGCTCGACAATGAGCTGGACAAGATCGCCCTGTACGCGCGCGGGCAGACGATAACCCGCCAGGATGTGCTGGCGGCCATGTCGGCGGTGCCGGAGGTGTCGGTGTTCGCGATGATCGACGCGGTGAGCCAGAAGCAGGCCGGCAAGGCGCTGAAGCTGTTGGCCGAGCAGCTGGCCGCCGGGGAGAACGCCCTCCGGCTGCTGGCGCTGTTGACCCGCCAGGTGAGGATGCTGTGGCGGGGCAAGGAGCTGGCCGACGGCGGGGCGGGCAGCCGCGAGGTGGCCGCGGAGCTGGGGGTGCCGCCGTTCGTGGGTGAGAAACTGCTGCGCCAGGGACGGGGCTTTACGGCTGCGGCGCTGCGGCGGACGCTGGTGTCCCTGGCTGAGGCCGACCGGGACCTGAAGAACGGCCGGGCGGACAAGTATGTGTTGGAGCGGATCGTTATCGAGATGTGCCGTTAACTGCTGCTGGTTAAGCCATGCCCGAAAGCCGCAAGCGATTTTATCAACGGCCTGGGTACATAAAAAACGCCTGTCCGGTGGACAGGCGTTTTCGTGCTTGTTATTTGCTTTCGATGGCGTTGATTTTCTTCGCCAGACGGGATTTTTTCCGCGCGGCGGCATTTTTATGAATAACGCCTTTGGCGGCCGCTTTGTCAATCACGCTGCTTGCTTTGGTCAGGAGGGCCTTGGCGTCGTCGGCTTGTCCGGCCGTGACCGTGTCAGCCACTTTACGGGTGGCGGTTTTCACCGCTGATTTGACGGAGAAATTCTGGGCACGCCGGGAAGCGTCGGTTTTAACGCTGCGTTCCGAAGATTTGATGTTCGGCAAGTGGTTCACCTCCTTTGACCTCTTTACCCAAATTATTTTAGCACGTCAAGTCGTAAAAAGCAAGCAACTCTTTCCACAGGAAAGCCGCGCGGATTTTTCGCCGCTGGAAAAGAAGCGCGACGATTTGACAGGCAGCCGAATATGGGCCGAAAAACCCGGTTAAGATAGTTTCGGCTAAACACGCGAATTTATGCTTAGGACAGGAGTGACGGCCATGAACGAGTACGGCACCCCGCGCACCGACCTGGCGCTGGAGGCGCGGGAAGCGCTGACCCGCAGGACGCGGGAGGACATCCCGGGGGTTATGGTGGAGACCGCCGAGGATGAGGAGATTCTGATCACAAGGGTGAATATCGCCACCCCGGAGGCCGAGCGGATGATGGGCAAGCTGCAGGGCAGCTACGTGACCATCGAGGCCCGGGGTCTGCGAGAGAAGAACACGCCCCTGCAGGATAAGGTGATGAAGTATCTGGCCGACGAGCTGGTGAGTCTGGCCAAATTGCCGCCGAAGGCCGTCGTTCTGGTGGTGGGGCTGGGGAACTGGAATATAACCCCCGATGCTTTGGGGCCGCGGGCGGTGGATAAAATCGTCGTGACCCGCCATCTCCAGGGGATGCTTACGCCGGAGCTGAAGGGCGGCGTGCGTTCGGTATGCGCGATCGCGCCCGGCGTGCTGGGGATAACGGGGATGGAAACGGCGGAGATCGTCCATGGGATCGTGAGCAAGATCGGTCCCGACCTGGTCATCGCCGTCGATGCGCTGGCCGCCGCGTCGAGCCACCGGGTCATCACCACCGTCCAACTGGCCGATACGGGCATAAGCCCCGGTTCGGGCGTCGGCAATAAGCGGTTCGGGCTAAATAAGCAGTCGCTCGGGGTACCGGTTATCGCCGTCGGCGTACCGACCGTCGTCCATGCCTCGACGATTGCCATGGATACCATCAACACGCTGCAGCAGCACGCGGCGTTCGCGCGTTATTTCAAGAGCATGGAGAACCTGAGCGACCAGGACCGCAATATGATCGTGCGTCAGGTGCTGCCGGAGACGCTCGGCGATCTGATGGTGACGCCGAAGGAAGTTGACCGTCTGATCGAGGATATCGCCAGCGTCGTCGCCGGGGGCATCAACCAGGCAATGCATCCCAACATCGACTACGAGAACATCCATATGTATCTGCACTAGCCGCAAAAGAATCCGGACTGCCGGAAGCCGGCGTAAAGGCCCGGATGCAAGGCGCTCCGACAAGCGCGCCGCGTGCTCCGAACACGCATGCAAGCGCTGCAAGGGGCGACACAGCAGCTGGACTTTTAGGCCGGCTTCCCTGGCATAAAGGCCGCAAGCCCAAGCATATACATGGTATGTAAACAATACCATTTGTACATGCTGGAGGCGGCGATGGTAACTAGACGGGAACGCAAGCAACGCGAGAAGAGGAAATTGTGGCTGATCGCCGCGGCGGCGGTCGTAATCGCCGCCATGTTTTCGGGTGTTTACTGCATCGTGTTCGCTCAGGGGGCGACGGATGGCGGCGATTCCGGGCAGGGGGGCAAAGTGCCCGGCTTCCTCGTGCCGTGGCGGGACATCCTGTCGTCCGGCATCCCCGGTTTCGGCGCGGGTGACGGCGTTTCGCCGGTCAAGGTGAGGCCGGTGGTTACCGTGCAGTCGTTCATCCGCAAGGTGATTCTGTTCGTTACCGGGGTCGATATCAAGGATATGCGGTCGCTGCTGCGGGCGGAGATACCCTTGATGGGTCTTTTCAAACCCGGAACGCCGGCCGTAAGCGCCATTACCTTGCCCAATTTTCCCAAGTTCGAATTCAAGGGGGTCACCCCGGACGGCAAACCGCTGGTGGGCATTTATCACACCCATACCGCCGAGTCTTTCGTTCCGTCTTGCGGGGCGTCCCACAAGCCGGGCGGTCAGCGGGGCGAGATCGTCGAGGTCGGCGCGGCCCTGCAAAAGCGGTTGGCTCAGCATGGCATCGCGGCGGTACACAGCAGGAATATCCACGATTTTCCGAGCTTCATGAAGGCTTACGGTCCTTCGGAGAAAACGGTGCGGAAGATGCTGGCCGATTACCCGTCTATCCAGATGGTGTTCGACATCCACCGCGACGCCGAAAAGCGGGATAATGTGACGGTGACCGTCAACGGTGTGGCGATGGCCCGTATCGCGCTGGTGGTGGGCATGGGACAGCAGGACCTGGTGCAGCCGCACTGGCAGCAGAATCATGCGTTCGCCAAGCTGATCGACGCCAGGCTGAACCAGCATTTCCCCGGTCTGTCCCGCGGCATCCAGCTGGTGGATTGGCGCTATAATCAGCATCTGCATCCGCGGGCGCTGCTTATTGAGGTGGGCAGCCAGGAGAGCAGCAAGGAGGAGGCGATCCGCAGCATCGAGCTGTTGGGCGATGTGGTGGCGGAGATTTTGTCTGAGTCGTAAGGGCGGCACCGGAAACACCGGACGGACGTTGGGGATGGCGGACGCGAAGCCGCAACAACGCAGATGGGGCTTTATCAACGGTCTCTATGTATAAGGATACGAACCTGGCTGGATAATACAGGCAGGAGGTGTCTTCATGCTTCTCGGACTGTCGGCGGCGGATGCGCGAACGATAAGCCGCGGCATACTTATTCTCGTTTTCGCCATCGCCGCCGGCGTGGTTGTGGCGGACAACCAGCTCAATCGCCTGACGGCCAGGCACGAGTTCGGCCAGGCGCTTAATGTCCGCCGGGAGGCATCCGGCTACTACCGGGCGTACGTTTTGGGCCAGAGCTGGGGGGTAAGGGCGGTTTATCCGGTGGGGTCGATAAGCGCCAACGGCGATTCTCTCTCTCTTGAGGTAGCCGGACGGAGGCTGACGGTGCCGACGGTTGTCCGGGTGGAGCTCGACCGCGCCGTTTACTGGTTGGTGGTCTGGCGCGGGCAGTTCGTGGCCGCGGCCGTAAGGACGAAGCGGGAACTGGCCGGCTATTGGGGGGAACTGCGGCCGCTCGTGCGCGAGCTTATGGATGCCGTTAAGCGATAGGGGGTGGCTTGCGGGGCAAATGGGCAGATGCTATAATTATATATCAGCCGTTGATAAAGCCCCAACTGCACCGCATCTGGGGCTTTATCAACGGCCGGGAATAATGCGATCATCAGAAAGGTAGAACGCTTCATGGCCACGGCCCATATCCGCAATTTCTGCATCATCGCCCATATCGACCATGGCAAGTCGACTCTCGCCGACCGTTTGCTGGAGTTTACGGGGACGCTATCCGCCCGCGAGATGTCCGACCAGGTGCTGGACCAGATGGAGTTGGAGCGCGAGCGCGGCATCACCATCAAGGCGCAGGCGGTGAGGCTGGAGTACACCGCCCGTGATGGCGAAAAGTATATGCTTAACCTCATCGACACCCCCGGGCACGTCGATTTTACGTACGAGGTGTCCCGCAGCCTCGCGGCCTGCGAGGGGGCGCTGCTGGTCGTCGACGCCGCCCAGGGCATTGAGGCGCAGACGCTGGCCAACGTTTATCTGGCTCTTGAGCATGACCTGGAGATAATCCCGGTAATCAACAAGATCGATCTGCCGAGCGCCGATCCCGACAAGGTGAAGCACGAGATTGAGGAGGTCATCGGCCTCGACGCGTCGGACGCCGTGCTGGTCAGCGCCAAGACGGGCGCGGGTATCGCGGATGTCCTCGAGGCGATCGTCAATAAGGTGCCGCCGCCCGCCGGCGATGCGGGAGCGACGCTTAAGGCGCTGATTTTCGATTCGCGCTTCGACTCGTACAAGGGAGTTATTGTTTATGTACGGGTGATGGAGGGGCGCATCGTCCCCGGCATGAAGATTAAGATGATGGCCACCGATAAAGCTTTCGAGGTCGATGAGGTTGGCATCTTCCGTCCTTACCCGGCCAAGGTTGATTCTCTCGAGCCCGGGCATGTCGGCTTCCTGGCCGCCAGCATCAAGAATGTGAAGGATACGCGGGTGGGCGACACCGTGACCGATGCCGCCAGGCCAGCTGCCGCGCCGCTGCCGGGCTACCGCAAGGTGACGCCGATGGTGTACTGCGGCCTGTACCCGGTGGAGACGTCGGATTACGATAATCTGCGCGACGCGTTGGAGAAGCTACAGCTCAACGACGCTTCCCTGGTGTTCGAGCCGGAGACGTCGGTGGCTTTAGGCTTCGGTTTCCGCTGCGGTTTTCTGGGACTGCTGCATATGGACATTGTCAAGGAGCGGCTGGAGCGGGAATACAATCTGGCGCTGATAACCACCGCGCCCAACGTCATTTACAAGGTCTTCAAGACGGACGGCGAGGTGTTCGAGATCGAGAATCCCTCGAAGATGCCGGTGCCGCAGGAGATCGACCATATCGAGGAGCCGTATGTGAAGGCGACGATCATCGTGCCCAACGATTTTGTCGGCAGCGTGATGGAGCTTTCCCAGGAGAAGCGCGGCGATTACAAGGATATGAAGTATCTGGACCCCACCAGGGTAATGATAACTTACGAGCTGCCGCTCAGCGAGATTATTTATGACTATTTCGACCGCCTGAAGTCGTCGACCCGCGGTTATGCGTCGCTCGATTACGAGCTTGTCGGCTATAAGGAGTCGAGTCTGGTGAAGCTGGATATCATGCTCAACGGCGAGGTCGTCGACGCGCTGAGCGCCATCGTCCACCGCGACCGGTCGACCCAGCGCGGCCGTCAGCTTGTGGAGAAGCTGCGCGGCATCATCCCCCGCCAGATGTTCGAAATCCCCATTCAGGCCGCAATCGGCAATAAGGTTATTGCCCGGGAAACGGTGCGGGCGATGCGCAAGGATGTGCTGGCCAAGTGCTACGGCGGCGACATCACCCGTAAGCGCAAGCTGCTGGAAAAGCAGAAGGAAGGCAAGAAGCGCATGAAGCAGGTGGGGAGCGTGGAGCTGCCGCAGGAGGCGTTCATGGCCGTTTTGAAGATGGATTAAAGCCTCGGGGAGAGTCGGCAAATGAGCATCGGTCTTTACATCCATATCCCGTTTTGCCAACAGAAATGCCTGTACTGCGACTTTCCTTCCGTTGCCGGAAGAGAGGACCTTTACGCAGCTTATACAGCCGCCTTGTGCCGGGAGATCGCCGGCAAGGGCGGCCTTTTGTCGGTTTGTACGGTCGATACGGTGTATATCGGCGGCGGCACGCCGACGGTGCTGCCGGCCGGGTGCCTGGAGGAGCTCGGCCGCTGCCTGCGGGCGAACGTCGCGGTGGCCGCCGGCGCCGAGTTCACTTTCGAGGCAAACCCCGGCACGCTGGATGGCGACAAGCTGGCCGTACTGCGGGCGAACGGCGCCAACCGGGTCAGCCTGGGCGTGCAGGCGTTCGACGATGGCGTGCTGGCGGCGGCCGGGCGCATCCATACCGCCGCCCAGGCGGCGGAGGCGGTGGCGGCGGTCAGAAAGGCCGGTTTTGGGAGGATAAGCATCGACCTGATGTACGGCCTGCCGGGGCAAACGGCGGCGGGGTTCCGCGCCGGGTTGGAGCAGGCGGCGGCTTTGCCGGTGGAGCATGTTTCGGTTTACGGCCTGAAGGTGGAGGAGGGGACGCCGTTCGCCCGTCTGGCGGCGGAAGGGCGCCTGGTGCTACCTGACGAGGCGGAGGATGAGGCGATGTACGACCTGGCGGCGAGCTTTCTGCCGGCGCGGGGCTTCGCCCGCTACGAGATTTCGAACTACGCCCGGCCGGGGGCGGAGTGCCGCCATAATCTCAGGTACTGGCGCTATGAGCCGTATATCGGCGTGGGGGCGGCCGCCCATTCCTTCTGGCAGGGGGAGCGGCTGGCGAATACCGCCGATGTGCAAGAGTATATCGCCAGGGCGCTGGCCGGCGAGTCGCCGCTGGCCAGCCGCGAGCGGCCGGAGGCGGCGGTGGCGATGGCGGAATACGCCTTTCTGGCTCTGCGGACGGCGGCCGGCGTTTCCTACGAAGATTTCGCGGCCCGCTTCGGCCGCGAGTTTCCGCGGCTTTACGGCGCGGCGGCGGACAAGCTGGCGCGGCAGGGGTTGGTGACGGCCGGGGAGGGTAGCCTCCGCCTCACGGAAAAGGGCCAGAAGTTCGGCAATATAGTGTTCGCCGCCTTTCTCCCCGATTAAGCTGCGAAAAGTTGCCCCGCGGGGCGGGAAAGAGCGCTAATAATCTTGACATTGACGGGCGGGAATGGTATTTTTTTAGTAGGTGTTAGCACTCTATCAAGAGGAGTGCTAACAATGACCGGGAAAGATCGTTTTTTTACGGCACGAGGGAGGGGTGGCCGATGCTTGACGAACGCAAACGCAAGATTCTCCAGACCATTGTAGACGATTATGTCAGCACCGCAGAGCCGGTCGGGTCGCGGACGCTTGCCCGCAAGTACTCGCTCGGCCTCAGTCCGGCGACGATCCGCAACGAGATGTCCGATCTCGAGGTATTGGGCTTCCTGGAGCAGCCGCACACTTCGGCGGGCCGCATCCCGTCGCCGCGCGGTTACCGTTTCTATGTCGACTGTCTGCTGGAGCAGCCGAAAATATCGGAGCATGATGTGGGCCTGATCACCAACTGGTACGAGTCGCGGGTGCGCAGCATCGAGGAGGTTTTCCAGGAGACGGCCAAGATCATTTCCCGCATGACCCGCAGCGTTTCGCTGGTTACCGCGCCGCAGTTTTCCCAGGCGCTGTTCAAGTACCTCCAGTTCCTGCCGCTGGACGAGCGGCGGGCGATCGTGGTGGTGGTGACTGACGCCGGTTTCGTGGAGAACAAGGTCATCGACATTCCCGAGGGCACTTCCTTCCCCGATCTCCAGCAGATCGCGGCCAGCATCAACGAGCGGCTGGCGGGCCTGAGCTTCGACCAGATAAAGCAGTCGCTGCTCAGGGAGATCAGGAACGATATTTTAAAAAATCCGGCGCTGTTCGAGACGGCGCTGGCGATCCTCCGCCAGGCGCTGGCCGTCGAGCGGAACGAGAAGGTCTACCTTGGCGGTACGACTCAGCTTCTGGCTCAGCCGGAGTTCCGCGATGTGGAGAAGATCCGCGGCCTGCTTTCCATGCTGGAGGAGGAAAAGCTGCTGGCCGATATCCTCCATATGCAGGACGGGGAGGGCGTCGTCGTGACCATCGGCCAGGAGAACAAGTACAGCGGCATCCAGAACTGCAGCATGGTGCAGGCCACCTACCGCATCGAGGGCCAGGTGATCGGCACGCTGGCCGTGCTCGGTCCCACCCGCATGGAATACGGGAAGACCATGGCCGTGCTGGAGTTTATGCACCGCCACCTCGGCGAGACGCTGAAGAAGTTCAAGGTTTACTGACCGCCGGCGACCGGGCAGTCCCACCTGGGTCTGCCCGGTCGCGGCGGCAGTCATACATAATGCGGCAACAGCTAAGAATATATGTATATAGCAGGAGGAATCGTATGAATCTGAAACAAGCGGGCAGCGGCGCCGAGGTCGACGAACGGCTGGCGGCGCTGCTCACCAACGCCAGCGCCGTGCGGGCCATCACGGCTTCGGTGGAAGGCACGATCGGCCCCAAGGGCCTTGATACGATGCTGGTGGATCGTTTCGGCGAGGTTATCATCACCAACGACGGCGTAACTATTCTCGATAAGATGGATGTCAATCACCCCGCCGCAAAGATGCTGATAAATATTGCCAAGGCCCAGCAGGCCGAGGTGGGCGACGGCACGACGACCGCTACGATTATGGCCGGCGGGCTGGTGGCCGAGGGCGTCAACCAGGTCATCCGCGGCGTGCCGGTGGCCAGGGTTATCGAGGGCGTCAGGCACGGTATCGCCGTCGCCCTGGACGCTGTCAGGGAACGCGCCCGCCAGGTCGGTTCGGTGGATGATCCGGTGCTGACGAACATCGCCGTGATCGCCGGACGCGAACACCGCGACATCGCCGAGTTGGTGGTGGCCGCCGCACGGCTGATCGGCCTGGAGAAGCTCAAAGAGGCCAATTTTAAGCTGTCAGATATCGTTACCGCCGAGGAAGGGGCGGATAACGAGGTGTTTATGGGCGTGATCGTCGACAAGGAGCGGATGAGCAAGGATATGCCGCAGGCGGTCGAAGGCGCCAGACTGCTGCTGGTGGACGACGCGCTGGAGCCGGAGGAGATCGAGGACGGTGCGCTCGGCACCGAGGCGGGTTTCAAACGTTACATAGAGCTTCAGGAAGAGTTCAAGGCCAACATCCGCAAGCTTGCCGCGCTGGGTGTCAAGGTGGTGCTGGTCGACCGCGGCGTGCACGATTCGGCGGAGGAGATCCTTACCGACGCCGGGATCATGGTGGTGCAGCGGGTGTCGAACAAGGATATGCGGCGGGCGGCCGAGCACTGTGGCGCCCGTCCCGTCAAGCGCACCGGGCTGAAGAAGGATCCGGCCGAGATCGAAAAGTATCTGGGTTTTGCCGATAAGATTTTCGAGGATGAGAAGCTGGAACAGATCCGCATTCTCGGCGGCAGGGGCAAGCCGATGGCCACTATTTTGGTGGGCGCGGCGACGGAAGAGGTGGTCGGCGAGCGGGAGCGCATCGCCAAGGACGCCGCTTCCAGCCTACAGGCCGCGGTAAAGGGCGGCTGCGTGCCCGGCGGCGGCGCGATCGAGGTGGCCGTGGCCCGGCAGGTCGAGAAGGCGCGGGAGAATATCAAGGGGATGGCCGCTTACGGCGTGGATTGCGTGGCCAGCGCGCTCAGGCGCCCGCTTTCGCAGATTGTGGAGAACGCGGGCTTCAACCCCCTGGAGAAGGTGGAGGAGGTCATGGCGGCCCAGGCGGCGCAGGGCTCGGACTCGCTCGCCGTCGACTGCGACAGCGGCGAGATCGCCGATATGCTGGCACGCGGGGTCGTCGACCCGGTGCCGGTCAAGCTGCACGCCATCAAGGCGGCCGGCGAGGTGGCGGTGGCTATCCTCCGCATCGATACGATCATCAAGAAGAAAGAGGAAGGGGCCAACGCCGCCAAACAGGTCGCGGGCGACGCGGGCATGCCGGATTTTTAGCCGGCGTCTGCCGTCATGGTGTGGGTCGATTTATATACGCGAGGTGATATGGTCAATATGGAGGAACGCAAGCAAACGGAACAGCGGAAAAACGCGGCGGATGCGGCGGGGAACGCCGCCGACGGGCAGGTGTGCTTCGACTGCGCCGAGATGAAGGAAATTATGGAGTCGCTCGATGACAAGAACCGCGCGATGGAGGAACTGAACAACCGGCTTCTGAGGCTGCAGGCGGATTTTGACAACTACCGCCGCCGGAGCCGCCAGGAGAAGGAGGAATTGTCCCAGGTGGTGGCGTACGGCGTGCTCAAGGAACTGCTGCCTGTCCTCGATAATTTCGAGCGGGCCCTGGCCGCTTCCACCCAGGACGCCGCTCAGCTCCGTGCCGGGGTGGAGCTGGTGTATCGTCAGCTCGGCGGCATAATTGAGCGGCTTGGCGTGAAGCCGATCGCGGCGGTCGGCAACCCGTTCGACCCGGCCTGCCACGAAGCGGTGATGAGGGTGGAGGATGCCTGCCAGGCCGACGGCCTGATCGTCGAGGAGCTGCAGAAGGGGTACGAGATGGGCGGGAAGGTGTTGCGCCCGAGTATGGTCAAAGTCGTAAGCAACAGTTAAGTTTTTTATAGATTCATTCTAAGGAGGAAGAAAGCATGGCAAAAGTCATCGGTATAGACCTCGGCACGACCAACTCGGTGGTCGCCTTTATGGAGGGCGGCGAGCCGGTGGTCATCCCCAACGCGGAGGGAAGCCGCCTGACGGCGTCGGTGGTCGGTTTCTCGAAGACGGGCGAGCGCCTGGTGGGCCAACTGGCCAAGCGGCAGGCCGTCTCCAACCCCGACCGCACGGTAAGCTCGATCAAGCGCCACATGGGCACGAATTACACGGTTAAGATCGACGACAAAGATTACACCCCCCAGGAAATTTCGGCGATGATCCTTCAGAAGATGAAGACCGACGCCGAGGCATACCTGGGCGAGAAGATAACCAAGGCGGTCATCACGGTGCCCGCTTATTTCACCGACAGCCAGCGCCAGGCAACCAAAGACGCCGGCGCCATCGCCGGCCTTGAGGTGCTGCGCATCATCAACGAGCCGACCGCGGCCGCGCTGGCCTACGGCCTCGACAAGGGCGAGGATCACACTATCCTCGTGTTCGACCTCGGGGGCGGCACGTTCGACGTTTCCATCCTCGAGCTGGGCGACGGCGTGTTTGAGGTCAAGGCGACCAGCGGCAACGGCCGCCTGGGCGGCGACGATTTCGACGAGCGGGTCATGAATTGGCTGGTGGCCGAGTTCAAGAAGGAGAGCGGCATCGACCTGACCAAGGACCGCATGGCGATGCAGCGCCTCAAGGAAGCGGCCGAGAAAGCCAAGATCGAGCTGTCCGGCGTGCTGACGACCAACGTCAACCTGCCGTTCATCACCGCTGACCAGTCGGGTCCGAAGCATCTCGACGTCAACCTGACGCGCGCCAAGTTTGAGGAGCTGACCGCCGACCTGGTCGAGGCGACCATGGGACCCACCCGTCAGGCGCTGTCGGACGCCGGCCTCGCTCCCAAGGATATCGACAAGGTTATCCTCGTGGGCGGTTCGACCCGCATCCCGGCGGTGCAGGAGGCGATCAAGAAGTTCCTCGGCAAGGAACCGCACCGCGGCATCAACCCCGACGAGTGCGTGGCCGTGGGCGCCGCCATCCAGGCGGGCGTGCTGGTGGGCGAAGTGAAGGACGTGCTGCTGCTCGACGTTACGCCGCTGTCGCTCGGCATCGAGACGCTGGGCGGCGTGTTCACCAAGATCATCGACCGTAACACCACCATCCCGACGTCGAAGGGCCAGGTTTTCTCGACCGCGTCCGACAATCAGCCGTCGGTCGACATCCATGTGCTGCAGGGCGAGCGGGAGATGGCGTCTTATAACAAGACCCTCGGACGTTTCGAGCTTTCGGGTATTCCGCCGGCGCCGCGGGGCGTGCCGCGCATCGAGGTCACCTTCGATATCGACGCCAACGGCATTGTTCACGTGTCCGCCAAGGATCTGGGCACCGGCAAGGAGCAGAAGATCACCATCACCGCTTCCGGCGGTCTGGCCAAGGACGAAGTGGAGCGGATGGTGAAGGAGGCCGAGTCGCACGCGGCCGAGGACAAGAAGCGCCGCGAGGAGGTCGAGGTCCGCAACAGCGCCGATTCGCTCGTGTACCAGGCCGAGAAGACGATCAAGGATCTGGGCGACAAGGCTGACAAGGCGCTGGTGGAGAAGGTACAGCAGGCGGCCGACAAGCTCAAGGAAACCCTCAAGGGCAGCGATATCGAGAAGATCAAGGCCGATACCGAGGAACTGACCAAACCGCTGTATGAGCTGACCTCGTCGGTTTACAACCAGGCCGGCCCGCAGGGCGCGGCCGGCCCGGAAGCCGGCCCCGGCGCCCAGGAAGCGCCCAAGGACGAGAAGGTCGTTGACGCGGATTATAAAGTAATGGACGACGACAAAAAGAAATAGCGAGTTACATTTACATGGGGACTGCCTAGGAGAGTGTTTCGAAACCCCTGTATACTGTGGCCATTGAGTACCCATCATGGTTAAAAAGGCGGCCCGTCACCTCAATTTAGGGATATGCCGGAAAGAATAACGTTTGATTCTATCCCCTATGGCCCTTACTGACCCACCAGGACCGCTGGGAGCCCGACCGATGGGCAGACTTGGTCCCGGGTAAGTGTATAGAGCCGTTTGATATTCACCACTGCTGCGGTAAACGCGACCTGAAGGAGCGTTTTGGTTCTGCCTATATATCTGGCTTGACGCATTCCTTTGCGAATCAGGTGCGCCACTTTTCGCTCCACCTTGGCCCGCTTCACGTACAGCGTTCGGAATTCTTCTGTGGCCATCTCGGCCAGAATCTCCCGCCGCCGCTCTTCCTGCGAATGCAGCTCAATCGTCTTTCCCTTGCCGTGACGGGTGCACTGGTCCCGGAACTTACAACGGTTGCAGGTCGCTTTGGGGAAAACAAACACATCAATGCCGCCCTTGCGATGCCGGACCGTGGCCGTGATTTCTCCCGCCGGACACCAGCAGATTCCTTGCCCAAAATCGATGGTAAAGTCCTGTTTGCCAAACCGTTTCTTCGGGGCGTGAGCCCCTGGCAGCGGCGCCACCGGCGTTACTTGATGTTTAGCCATCTGATCGCGGGCTTCGAGTGTGCCGTACGCGGTATCCCCGAGCAGCTTGCCAGGCTTGACGAGGGTTCCCGCCAACAAGGGATCGACCGACTCGCCATCCGGCCGGTTTCCGGCAGTGATATCGATGCCGGTAATAAGTTCACTGGCTTCGTCCATGAGAATCTGGCTCTTATGGCCGTTGAACCTGCCGCTTGAGGTTTTGTGTCCGTGCCTCATGTCCGGGTCCGTTACCGAAAGAATGCGGTCAGGAGCCACGCCCTGTTTGAGATGGATACCGGTGTCATCGGTGACAATATCCTGCTCGGTGACATTACCCAGGAGTTCCATGGCCGTCTTTTCGTCCGCCGTCAATTCGGCCCCCTTGAGCGCATCCAAGATGGCGCGACCGTCGCCGACCAACTGGCGGAGGAGCTGGGTTCTGGCTTCAGCATCATCCCACCGGATCTTCTCCTTGCCGTTTTGGCTGTAATCCAAGGACAAAGAAAGGGCGTTCAACCGGTCCCGTGCCGTACCGCCGGCATGACTGCTTACGGCGAACATCTTCTGGATGGCCTTTTTAATTAAGGTGTAGGTGTCCTGGAGAGCGCCCGCTCCCAGCACCTGGGTGGAGTCAAGAATCTGCAGTCCCCGGTCCTTCAAGATCCCCGTTTCTTTGGCGAGGCGGACAAATCGTTCAAAAACCAGCTTCTGTTGCTTATTGAGCAGCAGCCGGGTACGAAACCGGCACAGGGCCGTATGGTCGAAGCCCGTTTCGTTCAGGCCCAGACCCAGCGCTTTTTTCCAGCGCAGGTCATAGCGGGCGCGCTGTTCCGCTTCCCGATCCGAAACGTTGTCATGATACATCAACAACAGCACTTTCGACAGCAGAGCCGGAGAAACCGAAGGCCGGCCAACGGCACTGTACAGGTCGGCAAAGTCTTCTTCCCGGATGAGGCGCTCGCCCCACCGGGCAAACAGTCCGTAAATGCTATCGGGATCGACCAGCGGACCATCCAGCCACGCTTCTAAATCCAATAAGCTGGTCTGTTTATCTTGGCTTCCTAACACGGCGTTCACCTCTACAGGTAAATTCGCCGTCAGGCCTTGATTTCCCTGGTTTCAAGGGAATCTCCGGTTTGATTTCAATGGGTTTTGCAACACACTCCTAGAAAGTCCATCTGCGGCGTTGGTCCTCGGATGCGCCGCTCGACGTACGCAACCAAGTACGCCGTCGCAGCGCATCCTCCGGTCCGCCTTGCATCTGGAGCTTTCTAGACAGTCCCGGCAGTCGATTTTAATCTTTGAGATTTGTTCGGCGACTTATGCCGGATTATGGGATGGTGTGGAGTGAGCAAGAGAGATTACTACGAGGTGCTTGGAATTGCCAAGTCGGCCTCGGAAGACGAGATAAAAAAGGCGTTTCGCAAGCTGGCCCGCCAGTACCATCCTGACGTTAACCGCGACGATCCCAAGGCGGCTGAGGCGAAGTTCAAGGAGATCAACGAGGCTTACGAGGTGCTGTCCGATGCGGAGCGGCGCCGCCAGTACGACCAGTTCGGGCACGCCGCTTTCGACGCCGCGTCGGGCGGCGGGGCCGGCGGTTTCGGCGGCTTTGGCGGTGCGGGCGGTTTCGGGGATATATTCGATATGTTTTTCGGTCAGGCCGGGTTCGGCGGCGGCCGGCCGGCAGGCCCCGAACGTGGTTCCGACTTGCGCTACGATATGGAGATCACTTTCGAGCAGGCGGCCTTCGGCCTTGAGACCGAGATCCAGGTGCCCAGGACGGAGGAGTGCACGGCCTGCCGCGGTTCGGGCGCCGCAGCCGGGACCCATCCCGAGACGTGCCCCAACTGCCGCGGCACCGGCCAGACCCAGGCGGTGCAGAATACTCCCTTCGGCCGCATGGTCAACGTCAAGACCTGCGAACGCTGCCGGGGCGAGGGCAAGATCGTCCGCACCCCCTGCTCGGAGTGCAACGGCCGCGGCAAATTGAGGAACCGCCGCCGCATCAAGATCAAAATTCCCGCCGGGGTCGACACCGGCTCGCGCCTGCGCGTCGCCCACGAGGGCGAGGCCGGGGAGCGCGGCGGTCCGCCCGGCGATCTGTATGTTTATATTTTCGTTAAACAGCACAAGCTGTTTACGCGCGAAAATGACGACGTTATCTGCGAGGTGCCGATAAGCATCGTGCAGGCCGCCCTCGGCGACGAGATCGAGGTGCCCACCCTCGACGGCCAGGTGAAGGTGCGCATTCCGGAGGGCACCCAGTCGGGCACAACTCTCCGGTTGAAGGATAAAGGCATCCCCCACCTCAGGGGCCATGGCCGCGGCGACCAGCATGTCCGCGTTAAGGTGGTCACCCCTAAGAAGCTGACCGACCGCCAGCGCGAGCTTCTGACCGAGTTCGCCCGGCTTGGCGGCGAGGACGTGAACCCGGAGGAGAAGGGGTTCTTCAAAAAGGTGAAGGACGCTTTCGGGGTGTAACTGCATCGAGAGGGGCGAGGCGAGCATGAAGTGGGCAGAGATCAGTATTCAGACCACCCATGAGGCCACCGAAGCGGTGGCCGATATTTTTCACGGACTGGGCGCCAGCGGCGTGGTTATCGAGGACCCGGAGCTCGTCAATTCCTACAAGCGTTCGGGTACCTGGGACTACTGCGACATCCCGGAGGCCGAGGACGACAGCGTCGTAACCGTCAAGGCCTACCTGCCGGCGGACGATCAGTTGGACGACAAGCTGCGCGTGTTCGAACGCCAGGTCGACGAGCTGGCCAGACATGATATTGACAAGGGGCGCGGTCTCATCCGCCTGCGCGAGGTGCGCGAGGAGGACTGGGCCAATGCCTGGAAGGCATATTACCATCCTATCAGGGTGGGCGAGCGACTGGTGGTCAAGCCGTCGTGGCAGGAGTACCCCGCCGCCCGGGGCGATGTCGTCGTCGAGCTCGACCCTGGGATGGCCTTTGGCACCGGCACCCATCACACGACGGCGATGTGCCTGGAACTGCTCGAAGAGGCGCTGCGGCCGGGCGACACCGTGTTCGATGTCGGCACCGGTTCGGGCATCCTGGCGGTGGCCGCCGCCAAGCTGGGGGCAGGCGAGGTGCAGGCGGTGGACAACGACCCGCTGGCGGTCAGGATCGCCGGCGAGAATGTGGCCGCGAACGGCACGGCCGCCACGGTTACGGTCTCTGAGGGCGATTTGCTGACCGGCCTGTCCGGCCGGGCCGATTTCATCATTGCCAATATTATCGCCGATGTCATCATCCGCATGGCCCCTTCGGTGCCGGACCGGCTCAAGGAGGGCGGCCTTTTCCTGGCGGGCGGCGTTATCGCCGACCGGCTGGGCGACGTGACCGATGCCATCATCACCGCCGGCCTGGAGGTCGAGAAGGTGCTGGAGGAAGGCGGCTGGGCGTCCATCCTGGCCCGCCGGGGGGACGAGTGAGGTGCGCCGTTTTTTCATCGCCGGCGAACTGGCTGACACGGTGACGATCACCGGGCCTGACGCCCGCCATATCGGCAGGGTGCTACGCCTGGGTCCGGGAGCGGAGATTGTCGTGGCGGACAAGGCCGGGCACGCCGCCCGGGCGGTGATCACCGCCGTGGAGGCGGCGTCGGTCCAGGCCGCGGTGCGCGAGCGGCTGGCGGCCGAGCACGAGCCGCCGGTGGCCGTTACGCTGGCTCAGGGCCTGCCGAAGGGAGATAAACTGGAGTATATCGTCCAGAAGGCGGTGGAGCTCGGCGCGGCGGCTGTCTGGCCGCTGGCGTGCGAGAACTGCACGGTGCGCTACGACGCGGCCAAGCAGGTCAGCCGCCGGGAGCGGTGGCAGAAGATCGCCGCCGAGGCCGCCAAGCAGTGCGGCCGGGACGTCGTGCCCGCCGTGGCACCGGTGCGGCCGCTGGCCGATGCGCTGGCGGAGGCCGGGGCGGATACGGAGATTATAATGCTGTACGAGGGGCAGGGCGGCGAGCCGCTGCGGGCGATCCTGGCCGGCGGCGGGGCGTCGTCGTACCTGCTGCTGGTAGGCCCGGAAGGTGGCTTCAGCCTGGAGGAGGTCGCGCTGTGCCGGGAGCGCGGCGCGCGCGTCGCCACCCTCGGTCCGCGTGTTCTGCGCACCGAGACGGCGTCGTTGGCGGCGCTGGCTATCGTAATGTACGAGAAGGGCGATCTTGGGTAGCGGCGGAAGGCTACGGCCGCAACGTTACTAAGGGAGGTCAATTCGGTGATAGAAAAGGCGAATGTGACTGACGCCGGCGAAATCTTGGCCTTGCAACGGTTGGCTTATATAAGCGAAGCGGAAATTTACGGCGATTACCGGATTTCGCCTCTGACGCAGACGCTTGTAGAGGTCGAGGAGGAATTTTCCGCCCGGGTATTTCTGAAGATGGTGGTCGACGGTAGAATCGTCGGTTCGGCAAGGGGGCGTGAGCAGGACGGAACGTGTCATGTCGGCCGGCTTGTCGTTCACCCCGATTATCAGAAAAGGGGCTATGGCAGTAGGCTGCTGACCGGGATGGAGGAGTTTTTTCCGCGCTGCGGCCGGTTCGAGCTTTTTACCGGACACAAAAGCGTCGCCAATATTCGCCTTTACCAGAAACATGGCTACATACCCTTCAAGACGGAAACGGTTACCGACGGTCTCAGCTTTATCTATTTAGAGAAGATAAAGGGAAAAAGTTGACGCGGCAGGGGGATTGCCTACGGTCCCCGACGGAGGCGCGATGCCAAAAGTAGCTTTTACCACTTTGGGCTGCAAAGTAAATCAGTTCGAGACCGAAACGATGGAAGGGCTGTTCAAGGCGCGCGGTTATGAGGTGGTGGCCTTCGACCAGCCCGCCGACGTCTATGTCGTCAACACCTGCTCGGTCACCCATCTGGGGGAGCGCAAGTCGCGCCAGCTTATCCGCCGCGCCGCCCGCACCGGCCCCGGCGCAACCGTGGTGGTGACCGGCTGTTATGCCCAGGTGTCGCCCGGCGAGGTGGAGGCCATCCCCGGGGTGGACGTCATCGTCGGCACCCAGGACCGCCAGCGGATTGTCGACCTGGCTGAGGAGGCTGCCGCCAGCCGCCGGCAGATCAGGGCGGTCGGCGATATCATGGCCGCGGATGTTTTCGAGGATATCCCGCTGTTCGCCGCTCCCGGCCGCACCCGCGCTTTCCTGAAAATCCAGGAAGGCTGCGCGAATTTCTGCACTTACTGCATCATCCCCTACGCGCGCGGCCCGTTGCGCTCCCGTCCGCTCGACAGCATCGGTCGGGAGGCGGCGAAGTTCGTCGCCGCCGGTTTCCGGGAGATCGTGCTTACGGGCATCCATCTGGGGGCCTATGGGCTGGAGACGGGCGGGGCGGCCACCCTCACCGACGCGGTGAGGACGGTGCTGGCCGTGCCGGACGTGGCCCGTGTGCGTCTCGGGTCGCTGGAATCCATCGAGGTTTCGGACGCGCTGATCGCTGCCATGCGCGAGGACGAGCGGCTCTGTCCTCACCTGCACCTGCCTCTTCAGGCGGGCGACGACGGCATCCTGGCGGCGATGAACCGTCACTACACGACCGCCGAGTATCGCGACCTGATCCGTGGCATCCGGGAGCGCGTGCCGGATATCGCTATCACTACCGATATCATCGTCGGTTTCCCCGGCGAAACGGCGGAGCAGTTCGCCAACACCCTGGCCTTCGCAGCCGACATGGCTTTCGCCCGCATCCATGTCTTTCCTTATTCGCGCCGCCAGGGGACGCCGGCGGCCGCTTTCCCCGGGCAGGTGAGCGAGGCGGAGAAGAAGCGCCGGGTCGCCGCGCTGCAGGCTTTGGCCGACCGGCAGGCGGTCGCTTTCCACGAGCGGTTTCTCGGCCGCGAGCTTATGGTGTTGTTCGAGCCGGCGGCCGACGGTGGCATCGAGGGTCTGACCGGCAATTACATGCGCGTTTATGCGGAGGGCGACAGCGGCCTGGCCCGCAAGATCCGCCCCGTGAGGCTGCGCGGCCTCCTCCGGGACGGGTTGTGGGGCGAGATCGTGGGCTAATTTTTTCCTGCCCGGACACGGGCGGCAGGATATCGCAGAAAAAGGCAGAATATTTTCCTGAAAACGCGTATACTACTAAGCGGTGAAGCTTGGCGGAGAGGAAGAAAGCTAATGCGGCAGCAAGACTGTATTTTCTGTAAGATCGCGGCCAAAGAGGTCCCCGCGAAGATAATTTACGAGGATGAGCATGTCGTCGCCTTCCCCGATATCAATCCGGCGGCTCCCGTACATGTACTGGTGGTGCCCAAGCGCCATATCCCCCATCTCTGCGAGACCTGCGCCGACGATATCCCCCTTCTGGGGCATATTATGACCGTCATTCCCAAGGTGGCGGCCGAACTGGGCCTGGCTGAGGACGGTTTCCGCACGGTGGTCAACACCAAGGACAACGGCGGCCAGACGGTCTACCACATCCACTGGCATATTCTCGGCGGGCGCTTCATGAGTTGGCCTCCGGGCTGATATTGACAGTGCTTGTCGTTATCGTGTATAATTTTGTGGTGAATGTATAAGCGATCTTCCCCAGGTCTGCAGTGGAGGGAGGGAGATATATGTCAGAAGTCAAAGTGGGAAAAAACGAAACACTGGACAGCGCACTCCGCAGATTTAAACGTACCTGCCAAAAAGCGGGCGTTCTTTCCGAAGTGAGAAAACGCGAGCACTACGAGAAGCCGAGCGTGAAGCGGAAGAAGAAATCCGAAGCGGCGCGCAAACGGAAGTTCAAGAGCTAAACCGCCAACGGCAATCGCAGGCGCGCGGACCCAGATAGAAGTTCCGGAGGTTTCCGCCATGTCGATCAAGGAAAGACTCACTGAAGACATGAAACAGGCGATGAAGGATAAGGAGGCCGGCAAGCTGCGCCTCTCCGTCATCCGCATGGTGCGCGCCAGCATCAAGAATGTCGAGATCGACCGCAAGAAGGAACTCGGCGACGAGGAAGTGCTGGATGTCCTGGCCAAGGAGGTCAAGATGCGGCGCGACTCGCTCGAGGAGTTTAAGAAGGGCAACCGGCCCGATTTGGTAGCCGGGCTCGAGCAGGAGATCGGCATTCTGATGGGCTATCTCCCCCAACAGCTCAGCGATGAGGAAGTCCGCGCCCTGGTGGCCGAGGCTGTCGCCCAGACCGGCGCCGCCGGGCCTAAGGATATGGGCAAGGTTATGTCCGCCCTGATGCCGAAGGTCAAGGGACGCGCCGACGGCAAGACTGTCAACGCCATGGTCAAGGACGCGCTGAACAAGTGAATGAGATGAAAAACCGGTATCCGTACGGATACCGGTTTTTGTTTTGCGGTGTCGAGGCGGCGAGGCTTCGGGTTTGGCGGCCTGCGGCTATACGGCGGGCGCCTTGCGGAGGAAAAACCTGCACACAAGCGCGGCGCAGTCCGTGGCGCACCACAACAGGAAGGCCGTGTAGCCGCCGTAGATGCCGTAGCCTGCTTTTACGGCCAGAAGATAGGCCAGGGGCAGGAAGACGAGATAGCCCGATATCCAGCCTTCGTAAACGAGGAAACGGGTATCGCCGCAGCCGGTCAGCACTCCGCGCATAACCATGTAAACGGAGGAAAACAATTGGCTGAGGCACACGATTTGGATCGTCGCGGACGCTTGTTTGGCCACCAGGCTGTCGGCGGGGCTGAAGAAACTGCCGACAGCGGCCGAAAAGATGAAGAGCAGGCTGCTTATGGCAAGGATTGCCCCGAGACTCATCGCGCATATCCGGCCCGCCGTGGGGCGCAAAAGGTGTTGGCGGTCAGGCCCCGCCAGCCGCGGCACGACGATTGTTGCCGTGATCAGAAAGCCGACGGCGGGAAGATAGGCAAGGTTGAAGACCTGCAGGGTAATATGGTGGACCGCCAGGGCGGTCGCGCCCAGCGGTTTTATTACCCAGACGAAAATAAGCAGGACCAGGAGCGTGAAGCCTGTGTTGAGCCCAATATCGGCGGCGAGCGCAGCGTATTGCCGGATGTGTCCGAGGAATGGCTGCCTGATGTTGATGTGTTTGCTTGTCAAGGGTTTCTTGGCTGCCAGGCAGGCAAGTATGAGCAGGCCGGCAAGATTGGCCAGCAGGGTTCCCCAGGCGGCTCCTTTCACGCCGAGGACGGGAAAACCGAAGCCGCCGCGGACGAAGAGGTAGTCGAAGAAAATATTCAGCAGGCAGACGGTAAAGGTGCTGTATAGGGGCGTTTTCGTGTCCTGCAGGCCCCTGAACAGGCCGGCAAGCACGTAAGAGGCCAGTATGAGCGGCACTGCCCAGAGCCACACCGTCAAGTAGTCAGCGCCGTGATGTTTCATCTGTCCGTCGCCGGCGATGTCGTAGACGATGGAGCCGACATAGGGGGCGAAGGCGAGGGCGACGACGCCGACCAGCGCGACCAGAAAAAGCCCGCTGTTTAATACGGCTGACGCTTTTGCCGCGTCGTCCGCGGCCGTGGCCTTGGCGACGAGAACGGTTGTGCCGATCCTGAAGCCTTCCAGGAAGTTGAACAAGGTGGCGCATAAAGCGTTGGCGACCGACACGGCGGCGATCGCTTCCGTGCCGTAGGGGGCGATGAAGGCGAGATCGGTCATGCCGTTTATGATTACCGCCGACTGGGCGACGATGATCGGGAACGCCAATTTCCCGATTTGCTTGTAGCTGATGAGTTGTTCCATAGTTTTAATTTTTGCCTCCTGTGAAAAGGAAAAGACGCCGGCTAACCGGCGTCTTCGCGTAATTTTGGGAAAGAAGCAGTCGCTTCTTATTTTACGGCCAAGAGTTTCCGGAAGCTGTTTTCAGTGAGGGTTTGCTTAAAAAAGGACACACTTAGCCAATTTTTGCGCAAACCGCTCGCGCGAACAGGCGATTTTACGTCACCCGCCAGGCGGCTGAAAACGGCGTTCATCACTCTTGGCCTCCTTTCACAGGGATTTCCCCTAAATTTTAATGCCGGCGATGTCAATCTGTCAATCCCGAGGCTTTGCAGCGGTTATCGCATGAAAAAAGGCAGGTCGTGATGACCTGCCTAACTTGTAATGTGAAGCGGCTTATGGTGTGGCGTGTCTTGCTGCGAATAGGCTGGATGTGATGGCTGTGTGCTGCGGCGGTGGGTGGTGCATTGAAAGACGCGTGAGTTGCGGCGATGATTGCTGGCTGAAGAGAAGAATGCTGTTGCGATTGTTTGCTTCACTATTACGCTCCTAGACAATAACATATATAAAGTGAATGGTCAAGCTTCCTTAAAAAAATAAAAATGTTTGAAAGAGTTGCAAAATTTTAAAAAAGTAATCGTCGGGCGGCGACATTGTCCCCTTTGCTCCGGCCGTCAGACAGGAATGGCCGGGGGCAATGCCGAATACACTAAGTCAATAATAAGCTTGGGAGGAAAGCTATGCGCCGGTTCGTACTCATCCTGGCCCTGATCCTGGCAGTTGCCCTGGCAGCCGGTCCGGCGGCTTACGCCGACGCCGGCGGTCCGGTGATCGTCATCAATATCAAGGGCGAGATCGACGGCGGACAGGCCGCCCTCGTACATAAGGCGATGAATGAGGCAAAGACCAGGAACGCCCGGGCGGTCCTGGTGGAGATCGATACTTTCGGCGGCCTGGTGGACGCGGCCACTGTCATCCGCGATAAGATCAGCGAGGCTCCGGTGGAGACCATCTGCCATATCAAGAACCGGGCCTGGTCGGCCGGGGCGCTGATCGCCATCGCCCACAAGAAGATCGCTATCGCGCCCGGCGGCAGCATCGGCGCGGCCGAACCCATCCCGGCGACTGAAAAGACGATTGCCGCCCTCAAGGCGGAGTTTGCCGCGACCGCCAATAAGCTAGGCCGCGACCCCCGGGTGGCGGAGGCGATGGTTGACAAGACGCTCGGTCTGCCTGGCTACGCCGAGCCGGGCAAGATTCTCGCCCTGACCGATTATCAGGCTGTCAAGGTGGGGTATGCCGATCTGGTGGCCGCGGACCGGGCCGATGTGCTCGCGCATTTCGGCTTGGCCGGCGCGCCGGTGGTCGAATACCACCAGGGCTGGGCGGAAAAGCTGGCCAGTTGGTTGTCCAACCCGGTGGTTAAGTCGGCGCTCCTGTCGCTCATTTTCCTGGCGATTTTGACCGAGATCAAGACGGCGGGGCTTGGCTTGGGGGCTCTCGTCGGCCTCGGCGCGGTGCTGCTGTTTTTCGCCAGCCAGTGGCTCAGTGGCCTGGCCGACTGGGTGACGATCGCGCTGTTTATCGCCGGCGCGGTGATGATAGTTATCGAGATTTATACCCCGGGGATGGGCATCTTCGGCTTAGGCGGCATCTTATGCATCCTGGCGAGTTTTTTCCTGACGCTGGGCGGCGATCTTGCCGCGCTCAATCTGATGGCGATAAGCCTGGTGATTGCGATCGGCGTTTTCCTGTTGATCGTGAAGCGGCTGCCTTCCAGCCGCCTGTGGGCGCGGCTCGTTCTGAAGGACTCCGAAACGACGACCGCGGGGTTTGTTTCCAGCGACGATTACCAGGTCTACCTCGGCCGGACGGGGGTCGCCCTGACCCTGCTCAGGCCGGCGGGGGTTGTCGATATTGCCGGCACTCATCTGGATGTTGTGTCGGAAGGCCAGTACATATTGGCCGGAACCAAGGTCAAGGTGGTGAGCGTGAGCGGCAACCGCATCGTAGTTCGCCCCGTCGAAAGCCAAGAATAGTATCGAAGGAGAGTGTTTATGGCGACTTTATTAAGCAGTGTGTTTGTTCTGGTTCTGTTTATCATCGGTTTGGCCCTTTTCCTGCATTTCGTGCCCCTGGGGCTGTGGATTTCGGCCATAGCGGCCGGTGTGCATGTGGGGATATTCACGCTTATCGGCATGAGGCTGCGCCGCGTTCCTCCCGCCCAGATCGTGATGCCGCTTATCAAGGCCAACAAGGCCGGGCTTAACGTCAACGTCAACCAGCTCGAAGCCCATTTCCTGGCCGGCGGCAATGTGGACCGCGTCATCGACGCCCTGATCGCCGCCCACCGGGCGCAAATAGTTTTGCCGTTCGAGCGTGCGGCGGCCATCGACTTGGCCGGCCGCAATGTGCTGGAGGCTGTACAGATGAGCGTCAATCCCAAGGTGATCGAGACGCCGTTCGTTTCCGCCGTGGCCAAGAACGGCATCGAGCTTAAAGTCAAGGCCCGCGTAACCGTGCGGGCGAATATCGACCGTCTGGTGGGCGGCGCCGGCGAGGCGACGATCATCGCCCGCGTGGGCGAGGGCATCGTCACCAGCGTCGGTTCGGCGGCCGATCACAAGGATGTGCTGGAGAACCCCGATCACATCTCGCGCACTGTGCTTTCCAAGGGCCTGGACGCCGGGACGGCGTTCGAGATTCTGTCGATCGATATCGCCGACGTGGATGTGGGCCGCAACATCGGCGCCGAACTGATGACCGATCAGGCCGAAGCCGAGAAGCGCGTCGCCCAGGCGAAGGCCGAGGAGCGGCGGGCGATGGCTGTGGCCAAGGAGCAGGAGATGCGGGCCTTCACCCAGGAGATGCAGGCCAAGGTGGTGGAAGCCCAGGCCGATGTGCCCAAGGCGCTGTCCGTCGCTCTCCGGGAAGGCCGTCTCGGGGTGATGGATTATTATAATATGAACAATATCCTGGCCGATACCCAGATGCGTGAGACGATCAGCAAAGCCGGGCCGGCCGCGCAGTCGGTCAAGCCCGAAGATAAGAAATAGGCGGCGCTATGGGGGAGCTAATCGTACCCGTCATACTGATGATCTTGTTCTACCTTGTGCCGGAGATCTTGAAGAAGAGGCGGCGCCAGCAAGAATATAAGTATCCGGAGATTCCCGACCGGGTGCCGCCGCCCGTCGATACCAGGCCGACGGCTCCCGGCCGCGTTCCGCCGACCGGGGAGCGGTGGCCGGCGGAGGAGCCTCCGCTACGTCCGGTGCCGGTTGAGGAACGCTCTCAGCCCGCGGTGACGGCTTATCATGCCGCCGAGCCTCTTTCCATGCAGGTTGAGGAGAGTTTTACCCAGGATTCGCCGCCGGCCGCGGTGGTTGTTGCTGAGGCCCGGCCGTGGGATGGCCGGCTCGATCAGGCGGCGGTGATGAATGGCATTATTTTCGCGGAGATTATCCAGCCGCCGCGGTGCAAGCGCCCGCTGCGGAGTCCGTACCAGCAATAGGTCGACAGGTGCCGCCGGCGAGTCCGGCGGCTTGTTTTTTGACGCGCGCCGGCGGCAGGAATGATGCGGGCGGATGTCGAAATATTGAATAAATTGCCAGGTTCAATAAGATGGGGTGCAATTATGGAAGCAACAAGTGTTGTTGAAGCGGACCCGTTTCTGGAATTGCGCAAGTTTGTTGCCCCGGAGTTTGTGTTCGGCCTGGACGCCCGGAAGCTCGTCGGCCGCTACGCCCAAAACGTCGGCGCCAGGAGGGTTCTGCTGGTGACCGACAAGGTGCTCCACGCCCGGACGCCCTGGGTGCGGGAGACGGTGGCGACGTTGGAGGAGTACGGCATTCCCTGTGTCGTTTTCGACGGCGTTAGCCCCAATCCGCGGTCCGCGGAGGTGACGGACGGGGCCGCCTGCTACGCCCGCGAGCGCTGCAACGCGGTGGTGGCGGTGGGCGGGGGCAGCGTGATGGACTGCGCCAAGGGGATAGGTATTGTGTGCTCGAATGGCGGCGGTATCCTCGATTTCGAGGGCGTGGACCGGGTCGGCCGCCCGATGCCTCCGCTTATCTGCTTGCCCACCACCGCCGGCACCGCTTCGGAGGTGTCCCAGTTTACCATTATCCTTGATGAGAACCGTAAGACGAAAATCGCGATCGTCAGCAAGGCTACGGTGCCTGATGTAGGCCTGATCGATCCGGCCACGACGATGACGATGGACGCTTATCTTACCGCCTGCACTGGTATGGATGCGCTTACCCATGCCGTGGAGGCTTTTGTGTCCAACGCCGGTTCGCCGATAACCGATTTGCACGCCATGGAGGCCATCCGTCTTGTTCACGCCGCTTTGCCGGCGGTAATCGCCAGGCCGGACGATATCGGTCTGCGCGGCAGGATGATGCTGGGCAGTCTGCAGGCCGGCCTGGCGTTCTCCAACGCCATTCTTGGCGCGGTCCACGCGATGGCCCACAGTCTCGGCGGGTTTCTCGACCTGCCGCACGGCGAGTGCAACGCCATTCTTCTCGGGCCGGTGATCGCCGGCAATTACGGGGCCGCCCGGGAGAAGTACCAGGCGGTTGGCAGGGTTTTCGGCCTGTCGCTTGCCGGCATGACCGACGAGGCGGCCGCGGCCGCGCTGAGGGAGGCTGTGGAGGCTTTCCGGCGCGGGTTGGGGATAACGGCGACCCTGGGCAGCCTGGGCGTGGAAAGGACATCGGTGTCGCTGCTGGCCGCCTTGGCTCTCAAGGATGCTTGCATGGCTACCAATCCCCGCGCGTTGTCGTTGCGTGCTACGGAGGCTATTTATGAAAGCGCCTTCTGATGACGATCAACTGAAAAGCTTTACCCGCGAGATGCTTATCGGCATGGGCGAGGCCTCGGTCCGCAAGAGTTATTATCCGGAGCTTCAGCAGCGCATGTCCGAACTGGAGCGGTTTCGCCTGTTGCTCGATCAGGCCCGCGATCCGATTTTTCTTGTCGATCTTGCGGGTGGTCTGGTCGTGGACGCCAACGCGGCGGCGCGCCGCTGTCTCGGCTGGGAAGAGGGGGCCACAACGACTGCGGTCTGTATCCGGGAGAGGCTGGGGATCGAACCGCTTGCGCTGCTGGCGGGACGAGGAGCGGCCGAGGAACGCACGTTGGCCTGCGGCGACGGACAGGAAAGGATTGTGGAGCTGTCCTGCAGCCGGGCCGATATCGACGACAGTAGTTACTGCGTGATCGTCGCCCGCGACATCGGTGAGCGGAAGGAGGCCCAGGGACGGCTCAGCGCGGCTCATGAGCAGCTTCAGGCCAGCTATCTGGAGCTTGAGGAGTTGTACGGCCAGTTGGCCGCCGCCGATGACACGCTGAAGCTGAAGATGGCCGAGCTTGAGGCCAGCAACAGGGCTCTTGCCGCGAGCGAAACCCGCTACCGGCTGGCGATGGAGGGGGCGAAGGACGGCATCTGGGACTGGGATATCGTCCGCAACCGGCTGACGGTTTCGGCGTCCTGGTCGGGCATTTCCGGCCTGCCCGCCGTCGCCATCGAACAGGATGCCAATCTCTGGTGGGAGCGCATCCATCCCGAGGATATCCTGCGCAACGAGGCGGCGTTGAGCCGGCATCTCGCCGGGAAGACGAGGCATTATGAAGCGGAGTACCGTTTTCTGATAACCCCCGACCGCTGGATATGGGTGCAGGCCAAGGGCAAGGCGCTGTTCGAGGACGGCCGGGCGGTGAGGGTCGCCGGCTCGCTGACCGATATCACTCCGCGCAAGGAGGCGGAGGAGCGCATCCGTTATATGGCGTATAACGACGCTCAGACCGGATTGCTTAACAGGGCGGGGCTTTACGAGGCGCTGGCGGGGATCATCGCCGCCGCCCGGGAGGAGGGCAGGGGCGGGGCGCTGTTTCTGTTGGATATCGATAATTTCAAGGTTATCAACGATTCCCGCGGCCACGCTTTCGGCGATGAGTTATTGCGCGACATCGCCACGCGCCTGAAGGACAATATGCCCAATGAAGCCACCGTCGCCCGCCCTGGCGGCGACGAGTTCGTGGCTGCGTTTTTTCTGAGTGAGCCGAGTGAGTATCTTTATTGGGCAGAGAGGATCATGCAGGTGTTCGACCGGCCGGCGTTCGTTCGCGGGACGCAGGTCGTGGTGTCCTGCAGCCTGGGCATCGCCCTTCTGTCGGGCGGATCTTTGCCTGACGAACTGATGCGCAAGGCCGATACCGCGCTGCATAGCGCCAAAGCGGCGGGGAAGATGACCTGGCGGATGTTTGAGCAGCATATGGAGGACGCCTTCCTGCGGCGCATGCGGATCGAGGGTGAGCTGCACAGGGCGCTGGCGGAGGAGGAGTTCGTGCTGCATTTTCAGCCGCAGCTCTGCATGGCGACCGGCCGGGTCGTCGGGTTCGAGACACTGATCCGCTGGGCTAGGGGCGGAGGGGAGCTTGTCAGCCCGCTAGATTTCATCCCGGTGGCGGAGGAGACCGGCCTGATCGTGTCGATCGGCGAGTGGGTGATGAGGGGCGCGTGCAGGTTTGGCCACCGCGCCGCGCAGACCCTCGGCGAACCGGTCAGAATCGCGGTCAATGTTTCACCCCGCCAGGTCAGTCAGGCCAATTTTGTCGACCGGGTTTGCCGGATTCTCGCCGAGGAGGCGTTTCCGCCCGACCGCCTGGAGATCGAGATTACCGAGACCGCAATGATCGAATCGTTCGAGCTTTCGGTGGAAAAGCTCCGCAGTCTTCGCGCTCAGGGGGTCCGCGTGGCGCTGGATGATTTCGGCACAGGGTATTCGTCGTTGACTTATCTGAGCCGGTTGCCGGCCGATTCCGTCAAGATCGACCGGAGCTTCTTGCTTGAAGCGGGGTCCAATCCGTCGGCGGAGGCGATCGTCGGCTCGATTATCAAGCTGGCCCATCAGATGAAACTGTCGGTGACGGCGGAGGGGGTGGAGAACGAACTGCAGCGGAAGATCCTGACGGCGTTGGGGTGCGACTTCGCGCAGGGATTTCTTTTCAGCCGGCCGACCACGGATCAGCAGGCGCTGGCCTGGGCACAGGGGAGAATCCGCCGCTGAGGCGCGGGTTTTCTCAGAGATCGGCAAGCGGCGGCGTTACGCCGATCTGCGGAGCGGGACGGTACAGTAAAACAAAAAAACACTAGGGTGTTTGCCCTAGTGTTTTTCGATTGTGCTCGTGTTTTATTGAAAAGATAGATAGATGTTCTGGATAAAGTTCGGGTACGGCCGAAGGATGCCGGATAACTCGGAGGTGGTGATGTTTTCGCGGCAGTGAACTTCTATTAACCCCTTAAGCATATACGAAGTCTTGGAAGCGCTCCGCTCCATTTCCAAGGGAACTATTTGGCTGACCTTCGAATCCTTGATTTTGTCGTTCACCCATTCCCACATATGAGTAACAACGCTTTCGTTATCAACAATGAATCTTGCCGGGAATATTTTAACCAATGCTGCTGCCACCTTGTAAAAAATATGATTTTAGTGTAATTATACCACATAAAAACACGGAAATGGGATGTTTTATAAAAATTATGTAGTTGAAGTTTTCAGGGGCGACGGGCAAGGGCGGGCGGCGGAGGAGTCGCATGGCAGGGGGCGACGGCGGCAAACGCGGTCGGCAGGGCGCAAAAAATCCCTGTTTTTTTTGCTGCCCGGCCGCGTACACTAAAAAATGTCCGCACATTATCCGCGGCAGCGAAAGGGGGCATGCGCGTGAGCGATTACAAGGGCCGGCTGATTTACGCCAAGGGCACCTATGTCGAGTTTGTCGTGGCCCCGGGCCAGGATGTCGACTTCGGCGACATCCTGGTGGTGGAAGGGAAGAGCGGCGACCGGTTTTATATCCGGTCATACGACTTCAAGGTGAAGTCGCGTTGGTCGGGGATCAATAACGTAGGCTACCTGATGAACAAACTTGACGGAGAGGGTAAGGTGGAAAATCAGGAGGAACTGGAGTTTTACCTCGGCGGCAATCATACCGTCAAGATCGGCATGGCCGAGCAGCTCTGCTACGCCGATGCCGAGAGCCGCCTGTTCAACCCCAAGACCTGCCCCGACTTTTTCTGCGAGGTGCGCGGCCTGAGCGCGGCCGATACCGCCCTGCTCGCCGAGATGAAGGGCGATCTCGAGATCGGTTTTTTGAAAAGCGGCCGCGGCGTTTTAGAGCTGCCGGTCGGCATTTACGGGTCCAAGGCGATTACCGAGCATATCGGCATTTTCGGCACGACCGGGTCGGGCAAGAGCAATCTGGTAAAGGTGCTGGCAGGCTCGGTCATCGACAACGGCAATTACGGCATGCTGGTTTTCGATGTTCACAACGAGTATTACCGCGACCTTGCCCGCCATCCGGGGGTGAAGGACCGCCTTGCCGTTTATAACGCTAATCCCCAGGCCGAATACGCCCGCCGGCTGACGCTGAGTTACGGCGAGGTCGGTCCGGAGGACATAACCGCGTGCGCTACATTCACCGAGCCGCAGTTTGACGCCATCTACAAGCTGTCGTCAGTGCTGGCCGAAAACTGGGTGCGCGATGTGCTGCAGTACGATACCGCCGATATCGTCGACGAGCTGAAGGCCAGCACCGGCCAGAAGTTTCAGTCGCCGACGATCAGCAAGATCAAGAGTGTTTGCTGGAATGTCAAGAACGAGCTGAATATCGAGGAAGGCGGGCAGTCGGTGGTGGGCGATATGATGGCCGAGCTCGAACAGGGCAAGGTGGTGCTCGTCGAGCTGAAGAATGTTTCGCCGGTCGGGGAGCTGGCGCTGTCGACGCTGCTGTCGAAGAAGCTGCTCGGTCATTACGCCGCCAAGACGGAGACGGACCGCCGCGCCGTCAAGCCGGTGCTCATCGTGCTTGAGGAGGCTCACCGGTTCCTGGGCAGGAAGGAGCACAGCAGCAACAACGTGTTCGCCCGCCTGGTGAGCGAGGCCCGCAAGTTCAATCTCGGCCTGTGCGTGGTCGACCAGCAGCCGCGTCTCTTAGCCGACAAGGTGCTGTCGCAGCTTAACACACTGTTCATTCTCGGTCTGGCGTCGAAGGCCGACCGCGGCAAGCTGGAGGCGATGTGCCGCAAGGATATCCTCCAGCAGCGCAACGAGATCAAGAACCTCGACTGCGGCGAGATGGTGGTGGCTACGAATTACATGCGGTTTGCCGCTCCCGTGAAGGTGCACAAGTTCGAGGATTACCTCGGCCGCTGCCACGGGGTGATGGGATAAAAGATGTTCCCCCAAAACAATGAATAGACGAGGCCGTTCAGAAGCCCCCAGATGCAAGGCGGCTCCGACGGGCGTGCAGCGCGCGTACTCGAAACGTACGTAAGCAAGCGCCCGTCGGAACAACGCCGCAGATGGGGGCTTATCAACGGCCTCAATTGTACTAAACACCAGATCAGTGCAATAAATTTGTGGTATGGGGGTGAGATTGATGCAACGTCGCCGCAAGGGCAATCTGCAGACGCTGGCCGGACTACTGGAGATACCGGCCGATATCGTGCTCGACCTGCCGCGGATCACCATGTTGGGCAATAAGCAGTTGCTGGTCGAGAATCACAAGGGAATTATCGAGTACACCGGTTCGCTCGTTCGCATCAAGCTCAGCCAGGGCGAGTTGTATGTGGCCGGCGCCGAGCTCACCATCGGCAATTTCCAGGCCGAGCAGCTTCTCGTGGAGGGTACCGTCATGGAAATCAAGTATGAGGTCTGAGGTGGTCCGAGATGCTGACACTGCGGCTGACCAACTACCTGCACGGCACCGTGAGGGTGAAAATCAGCGGCGCCGTTCCGGAAAGGTTTATCAATCTATGCCTGGCACGGGGCATTTTTTTATGGGGGATCACAAAACATAACGACAATATGTACGCGAGCCTCCGCCTGCCCGATTTTTTCCGCATCAGGCCGCTCGCCCGCCTGAGCCGCAACCGGGTGGAGGCGGTCGGGCATGCCGGCTTTCCTTTCACCGTCAAGCGTATCAGACGCCGCAAAATGCTGGTTGTCGGGGCGGTGCTGTTTTTCATTCTCCTCAACCTGCTGACGGCGAGGGTTTGGTTTGTCGATGTCAGCGGCCACAAGGAGGTGGCCGGCGAACTGATCCTGGCTGCCGCGGCGGAGCGCGGGCTTCGGCCGGGGGTTGCCAAGGACGCCGTCGATCTTAAGGGAGTGGAAAAGGAGATGCTGCTGGCGCTGCCGGAACTGGCCTGGGTGGGAGTCAACCTTACCGGGACGAGGGCGCTGATCGAGGTGGTCGAGAAGACGCTGCCCAAGGCGGAGGATAAGTCGCCGGCCGATGTCATCGCAGCCAAGGACGGCGTGATAACCGAGGTTATCGCGATCGCCGGCCAGCCGGCGGTGAAGAAGGGCGATACCGTCAAACGCGGCGATCTGTTGATAAAGGGTATCGTCGAGGAACCGCCGGCGGCCAATGAGCAGGCGCAGGCCGGCAAGGTTCCGGCCGCTTTTATCCGCGCCGCCGGGATCGTGAAGGCCAGGGTCTGGTATGAGGGCTATGGCGAGGCGAGCCTTACCCAGGAGGTCCTCCGCCGTACCGGCCGTAAGGCGGTCGCGGTTTCGCTCCGGGCCGGCGGGCGGGAGCTGGTGCTTAAGAAGGCGGATGAGCAGCCCTTTCCCCGCTTCGAGGCCGAGGTGGTCCACAAAAAGCTGTCCGGGGGCAGGAATAGCAATTTTGCCGTCGAATCTATCATAGATATCTTCCACGAATTGGTTGCCGAAAGTTACGAGATAACGGTCGGAGAGGCACGCGACATTGCCAGGGGCAAGGCGCTGGCCGCGGTTCAGGACCGTATTCCCGAAGGGGCTCAGGTGCTGGCGCGTGATGTCGCAACGCTGCAGACGGCCGAGCCCCGGCTTGTCCGCGTCAAGGTGACGGTGGAAACTGTCGAGGATATCGGGCAGACTATAAACATCAACATGCATTAGGAGGCACGCTTTCTTTGCCTAACGACCAAGAAGAGCGGCGGATCAAGTTGTCCGACGCCCAGGCGGCGGTGGCCATCCTCGGCCACGGCGACGAACACCTGCGCATTATCGGCGAGAATTTTTCCAGCCGTATCGTAGCCCGCGGCGACGAGGTCGCCATCACCGGCAGCCGGACTGAAGTGGAGCTGCTGACCAAGCTTTTCAACGAGTTGTCGTTCCTGTATCGCCAGGGTAACCAGATAAATGCCCACGATGTCCGCTACAGTGTCCGCATGGTCAAGGAGGGGCGGGAGGAGAACCTGCACCAGATGTTCGCCGACACGGTGCTGGTAACCGCCCGCGGCCGTCACATCAAGCCCAAGACGCTCGGGCAGCGCCTGTATCTGGAGGCGATCCGCAACAGCTTTATCACGATCGGAATAGGACCGGCGGGAACCGGGAAGACTTATCTTGCCGTCGCTATGGCAGTTTTTTCCTTGAAGAACAAGGAGGTCGAGCGGATCATCCTCACCCGACCGGCGGTCGAGGCCGGGGAAAAGCTCGGCTTTTTGCCAGGAGACCTCCAGGAGAAGGTCGACCCTTATTTGCGTCCGTTATACGACGCCATGTACGACATCCTTGGCGTCGATACCTTCCAGAAATACATGGCCAAGAACATCATCGAGGTGGCGCCGCTCGCTTATATGCGGGGCCGCACCCTCGACGACTCCTTCATTATCCTCGACGAGGCGCAGAACACTACTCCCGAGCAGATGAAGATGTTTCTCACCAGGCTGGGGTTCGGCTCGAAGATGGTCGTCACCGGCGATATCACCCAGGTCGATCTTCCCACGGGAAATTCGTCCGGCCTGAAGCACGCCCAGGCGGTGCTGGCCGGCGTCCGCGGCATAGAGGCCATCTTCCTTAACGAGAGCGATGTGGTGCGGCACGAGATCGTGGGCCGTATCATCAAGGCCTACGAGCGCTACGAGGCTTCAAATCCGGGCTAGGGTTCGTCCCTGGCGAGTGGAGATGAAAAAAGATGTCATCCCTTCAGAATAAGCTCAGGGAATTGTTCTCCCAGCCTAACAGCATGCATGCCAGACCGCTTTCGCGCCGTATCGTGTTGTTTATGGCGTTTTTTTCTCTGTATATGATAATCCTGTCCGCCGACTTCATCGCGGACAAGATTTCCTTCCAGGTCGGCCAGGTGAGCGATCGCGACGTCATCGCTCCCCGGACCGTTTCGTATGTCGATCAGATCAAGACCAAGAAGCTGGAGGCGGAGGTGCTGGCCAGCGTGGCCAGTGTCTACGATTTCGACGTTACGGTGGCGGCCAAGGCCGAGGATAGCACCGGCGCCGTTTTCCGCGCCGCACGGGCCGTTGCCGTCGACAAGACGCTGACCGACCCTGACCAGAAGGCCGTAAAGCTTAAAGCTACTTTGCCCTTGTCGCTGCCGGCGCCGGCCGTGGAAGGGCTGGCAAGTCTGAACGAGGCGGAACTGGCCAAGGCTGAGGAGCAGACCAAGAGCGTCCTGCGCAAATATCTGCAGCGCGGCATCCGTGACGATGGCCTCGACGCCGCCCGCAAAAATATCGCCCTGGATGTCGAAGAGCTTGGCCTGGGCAAGGATGCCGAGGCGGTGGTCATCGGCCTGGCCCAGACGCTGGTCAAGCCGAATTTTGTCCTGAACGTGCGCGAGACGGATAAGCGCAAGCAGGCCGCCCTGGCTAGCACCGAGCCTGTGCGGGAAACGGTGAAGAAGGGTCAGGTGCTGGTGCGGCGGGGCGATATCGTGACCGCCGAGCAGATCTACGCCATGGAGGAACTCGGCCTTCATCGCGGCAGTATCAGCGAGGTCCGCATTTTCGGCCTGGCGATTTTCGTGCTGGTGGTCATGGGTTTGATTATCGGTTATTTGTACAAGTTTTCCCCGGAGGTTTACGCCAAAGATCTCCACATGGTGCTGCTGGGGCTGATCATCCTGCTTACGCTGCTGTTCGGCAAGGCGGCCCATTACTATTCCAACTTTGTGGCCCCGATCGCGGCCGGGGCGCTGCTTACCGCCATTCTTATCGACACCCGCCTGGGGGTTTTCATCAGCATTGCCCTGGCGGTGATGTTCGGGGTGATTGTCGAGAACGATCTCAGGGCGGTGGCGGTGGCTCTTATCGGCAGCCTGACGGGCGTTTACAGCGTTTCAAAGTCCAGTCACGGCTACAGCCTGACGCGAACCGGCCTGTGGATCGCGGCGATGAATTTCGTCACCGTAGGCTCCACCGGTTTTCTCGAACAGGTAAACGGCGCGCAGATTATGCTGCAGGGAGTCTACGGCGCGGTGAGCGGCATCGCTTCGGCGGTTATCACCATCGGGTTTTTGCCTTATCTTGAGAGCACCTTCAACATCACCACCCCGGTCAAGCTTATGGAGCTGGCCAACCCAAGCCATCCGCTGCTGCAGCGCCTGTTGCTCGACGCTCCCGGCACCTATCACCACAGCCTGCTGGTGGGCAATCTCGCCGAGACGGCCGCCGGCAATATCGGCGCCGATCCGGTGACGGTCAGGGTGGGAGCGTATTATCACGATATCGGCAAGATTAAAAGGCCCTATTTCTTCATCGAAAACCAGGCGGACAGCGAGAATCCCCACGATAAGATCGCCCCGTCTCTGAGCACGCTGATCGTGACCTCGCATATCAAGGACGGGCTGGACCTCTGCCGCGATTACAAGCTGCCGCAGCCGATCGTCGATATCGTACAGCAGCACCATGGCACGACGCTCGTATCTTATTTTTACCGGCGGGCGACCGAAAACGAACACGGCGAATGCATTATCGAAGCCGATTTCCGCTACGAGGGGCCGCGCCCGCAAAGCAAGGAGGCGGCGCTGGTGATGCTGGCCGACGCCTGCGAGGCGGCGGTGCGCTCGCTGTCGCGCCCCAACGTGAACCGCATCGAATCCACCGTCCGCAAGGTCATTCGCGAGCGCCTTCACGACGGGCAGCTGGACGAGTGCGATCTCACTCTCAAGGATCTGAACACTATCGGCGATGTTTTCGTGCGCGTGCTGTCGAGCGTGTTCCATTCGCGGATCGAATACCCCGAGGCGTTGAAGGAACTGGAGAGGAAGAAGACGAAGAATGGAAATAATCCTAAGCAGTGTCCCGGAAAAGAGGAAGCCTGCCCCGAAGGTGAAGGAGACGGTGACGTCCGTCCTGACTGAGGCGGCCAGGGAGCTGGGCATATCGCCCCACGCCGAGGTCGGCGTGGTGTTTGCCGACGATGCTTATATCCGCGAGCTCAACCGGGACTACCGGGGGATCGACGCGGCTACCGACGTGCTGTCCTTCGCTCTCGACGAGGGGGAGGAGCCGGCGGTGCAGGGCGGCCCGGAGGAGGCCCTGCTGGGCGATATCGTCATTTCCCTGGAGACGGCCGAGCGCCAGGCGGCGGAATTCGGCCACAGCCTGGAGCGGGAGATGGCTTACCTTACTGTCCACGGGATGCTGCACCTGGTGGGCTACGACCACGAGGATGAGCACGATAAGGCCGCGATGCGCTCGCGCGAGGAGCAGATCCTCGCTGCTTTGGGCATCGGCCGTGAGGGAAATTGATGGCCGGAGACGTCCGCGGAACAATCCTGTGAGAGTTCAGGCGCATTCCCGGTGTCGGGCCCGAGAATTGCCGAGGACTTTTGGGACCTCGGCCTTCGTTCTGTAGGGGAGTTTACGGGGCGTGAGCCGGAGCGGCTGAAATGGTGGAACTGGCATGATGAAAAAATCGGCAGAGGGTAACTTCCTGGCAGGCCTGCTGCGAGCCTTCAGCTACGCCGCGAGCGGCGTGGCCTACTGTTTTCGCACCCAGCGCAATCTGAGAATCCATGCCGTGGCCGGGGTGCTGGCGCTGGCTGCCGGCTTCCGCCTCGGCCTTACGGGGGCGGAGATGGGAGTTTTGACGCTGACGATCGCCGCCGTGCTGGTGGCGGAGATGTTCAACACGGCGGTCGAGGCGCTGGTGGATATCGTGTCCCCCGGGTACCATCCGCTGGCGAAGGTAGCTAAGGATGTCGCCGCCGGCGGCGTGCTGGTGGTCGCCCTGATGTCGCTGGTGGTGGCGTACGTGTTGTTCGCGCCACGCATTATGTAAGGGGAGGGGACTCTATGGAAGACGAGAAGCTTATAAACGCCGCCCTGGACGCCCGCGACAGGGCGTATGCCCCGTATTCGCGCTTCGCCGTCGGCGCCGCGGTGCTGGGGGAGAGCGGCCGCGTTTACAGCGGCAGCAATGTGGAGAACGCATCGTACGGCCTGACGATGTGCGCCGAGCGGGTGGCGATTTTCAAGGCGATTTCCGAAGGGGAGAAGCGGCTCGCCGCGCTGGCGGTGGCGGCCGATACGGCCTTGCCAGCCTCGCCCTGCGGCGCCTGCCGCCAGGTTATGGCCGAGTTCGGTATAAACAAGGTTATAATGTGCAATACCAGGGGGGAAAAGCGGACGGTGACGCTCGCGGAGCTGTTGCCGCACGCCTTCGAGAAAGCCGATTTGCCGGAGGAATGATACGTGCCTATGAAGGAAGACAATGCTTTCAGGTCGGGGTTCGTCGCCGTCGTCGGCCGGCCGAACGTGGGCAAGTCGACGCTGGTCAACACCCTTGTCGGCCAGAAGATCGCCATCATGTCCGACAAGCCGCAGACGACGCGCAATAAGATTCTCTGCATCCTCAACCTGCCGGACGCCCAGGTGCTGTTCATCGATACGCCGGGCATCCACAAGCCCCGCCATAAGCTGGGCGAGTACATGGTGCGTACGGCCGAGAACACGCTCCGCGAGGTGGATGTGGTGCTGTTCGTGGTTGACGCCACCGAGGAGCCGGGGCCGGGGGAGGAGTATATCCTCGAGCGCCTGGCGGAGGTGCGGACGCCGGTGATCCTCGTTATCAACAAGATCGATAAGCTGCCCCGCGCACAGGTGTTGCCGATCATCGAGCGCTACGCGGCCAAGCGGAGCTTCACGGCCCTCGTGCCCGTGTCGGCGCTGGCCCGTACCAATCTCGACGGCCTGACGGGGGAAATCAAGAAATACCTCGCCCCCGGGCCGAAGTATTACCCCGACGATATGATTACCGACCAGCCCGAGCGCCTGCTGATCGCCGAGCTTATCCGCGAGAAGGTGTTGCAGCTTACCCGCGAGGAGGTGCCTCACAGCATCGCGGTGGATATCGAGGAGGTGGCGACGCGGGATAACGGCGATCTGTATGTGCGGGCGGTGATCTATGTGGAGCGGGACTCGCAGAAGGGGATCGTGATCGGTGCCGGCGGCGCGGTGCTGAAGGAAGCAGGCCGCCTGGCCCGTATCGACGTGGAGAATCTTCTGGGGTCGAAGACGTATCTGGATCTGTGGGTCAAGGTAAAAAAAGACTGGCGCAACCGAAAAGGGGTTCTGAAATCCCTCGGGTATGAGTAGAGAGTGTTAGTAGAATTGGAGCGGCCGTCCGGAAGTCCCCGGATGCTGGTCAGACCGAGCATGCGAGCGGGGCGTACTCAAGTCATCTGCTGTGCGAGCACGCGCAGGATCAAGTGCGTAAGTTCTTGGCGCTTTAGCGCCTAGAATTGCTTCCGCCCCTTGCGTGGGCAACGCAGACGGGGGCTGTCAACGGCCGTACGGGCAGGGGGAGAAAACCGGAATGCAGCCGTTTACTGAGGTTTTTGTCAGCGAGTTGATCGACAAGTTGGTCATTGACAAGGTAGGCAATCGCGTGGGTCGGGTCGGGGACGTGCTGATAAAGCCGGAAGCGGGTTTTCCGAAGGTGTGCGGCGTCGAGGTGAAGCGCCGCCGGGAGACGGTGGTCGTAAGCGATGACCATGTGGCGATGCTTAATAAGCAGATCGTGTCTCTCAACATCGTGCGTGAAGACGTCAGCCACGGCGATCTGACCGGCGACGAGCTGTATTTGTGCCGCGATCTGCTGGACCGCCAGATCGTCGATACCGACGGGGCCAGGGTGGTGCGGGTCAATGACCTTAAAATCACCCAGGTGAACGACGGGTTCCGCCTGGTGGCTGTCGACATCGGTTTCCGCGGCCTGGTGCGCCGGCTGGGGGCCGAGCGAGCCCTGCGGCGGGTGGCGGGCATGCTGGGCCGCAGCCTGCCGGAGAAACTCATTTCGTGGGGCAACGTCGATCTCATCACCCCCGACCTGTCGGCGATCAAGCTGTCGGTGTCCCAGGGCAAGCTGGCCGCCCTCCATCCGTACGATATCGCTCAGATCGTCGGCGATCTCGGCACCCAGGAGCGGTCGGCCATCTTCCAGACGCTGGACAACGAGCGGGCCGCCGAGACGCTGGTCGAGATGGAGACGGAGATGCAGGCCTCCATCCTTGAGGGCATGAGCAAGGATCGGGCTGCCGATATTCTGGAGATGATGGCTTCCGACGACGCGGCGGACGTCCTCAATGAGTTGCCGGACGACACGGCGGCGGAACTTCTCGAGCTGATGGAGCGCGAGGAGGCCGCCGAGGTGGAGGAGCTGCGCGAGTATGAGGAACGCGAGGCCGGCAGCCTGATGACGACCGAGTATATCGCGCTGCCGGAAGGCCTGACCGCCGACGAGACCATCAACGAGCTAAGGCGGCTGGCCCCCGAGGCGGAAACGATTTATTACATTTACGTGGTCGATGCCGAGGAGCACCTGGCGGGTGTGCTGTCGCTCCGGGAGTTGATCATCGCCAAGCCGGAAACCAGGCTGGCCGATATCATGCGGACCCGCATCATTACCGTGGGCGACGAGGCGCCGACGGAAGACGCCATCAGCATCATCCGCAAGTACGACCTGCTGGCCGTGCCGGTTACGGACGGCGATAATAAGCTGGTGGGCATCATCACCGTCGACGATGTTATCGATGCCGTGATTCCGCCGCGTAAGAGAAATGTGTTGAATTTCAGTTGACGAAACGGGGGCTGCCGGAGGGCGGCCTCTTTTATTTTATTGACCGCAGTTATCGCCGATGTTATGATGAGTTCAAGGGGTGAATTATGAAGAACCTGTCCAGATATTTTATCAACGGTCTGATTGTCATTGTGCCGATGGCGATTACCTTTTTCGTCGTCGTTCAGATACTGGATATCACCGAGAGGATTCTCGGGCGTCACCTGCCGGTCAAGTTTCCCGGCTTCGGCCTGGTCGCCGTTATCGCCATTATTCTGGTGGTGGGCTGGCTGTCCTCCCATTGGGTTATGCGGCGGTGCATCGAGGTGGGCGAAAAGGCGCTCTCGAAGATTCCCATTCTCAAGTTTATCTATAACAGTGTCAAGCAGTTGTCGACAGCGGTGTTCGAGTCCCAGAACATGTTCAAGCATGCGGTGCTGGTGCCTTTTCCCCATCCCGGGGCGAAGACGCTGGGCTTCGTGATGACCGAGCTGTCGGCGCCGCTCGCCCGCAATTTGTGCGAGGAGAGCGTTTGCGTCTTTATACCCATGAGCCTCAACATGACTGCGGGCTTTAATATTATTGTGCCGAAGCGGGATATAATACCCTTAGACGTGACCAGCGAAAGCGCGCTGCAGTACATCCTGACCGCCGGCACTGTGATGCCGCGCGGCGGAGTGACCAAACCCTAGGGAGAGATGCGCTATCGACTCGTCCATCAATAGCCTCGTCGCTTTCTCGGCCGCCTTGCTGCTGGTGCTCTTGAACGGCTTTTTCGTTGTCGCCGAGTTTTCGCTGGTGAAGATCCGCCGCACGAGGCTGGAGGAGCTTACCCTTCAGGGGAACAGCCGCGCCAAGCTGGCGCTGGAAATCGTATCGACCTTCGATACCTATCTGGGCGCGACCCAACTCGGTATTACGCTGGCTTCGCTTGGCCTGGGCTGGTTGGGCGAGCCGGCCGTGGCGGCCCTGATCGCGCCGCTGATCTACCAGTATCTGCCGGGGGCGACCTGGCTGGTGCATACTATCAGTGTCGCCTTGGGTTTCACCGTCATCACTTTCATGCATATCGTGCTGGGGGAGTTGGTGCCCAAGGCTCTGGCCATTCAGCGCGCCGAGGCGCTGGCGCTCTTCTGCGCCTGGCCGCTGTTCATTTTCCATAAGGTCGGCTATCCCGTCATCTTGCTGTTCAACAAGGCGGCTCGCGCCATCATGGGTCTGTTGGGTATCAAGCCGCTCAGCGAGGCCGAGGTGGCCCATTCCGAGGAAGAGCTCAGGATGATTGTCAACGCCAGCCACCGTGGCGGCGTGCTCGACCAGATGGAAAGCGAACTGATCGACAATGTTTTTGATTTTGCCGACCGCCTGGCGAGGGAGGTCATGGTGCCCCGCCAGGATATGGTGTGTCTGTTCACCGACGATCCGTTCGAGGAGAATATGCGGGCGGTGAAGGAGACCGGCCACACCCGCTATCCGTTGTGTGTGGAGGATAAGGATCATGTCATCGGCATGGTGCATATCCGCGACCTGATGGACCTGGATATGTGCGGGCCGGGGGAGAAGGACCTGAGTACCGTCATGCGCGAGATTCTCGTGGTACCTGAGGGCATGTCGGTTGCCAGGCTGCTCCAGGCGATGCGCCGCAAACGCACCCATATGGCGGTGGTGGCCGACGAGTATGGCGGCACGGCGGGCCTGGTGGCCCTGCAGGATGTGTTGGAGGAGATTGTCGGCGACATCCAGGACGAGCACGACGCGGTCGGCGAGGCGGAAATCCAGCGCTTTCCCGACGGCAGCTTCGAGTTCGACGGCCGGGTGCTGCTCGACGATGTATCCGAGCTTTTGAACATCCGCCTCGAAGAGCATGAGGAAGACACGCTCGGCGGGTATATTTTCGGCCTTCTCGGTCGCCGTCCCGAGCTTGGCGACGAAGTGAATATCGGCGATTATCGTTTTTCCGTCCTCCAGGTAAACGGCTTCCGGGTCGTGAGGGTTAAGGCTGTGCCGCTTAAAGTGGACGGCGACGAGGACTCCGGTGAGGACGCGGGCAGGAGCGACCTGCCATAGCCGGCGATCCCGCTGCGCAAAACACCGAAGGGATGTGCGCGTATTGCTAAGGGAACTGATGTGGGAGATTTTTCTCAGTACCGGTGACATCAGGGCGTATCTGCTTTACCGGCATTGCGGCGGCGACGCGGCGGATTCCGCCGGGCTCGGCCGGGAGTAGCGCCGCATGGGCGTATACAATTGCGAGGCCATCCTGCTGGCGGTGAGGGACTACGACGCCACCAGCAGGATGGTGACTTTATTTTCCCGCGAACACGGCAAGCTCTCGGCGGTGGCCTACGGGGCCCGCCGACCGCGGAGCGAGCTGGCCGGCTGCGTTCAGCCTTTCGCCCATGTGGAGCTGGCGCTGGCCGGGGAGAAGAATATCGGGGCGCTCAAACAGTGCGTCGTCAGGCGGTCGTTCCGCGAACTGCGCGAAGACCTCGACAGGATGGCGTACGCGGCCTTGCTGGCCGAACTGGTGGCCGAGCTGTGGCCGGAGCGGGAGCCGGAGCCGGCGGTTTTCGACCTGCTGCTGGCCGCCTTCGCCCTGCTGGCGAGCCGCAACGTGAGGGTGACCGCCCTGGCGGCCGCGCTGCAGCTCCTTGCGCTGGCCGGGTTCCGGCCGGAGTATGAGAACTGCGTGGCGTGCGGCCGGGAACTTGCGTTTCCGGCCCGGTTCGACGCCGCGGCCGGCGGCGGGGTTTGCGCCGCCTGCGGCGAGCCGCATCTTACGCCATTCGGGCAGGACGGCCGGGATTTTCTCGCCCGCATGCTCGACCTCGACCTCGCCGAACCAGGGCACTTTTCGGTGACCGGCGCCGTTCTGATGGAAACCGAGCGTCTGCTCGGCGAGTTCCTCACTTGGCGGCTGGACAAGCCGTTGAAGTCGCTGGCCTTCATCGCGACGCTGGCGCAGGATAAAACGGGCGGCGGGCGGGGACACTAAGCGAAACGGCAGCAGGAGGGAAAGCAATGGAAGAGATTACCCTCGAAAAGATCGATACGATCCGCGAACGCACCGGAGTATCCTACCGGGAGGCCAAGGACGCGCTGGAGCGCGCGGGCGGCAGTGTCCTGGAGGCGTTGATCGACCTGGAGTCCAAAAAGCCGGGCGGTTGGACGGAGGAATTTTCGGTGAAGTCCGGCGAGGTCGTGGATAAGGTCAAGGAGCTCATCCACCAGGGCAATGTCACCAAGATCCGCGTCAAGCAGGACGGCAAGACGCTGGTGGAAATTCCTGTGACGTTAGGGGCGATCAGCGCCGTTTTCTTGCCGCAGCTGGCGGCTTTGGGCGTGCTGGTGGCCGTCTTCAAGCGCTGCACCATTGAGGTTGTCCGGAGTGACGGCGGCAGCGAGGTGACAGAGGTGCGGCCAACTGACGACCGGGAAGGGCCGCGCGGCAGTTTGTAACGTTGACAGGGAAGGGCAAATTTGCTATGCTATTATAGCAACAGAAGGCAATGAAGGAATTAAGTAGTCGGCCAAACCCAGCGAGCCGGGGAGGGTGCAAGCCCGGCGCAGGCGGACGAAGGCGTTCCCAAGCCGCGGGAGGAAATTCCGAAAGGGATAGTAAACCCCGCCATAAATCAAGGCGGGCCTCAGGGCCAATCAGGGTGGAACCGCGGGAAGAAAACTCCCGTCCCTGTAACGATATGTTACGGGACGGGAGTATTTTATTTGATTTCAGGAGGCGATGACAGTGACTTTTCAGGAGATAATCCTGACCCTGGAGAACTTCTGGGCCCAGCAGAAGTGCATCATCCAACAGCCTTACGATGTGGAGAAGGGCGCCGGCACGATGAACCCGGCCACCTTCCTGCGCGCCCTCGGCCCCGAGCCGTGGAACGTAGCCTATGTGGAGCCGTCCCGCCGGCCGGCCGACGGCCGCTACGGCGACAATCCCAACCGTCTGTTTCAGCATCACCAGTATCAGGTCATCATGAAGCCCTCCCCGGCCAATATTCAGGATCTCTACCTGGCGAGCCTGGCAAAGCTGGGCATCGATCCCGACAAGCATGACATCCGCTTTGTGGAGGACAACTGGGAATCGCCGACCCTCGGCGCCTGGGGCCTGGGCTGGGAGGTGTGGCTGGACGGCATGGAGATTACCCAGTTCACCTACTTCCAGCAGGTGGGCAGCATCGACGTCAAGCCGGTGGCGGTCGAGATCACCTATGGTTTAGAACGGCTGGCGATGTACATCCAGGGCAAGGAGAACGTGTTCGATGTCGAGTGGGTGGAGGGCATCACATATGGCGACGTTTTCCACCGCAACGAGGTCGAGCAGTCGACCTACAATTTCGAGCTTTCCGACGCGACCATGCTGTTCACGCTCTTCGACATGTACGAGAAGGAAGCCATCCGGATCGTCGAGCTTGGCTACGTGTTGCCGGCCTACGATTACGTGCTGAAGTGCTCCCACGCCTTTAACCTGCTGGACGCCCGCGGCGCAATCAGCGTCAGCGAGCGCACCGCCTTCATCGGACGGGTCCGCAACCTGGCCCGCCTGTGCGCCCAGGGGTACCTGGAACAGCGGGAGAAGCTGGGGTACCCGCTTCTGAAAGGGGGGAAATAATATGGCCAAGGATTTGCTTCTGGAAATCGGCAGTGAAGAGATTCCCGCCAAGTTTATGCCGGCTGCGCTAGCCCAACTGGCCGACATCGCCAAAGCCAAGTTCACTGAGCGCCGCATCGCCTGCGGCGAGGTGCAGACTTTCGGCACGCCCCGCCGCCTGGCGCTGATCGTCAGGGGGATGGCCGAGCAGCAGTCCGACCGCAACAGCGAGAATAAGGGACCCGCCGTGAAGATCGCCTTCGACGACAGCGGCGTTCCGACAAAGGCCGCGCAGGGCTTTGCCCGCGGCCAGGGCGTGGATGTCAAGGACCTGGTCGTCAAGGATGGCTATGTGTATGCCGTCGTTCACGAGACCGGCCGGCCGGTCGTTGACATCCTGCCTGAGCTGTTGCCGGAGATCGTCACCGCCATCGCTTTTCCCAAGAGCATGCGCTGGGGCGACCTGGACCTCAGGTTCGCGCGGCCTATCCGCTGGCTGGTGGCCCTCTTCGGGGGCGACGTTGTCCCCTTCTCCCTCGCGGAAGTCGCCGCCGGCAACGTCAGCCACGGCCACCGTTTCCTCAGCACGGGGCCGGTCGCGCTGGCGTCGGTGGACGAGTATTTTGCCAAAATGACCGCCAATCACGTGATGGTCGACCAGGACCTCCGCCGCCAGGTGATTCGCGAGCAGGTCGAGAAGCTGGCCGTACGGCAGGGCGGTACGGCGGTCATCGACGAGGATCTCCTGGAGGAGGTTACCTATTTGGTGGAATATCCGACCGCACTGTGCGGGCGGTTCGAGGAGAAGTACCTCGCCCTGCCCCCTGAGGCGGTCATCACGCCGATGCGCGAGCATCAGCGTTATTTCCCTGTTTTCGCCGCCGACGGAAAGCTGCTGCCGGTTTTCATCACCGTCCGCAACGGCGGCCAGGATTACATCGATATCGTCCGCCACGGCAACGAGCGGGTGCTGAAAGCAAGGCTGGCCGACGCGCGCTTCTTCTTCGAGGAGGACAAGAAGGTGCCGTTGGCCGACCGGGTCGCGAAGCTGAAAACGATCGTCTTCCAGGAAGGCCTTGGCACGATGTACGACAAGACGGTGCGCCTGGAGAAGCTGGCGGCCGAAATCGCCAGGAAGGCCGGCCTGCCGGAGGCGGAGCTGGCCACTATCGGACGCGGCGCGCATCTCGCCAAAGCCGACCTCGTCACCGGCATGGTGTACGAATTCACCGAACTGCAGGGCGTGATGGGCCGCGAGTACGCCAAGCTGAGCGGTGAAGCGCCCGCGGTAGCCGAAGCGGTGTTCGAGCATTACCTGCCGCGGTTCGCGGGCGACAGCCTTCCTCAAACGCCCGCCGGCCGCATGGTCAGCGTTGCCGACAAGCTCGACAACATTGTCGCGACCTTCAGCCGCGGCCTGATCCCCACCGGTTCCCAGGATCCGTACGCCCTTCGCCGTCAGGCTTTGGGCATCGTGAACATCCTGATCGCCGCCCGCTATCACGTTTCGATCAAAGCGCTGGCCGCCGCCGCCATGGACCTGCTCGCCGTAAGCGGCGAGGAGCGCCGCGCCAAGCTTTGCGGGGATATCGGCGAGTTCTTCCGGTTGCGCCTGAAAAACGTCCTTGCCGACGAAGGGGTGCGCTACGATATGGTCGACGCCGTGCTGGCGACCGATACCGACGATGTCTATGACGCCTGGCTGCGTGCCAAGGCGCTCGCCGAGGTGGGCGCGACCGAAGCCATGCAGCGGGCCGTCCAGGCGCTGACCCGGGCCGGCAACCTGGCCAAGAACGCCGCCGGCGACGCCATCGACCCCGCCCTGTTTGCCGCTGACGGCGAAAAAGTCCTGTACGCCTCCCTGGAGGGCGCCCGCAAGGAGATCGCCGCTCTGAGCGCATCCAAGGATTACGCCGGCGTGCTGAAGGTGATAGCCGGGCTGGCCGATCCCATCGACGCCTTTTTCACCCAGGTGATGGTCATGGTCGACGATGTCGCCGTCCGCAACAACCGACTCGCCCTCCTGAAGAGCATCACGGCGCTGGCCGCCGGGGTCGCCGACCTTAGCAAGATAGTTGCCGCATAGCACGGCTTGCACGCCCCCGAGGAGAAAGGGTATAATAACTCGGGGGCTTATTTTTTGTCTCCCAAACGAACGGTAATTGCTTGAAATGTGCCAGGCCGTTCAGAAGCCCCAGATGCAATACCGCGGGGCTTATCAACGGACTGCTTTGAAAAAGGGGGGAGACCGGTGCAACAGGAAATAATTTATGCCCTTTCCGACTCCATAGGCGAGACGGCCGAGCTGGTGGCCCGCGCCACCGCCAGCCAGTTCGACCTCAGCCGGTTCGATATCGTCCGCGTGCCCTATATCAATTCCGTGCGCCAGATCGAGGAAGTGCTTGAGGCTGCGGCCGGCACCGGGAGCGTCGTCTGCCACACGCTGGTGTCGCCCCAACTGAGGGCGGCGGTGGTGGAACTGGCGAAAACATACGGCGTTCACACCATCGATATCATGGGGCCGATGATGCAGGCGGTCCAGCAGGCTACTTCGCTGGCGCCCAAACTGAAGCCCGGCCTGATGCACAAGCTCGATCAGGAGTATTTCCGTCGGGTGGAGGCGGTGGAGTTCGCGGTCAAGTACGATGACGGCAAGAATCCCTGGGGCATACCCAAGGCCGACATCGTTCTTATCGGCGTTTCCCGTACCTCCAAGACGCCGCTCAGCATGTATCTGGCCCACAAGCGGGTCAAGGTGGCCAATGTGCCGCTGGTGCCGGAAGTGCCGCCGCCGCAGGAGCTTTACCAGGTGCCTCCCCACCGTATCGTGGGGCTGGTGATCAACCCTTACAAGCTCAACGAGATCCGCGCCGAACGCCTGCGGACGATGGGGCTGGGTTCGGACGCGAGCTACGCCAATATCGACCGCATCACCGAGGAACTCGAACACGCCAAAAGTCTGATGCGCAAGCTGCAATGCCCGATAATCGACGTATCCAACAAGGCCATCGAGGAGACGGCCAACAAGATCCTGGAAATCGTCCAGAAGGGCGCTCCCAAGGGAGGACAGAATGAGTAGCTTCATGCGCGAGGCCGGCGAATGGCTGCAAAGCATCGTTCTCGCGGCCGCCATCGCCCTGGTCATAAATGTGTTCTTCTTTCAGCCCACCAAGGTTCTTGGCCATTCCATGGAGCCTACCTTCCACGAGGGCCAGCGGATTTATCTGTCAAAAGTGGTTCATACTCTGGGCAGACTGCCCGGCTACGGCGACATTGTGGTTATCGACAGTCGCGTCGACCGCCCCCGCAAGTTCGCCGACGACCTTGCCGAGCCGGTGAGCAACGTGGCGACGCTCGTCAGGGGCGGTTCGCCGTCCGGACACTACATCTGGGTGAAGCGAGTGGTCGGCCTGCCGGGCGACGTGCTTGAGTTCAAGGGCGGCAAGGTTTATCGCAACGGCAAGGCGCTGACCGAAAACTACGTCAAGGAGCCAATGCGCTATTCGTCGCCCGGCAAGGTGACGGTGCCGCCCGGGCACGTCTTCGTGATGGGCGACAACCGCAACAATTCCAGTGACAGTCGTTTTATCGGCAGCATTCCCGCCGACCACATTCTGGGAGTCATGCTGTTTTAGCCAGGGGCCATAGGCGACAACGAAAAACCCCCGGCGCCTGCCGGGGGTTAAAATGGCTTCGGTTTTAGCCGCCCGACCCCGCTGTTAACGGTAGGGTCGGCTGGACGATGGCGTTGGTTTCGACATTGTAGGTGACTCTGTCGGCGGTCCAGGTGGCGTCGTTCTGAGTTACCCCGACGTTGCCGCTGAATACGCCGATTTTGCTGCGCCAGTTGAACTCAACCCGGTCGGCGGTTATGGACAGGCCGGTGCGTTTGAAGGTGACGCCGCCGTCGATTTTGGCCCTGTCCTGCAGGCCGAATACGTAGACGTCCTGGCCGGAAAAGTAGATGTCGCCTTGGGTGACGGTGACTCCGCCAGTGCCCCAGACCTCCAGTGAGGCGATGCTGACCCTGGCCATGCCGGCGGTGATGATCCTATCCTTAACTTCTATGTAGACGTTGCCTTTGAGGACATAGAGGCCCGTGTTGACGTCGAAGTAGGTTTTGTCGGCTTTGATGACCGGCTTAGACGGGGATGCGCAGGCGATGCCGGTGAGCAACAGAAGGGCCAGGAGGGTGACGAGCAGTGTTTTTTGTTTCATTCTTGCCCCACCTTTCTACTTGAAATTATAGCAGCGGCGCGGCGAAAATGGTATTGTTAATATATGTAAAGCGAATGTGTCGTCTTATATCGGGAGAAGAAAGGGCTATCGCCGGAAGCGGAATGAGGGATGCACATGGGGCTTCATAATTATCTCGTTTATGTGCGCAAACTGAATAATATGGGCCGGTGGGCGACCGAATTCATGCACCAGCGGACGACGGTGAGCGAGCATTCTTTCCTCGTGGCCCAGATCGGCCAGATGCTGGCGCTCATCGAGGAGGAGAACGGCGGCAAGGTGGACTGGGGCCGGCTGTTCCGCAAGCTTATCAACCACGATGTCATCGAATCGATCACCGGCGATATCCTTAGTACGACGAAGTATAAGAACCCCGAGATAGCGTCCGCCCTGTCCGTCATTGAGAAGGAGCTGGCGGAAGAGACCTTTTTCGCCGAGATGGAGCAACCTTACCGCTCCCTGTACCGCAATCTGCTGTTCGACGGCAAGGATGACAGCCTGGAAGGGCGGATACTGCGGGCCGCCGATAATATCGACGCGCTGATGGAGTGCATTTTTGAGGTCAAGCTTAACAACATCGGGCTGTTCGAGGAGAAGTACCATGCCATTCTCAAGAAGCTGAAAGAAAGCAACCTGGTCAGCGTCCGCTACTTCATCGCCAATGTGCTGCCGGGACTGGTGGCCGACTGCGAGCGGCTGGCGAAGAAAACCACGAAATACAAAAAGGAGGAAGAGCGATGAAAACCGATGATCTGCGCGACCAAGCCGACCAGACGACCGTGCTAAAAAATCCTCCCGCCGGGATAAGCGAAAGCCAGCGGGAAGGGGTTTTTGTCAACGGGTTCATCTGCCAGCACTGCGGGCTGCACTTCAACCTGTTTTCCTGGAAGGCCAACCGCCACCGGGCCGATAATACCTTCTGCCCGGAATGCGGTCGCCGGGGAGCGTATATCCACTATCGCAAGATGCTCAGCGATAAGACCTGCCGCGACGAGAGCTCCCAGGACGAGATTTTCCGCCACGTTCCCTGGCCGGGCAGCCAGCTGATGAGCGATTCGGTGATCATGGCGACGCCGCAGAAAAAAGACGGCCGAAAGTAGGCGACAGTATAACGGAGCTTGGGGCTCCGGTCTTTTTTTGTCTAGCAAAATATCTAGTCTTTGTCAAGGGGGAAAAGAGGATATTTCTTGTTTGCCTTGAATAGTATTAATGCAAAAAAGAATAAGTCTCCGCGTGAGTCTAGTCCGCAACAACCAGATCGTTCACGGGCGCTAGGGTGAGGTTATATGAAAGATGCCGTTTTCGACGATTTTATCGACAGACTGCGCTCCCAGAGCGATATAGTCAGTGTTATTTCCGAATACGTCCCGCTGAAAAAACGCGGGAAAAACTACTGGGGCTGTTGCCCGTTCCATCATGAAAAGACGCCGTCTTTTTCCGTGACGCCCGACAAAGGTTTTTTTTACTGTTTCGGCTGCCAGTCAGGGGGCAACGTTTTTAACTTCCTCATGAAGCTGGAAAACCTGACCTTCATGGAGGCGGTTAAGAAGCTGGCGGCGAAGTTGAACGTTCCCGTGCCGGAGAAGGAGAAATCCGAACAAGAACGGCAGGCGGAACGGGAAATGGCCGGCCTTTTAAAGGCCAACGCCACGGCGAGCGATTTTTTCCACGCCTGCCTGACTAAGACGAGCTACGGTAAGGCGGCCAGGGAATATCTGAAGGCCCGCGGGGTCGACGACGAGACGGTTGCCGCGTTCCGGCTGGGGTTCGCCCCCAAGGCGTGGGATAAATTGACGACCGCCCTGACCAGCCGCGGCTTTACCGCCGATGCGCTGGCGAAAGCCGGCCTGGCGGTGGCGCGGACGGGGGGCGACGGCGTTTACGACCGTTTTCGCGACCGGATCATGTTTCCGATCGCCGACGCGCGGGGCCGGGTAATCGGCTTCGGCGGCAGGGTAATGGATGGCAGCCAGCCGAAGTATCTTAACACGGCCGAGACGCCAGTCTTCAACAAGCGCTATGTATTGTACGGCTTCGATCTCGCGTACCAGGCCATTAAGCAGGCCGGCAAGGCGATCGTCGTCGAGGGGTACATGGACCTGATCGCGCTCCACGCCAGCGGCATCAAGAATGCCGTCGCGTCTCTCGGTACGTCGTTCACCCCTGAGCAGGCCCGGCAACTGGCGCGTCACGTCGAAGAGATTTATTTCGCCTACGACAGCGACGCGGCCGGCCAGAACGCCACGCTGCGGGCGTTGGCGACCGTGCGGGCGCTGGGGCTTGCCGTGCGGGTCATAACCTTGCCGGATGGCAAGGACCCCGACGAGTTTATCAGAAGGCACGGCGCCGACGCCTTCCGCGCCCTAATGGATCAGGCGCCCGCGCTGCTTGCTTATCAGGTTAGCCAGGCGCTGCAGACTAACGATTACTCGAGCGCCTCGGGCAAGATGGGCGTTCTTGCTCAGGCCATCCCGGCGCTGGCCGAGGCCCCCGACCTCGCGGAGGTCAACGAGCATATCAGGATGCTTTCGCAGACGCTCGGCATCCACGAGGAGGATATCCGGCGGGAGATACGCAAAAATCAGCAAAAGGATAAAGCTGCCAATCGCGGGCAGAATAGTAATGTGCTGAGTCTGACGCAGAAGCTTGCGCCGAAGACGGTCGCGGCCGAACGGCAGCTTATCCGCCTGATGCTGGAGGACCGTTCCGTTATCCCTTATGTCCAGGCGGAGCTGACGGGCGAAGATATTCAGGGCGGAGAGCGGAAAACGATAATCAATTCGCTGTTTACTGCGTATAATATGGGAAAAAGTCCCGCCGCCGACGGCTTGGCCCTTGGGCTGCCGGAGGCAGCAGCCACCGAGTTGTCGAATATTATGGTAATGGAGATACAATTAAACGACATTTCCCGCGTTGTTGACGATTGCATCAGGATCATCAGGGTTGCCCGCCTGGAGCCCCTGATCATGGTTCATAGCCTTCGGGCCGAGGAATTTCTACGTTTGGGGGACGAAAGCAACTATCGGCAGGAATTAGCCGAAAGTCAGCGAATAAAAGATGAAATTAGCAAATTGCACCAAGCATGACAAACGATTTGCCTTATCCGGGGAACGCCTAGGGAGGAGGGGAGTAGAATGAGCGAGAAGAAGAGCATACAAGCAGAACATGTCAACGAACTGCTGCACAAGGGCAAGAAGCGCGGCGGCATGTTGACTTACGCCGAAATTATGGACACTCTCCAGAACGAGGACCTCACTCCCGACGAAATCGACGATATGTATGAGGTCTTTTCCAACAAAGGGATCGAGATAGTTGACGAGGTTCCCGATGTTGAAGCCCTGGATGACGCCGATATTTCCGAAACGCCGGAGGAGGTCGATATCGACCTCACCATCCCGGAAGGGGTCAGCATCGACGATCCGGTCCGGATGTACCTCAAGGAGATCGGCCGGGTGCCGCTGCTGTCGGCGGACGAGGAAATCGACCTTGCCAAGCGCATGGGCCTGGGCGACGAGGAGGCCAAACGCCGCCTGGCGGAAGCCAACCTGCGCCTGGTGGTCAGCATCGCCAAACGGTATGTCGGCAGGGGGATGCTGTTTCTGGATCTTATCCAGGAAGGCAACCTGGGCCTTATCAAGGCTGTCGAGAAGTTCGACTACAACAAAGGTTTCAAATTCAGCACCTACGCGACCTGGTGGATTCGCCAGGCCATCACCCGGGCCATCGCCGACCAGGCCCGCACCATCCGCATCCCGGTGCATATGGTGGAGACGATCAACAAGCTGATCCGCGTGTCCCGCCAGCTCCTGCAGGAGCTGGGGCGCGAGCCGAGCCCGGAGGAGATCGCAAAGGAAATGGATGTCAGCGTCGAGCGGGTGCGGGAGATCATGAAGATCGCCCAGGAACCGGTGTCGCTTGAGACGCCCATCGGCGAGGAGGAAGATTCGCACCTCGGCGATTTCATCGAGGATCAGGACGCGCCGGCGCCGGCCGAGGCTGCTTCCTTCATGCTGCTCAAGGAGCAGCTTGAGGAGGTGCTGGAGACGCTGACCCCCAGGGAGGAAAAGGTGCTGAGGCTGCGTTTCGGGCTGGACGACGGGCGGGCGCGAACGCTTGAGGAAGTGGGGCAGCATTTCGGCGTCACCCGCGAGCGCATCCGCCAGATCGAGGCCAAGGCGCTCCGCAAGCTGCGTCATCCGAGCCGCAGCAAGAAGCTGAAGGATTTCCTGGAGTAGGATAAAGGCTTTGGGTGGGGCGGCCTAAGGGGCCGCCCCAATAATTACTAAAAGAGTTTGTCTTTAAGACCTTGACGCCGGCGAAGGCCTGTCTTATAATATATTTTGTCGGTGCACACTCCTCGATAGCTCAATGGTAGAGCACCCGGCTGTTAACCGGGTGGTTGTAGGTTCGAGTCCTACTCGAGGAGCCACTTTGTTAGTAAGACAGGTCTTCTTCGGAAAACCTGTTTTATATATCTTTCGGGGCCTATAGCTCAGCGGTAGAGCAGCCGGCTCATAACCGGCCGGTCCCTGGTTCGATCCCAGGTGGGCCCACCAATCTCATAAATCCGGCCCGTTGGTCAAGTGGTTAAGACACCGCCCTTTCACGGCGGTATCAGGGGTTCGAATCCCCTACGGGTCACCACAAAGAAGAAAAGCACGGCATATTCGCCGCGCTTTTATCATTTTCCGGGAATAATAGGGAAAATCTCGCGGCGTGTCAAATATCTAAATAATTATTGCTTGGAGGGTGTCCATGCGCCTGTTCGTCGGTATCGAGTTTCCGGAAGAAATCGTCGTCGCTTTGGAGGCTGTTCAGGCCGAACTGCGCGGCAACTGTCGGCGGGGGCGGTTCAAGCGGCGCGAGAATTTCCACATCACGCTGAAATTTCTCGGCGAGGTGCCGGCCGCCGACGTGCCGCTGTTCGGGCCGGCGCTGGCCGCGGCCGCATCGTCCGTAGGACCTTTCAACGTCGCCCTCGGCCGCCTGGGCCAGTTCGGCGGCGGCGTGCCGATCCGGACGGTGTGGGTCGACGCAGGCGGCGATACGGCGGCGCTGCAGGCTCTGCAGGGGAGGGTGGAGCGGGAGATGGCGGGGTGCGGGTTTCCGCCCGAGCAGCGGGCCTGGCGGCCGCATATCACGCTCGCTCAGGATGTCGTGCCGTTGCCGGGCGCTCCGCCCTGGAGCGCCTACCGGGTCGACCGGGAGCCGTTCACGGTGCGCGAATTCGCCCTCATGCTCAGCGAGGAAGTCGACCGCCGGCGGGTCTACACCCCCATCCAACGCTTTCCCTTGCAGGGCTGACCCCGCAGGAATTTTTCCCCACCGGGGAGAAATAATAGCAACAAGCCGCTAAACTTTTGCGGTTGGACTTCAAATGCTTTCAGGGAGGGATGGGCGTGAAACTGGGCAAACGCCTGGCGACGATAGCGGCCCTGGTGCCGCCTGGCGGCCGACTGGCGGATATCGGCACCGACCATGCCTATCTGCCGGTGTATCTGGTCAGTGAAGGCATCGTTCCTTGGGCGGTGGCCGGTGAGGTTCACCAGGGACCGTTCCGGGCGGCCGGCGAGGCGCTGGCCAGGGTCGGTCTCACCGACCGGATTGAGCTTCGTTTCGGCGACGGGCTGGCGGTACTGGCTCCCGGCGAGGTCGACACGGCCGTTATCGCCGGCATGGGCGGACCGACGATCATCGAGATTCTCTCCGCCTGCCCGGAGGTGACGGCGTCGCTGTCGTGCCTCGTGCTCCAGCCTATGCTGGGCGGGGGCGCCGTTCGCCGCTGGCTGGCCGCCTCCGGCTGGCGTGCCGTGGCCGAGGCCCTGGTCGAGGAGGACGGGCGGCTATATGAGGTCATTGCCGCCGCGCCCGGCGCGGCGGAGGAATACGAGGACATCCTGTACGATATCGGGCCGCTGCTGTGGGATAGGCGGCACCCGCTGCTCAGGGACCACCTGGAGGCGCTGCTGGCGCAGGCCAGGCGGGTGGCGGCGGAAATGGCCGCCAGCCCCCAGGCGGTCTCTTCCCCCAAGTACCGGGAATATCTGGCGAAGATTGCCCAGTTGGAGGATAAACTCGCATGCCTGTGAAGTGCCGGGAAATAATGGCGGCGGTGGAACGGCTGGCGCCGCGCGAGCTGGCGGCCGGCTGGGACAACGTCGGTCTGCTGGTCGGCAGCCCCGAGCAGGAGGTCGCCTCGCTGCTGGTGGCTCTGGATGTGACGCCGGAGGTAGCGGAGCGGGCGGCGGCCGGGGGCGTCGACCTGATTGTCGCCCACCATCCGCTGATTTTCAAGAGTCTGTCCGCTGTTCGCACCGATACGCCCCTGGGCAGGACGCTGGCCACGCTGCTGGCGGCCGGCGTTGCCGTGTACGCCGCCCACACCAATCTCGACGCGGCCGACGGCGGCGTGAACGACGCGCTGGCCGGCCTGCTCGGCCTGGGCGATTTGCGGCCGCTGGCGGTCGAGGGCCGGGAGCGGCTGCTGAAGCTGGCGGTGTTCGTGCCGGAGGAGTACACGGAGCGGGTGCGCGCGGCCATTACCGCCGCCGGCGCCGGCCATATCGGCAATTATAGCCACTGCACCTTCCAGACGATCGGCACGGGCACCTTTCTGCCTCTGGACGGCGCGAAGCCGTTCCTCGGCAAGCAGGGTAAACTGGAGTACGTCGCCGAGCACCGGCTGGAAACCGTAATGCCCGAGGGAGTCGCCGCCAAGGCCGTCGCGGCGATGCTCGCGGCCCATCCTTATGAGGAAGTGGCCTACGACCTTTATGCGCTGAACAATCCCGGTCGACCCTACGGCCTGGGACGGGTGGGCCGCCTGGCGACACCCGAACCGTTCGCCGACTTCGTCCGCAGGCTGAAAGACGCGCTGGGGCCGACGGAGGTCAGGGTCGCAGGCCCGACCGACCGCCAGGTGTCGAAGGTGGCGGTATGCGGCGGCAGCGGCGCCGGCTTCCTGGCGGCGGCTATAGGGGCCGGGGCGGACGTCCTGGTTACCGGGGACGTCAAGTATCACGAGGCGCTGGATGCGGCGGCGGCCGGCCTGACGCTGGTCGACGCCGGCCATTTCGCGACCGAGCGCCCGGTTGTCGGGGCGGTCGCCGGTTATCTCGAGGCTTGCGCCGCGCATAGCGGCTGGGATATTGTCATCAGGACCGAGGACGTTTCCCGCGATGTATTCCGCGTTTGGTGAGACAGGCGAACAAGGCCTGTCTTTTTCTATTGTAAGCAGCAGGAGGAGGGTTTGGCGATGAAAGATCAGTTATGCATGCTTAGCGAACTGCAGGAGTTGGAGCGGCAGAAACGGCAGGCGGCCGGCCGCAAGGAGAAGATTAGCGCCGACGAGGTGCGCCTGCTATGGCAGGAGATCAGGCTGCTGTCGCAGGGGGTGGCCGCCGACCGGGAGAAGCTGGCCGGCCTGGAGAAGGCGTGCGCCGTCGGCGAGGCCGAGTTGACCGCTCTTACCCGGCATTGCGAGGAGCTGGAGGGGAAGCTTTACCGGGGTGAGATAACCAACATCAAGGAGATCGAGCAGATCAGGACACGGTGCGAGGCTCTCCGTCGCGATATCGGGCGTCGCGAGAACGACGCGGTCGCCGCTATCGAGGAAAGCGAGCGGCTGGCCGCCAAGATCGCCGGCGACGAGGCCGGGCTGCAGGCCAGGAAGCGCCTCCACGCCGAGCGGCAGCAGCTCGTCGCCCAGGAGGCGGCCCGCGGTGAGGCCGAGCTGGCCGACCTGGAGGAGCGCTGCCGGTCGCTGGCCGACAAAGTCGATCCCGCCCTGCTTCGCCTGTTCCGGGAGCTCGCCCGCAAGCTGCCTCAGCCGGTGGCCAGGCTGGCCGGCGGCGTGTGCGGCGGCTGCCGACGGAGCATCCCCACCAGGCAGGCGGCGAGGGGGCAGGGGGAGTTGCTCTATTGCGACAACTGCGGCCGCATACTGTTGGTCGAGTAAGGGGGCAACCGTTTATATAGTCCATCTGCGGCGACTGTTTGTCAGGTTTGACGGTTTTCTCGTTACGCGGTAAAATATTCGTGTTTACAGGCGTCTATGGGGCGCCGGGGGAGAGGGAATGTATGAGTCAGCGTAGAGGGATGGCTAATTTTGTCGCCGGCGGGATTTACGGTATCACGGATGACGCGCTTTCCCGCGGACGAAGCAGCGTAGAGGTCGTGCGGCTGCTGTTGGCCGCCGGCGTCAGGGTGATTCAGTACCGCGAGAAGGCCAAACCGGCCCGCGTAATGTACGAGGAGTGCCTGGCCATCCGCGGCCTGACGGCGGATACGGGAGCGACCTTTATCGTCAACGACCATGTCGATCTGGCGATGGCGGTCGGGGCGGACGGTGTCCATGTAGGCCAGGACGATCTGCCGCCCGTAAAGGTGCGGGAGCTTGTAGGCTCCGATATGGCCATCGGCCTTTCGACTCATTCGCCGGAGCAGGCCAGGGAGGCCGACAAGCTGGCCGGGGTGATCGACTACATCGGCGTCGGCCCGGTGTACGCGACTGACACGAAAAAGGACGCCTCAGCTCCGGTGGGGCTCGCCCTGCTGGAGTACGCGGCCGCGAACGTCAACCTCCCGTACGTAGCCATCGGCGGCATCAAGCAGAGCAATATCGCCGAGGTGAGCCGCCGGGGCCCGGGGATGATCGCCATCGTGTCCGACATCGTCGGCGCGGACGACATTGTGGCCAAGGTGGCCGCCCTGCGCGCCGCCATGGCATAAAATACCGCGCCGCACCGCCTTGACGGCAGCCGATGTTCGTGGTATATTATTAATCCAGACAACTGAACAGGGTCCAGTGAGTACGAAAGATGATCGCGAAGGCCGCAGGGCTTTCGAGGAAAGTCCGAGCTCCATAGGGCAGGGTGCTGGTTAACGGCCAGCGAGGGCGACCTCAGGGATAGTGCCGCAGAAATGTAGACCGCCCGGCATCGCGCCGGGTAAGGATGGAACGGTGCGGTAAGAGCGCACCAGCAGCCAGGCGACTGGTTGGCTAGGTAAACCCCACCCGGAGCAAGACCGAATAGGGAAGAGATGAGGTAGCCCGCCGATCCTTCCGGGTAGCGTCGCTAGAGCCGGCAGGCAACTGCCGGCCGAGATAAATGATCATCGCCGCGCAAGCGGGACAGAACTCGGCTTATTGACTGCTCACCGACCCTGGAAAAAACCCGCAGCACAAAGCTGCGGGTTTTGTTTTTTATGAAAAGGACTTTGCGGGACAATAACGAAAGATAGTATTCCGTTATTTCAAATACAAAGGTGGTATAAAAATGATCAAAGCCGACTTGTTGGCGGCCGCCATGATCGTGCTCGACAACGAAGAGGTGTTCGTGGTCGGCCGTCATTCCGATATCCAGCGTCTCAGCGACGCGGCTCTGGTGGAGCGGGCCTGGGACCTGAAGCTCGACAACGGCCACCGGCCTTACGCTTCACTGAAAAAGCATGTGAACTACGATATCGGCGACGAGCCCGGCGATATGCCTGGCAACGAGATTACGCGGCTGCTTGCCGCCCGTACCGGATTGCGCTTCGCGCATGACCTGCACCTTGTTGAACGGACGTACCTCTTCCGGCCGACCGCCGCTTTCTGGGCCGACCTGTGGGCCGATTTTTCCGACGGGTCCGGCCTGCCGCGGGGACTAAGCCTGGAAGAGTACTTCGCGGTATATCGGGGAACCGTGAACACAAGCATCAGTAATATCAAATTTGTGCGCCTGTAACGGTTTTCACTCTTAACGACGATGAAAAGCGGCCGCGTTTGCGGCCGCTTCGTTTATTCTTTCCAAAAAAGAATCTCCGGATTGTCGTGCGTCAACTGCGGTATCCGGCCTTGCGGGTAGCCGACGATGATCGGGGCGACAAGGCTGTATTCGACCGGAACGCGGAGTTCCTCTTTCATCGCCGGCGTATCTAGCAGCGTCCCGGCGAAACCGATCCAGCAGGTGCCGAGGCCGAGCCCGTGGGCGGCGAGCATAAGGTTTTGGGCGGACAGGCAGCAGTCGCCGTAGCTGTGGCGCCCCATCGGCTTGGCATAGATGGCTATGAGCGTACCGGCGGTGTAGAAGATGTTGAAGGCTGGATTGGACAGCATGTCGCGGTATTTTTTGTGGGGCGAATTTTCAAGGTCGATCATGCTGAGGAGCAGGCTTTTGGAGCGGTCGGAGTACTCCTTGAGCAACGCGGCGTCCTGGATGACGACGAAGCTCCAGGGCTGGGTGTTGGAGGCGCTTGGCGCCTGCACCGCGGCGTGGAGCAGTTTGTCGATGGCGTCCTTGTCTACCTTTTGGGCCGTGTAGCTCCGCACCGACCGGCGGTTTGCGATCGCTTCCGTGAGGTTCAAATGCATCTCCTCCTGGCATGATTTGTTATCTAAAATGTTAGCAAACTGCCGGTCGGTTGTAAAGTTGACATAACTAATCGGCGGTCTTTTCGGCCGGCGGCTCGCCCGTAAGGTCGTATAGAGCGGCGGTAAAAGAGGCCACATGCTCTTTCTCGTCGTTCATCAGATGACAGAAGTGACGACAGCAATCAGCATCCGGCGATTGTTCCATATACTTCTGATACATGTTTATTGCCTCAAGCTCGCTGGTGAGTGCTTTGGTCAGCAGGCATACGGGGGTGAGGTCGTTTTCCGGCGCCGGCGGCATGGGCGGCGTCACCGCTTGTTCCTCCAGCGGGCAGGCGCACGCGGGGTGCCAGCCCTCCGCCCACTTCGGCGTCATGCCCCGCTTCATGAGCAGGACGTCGAGGTCGACCTCCTCAAGCGCTTCGGCCTGAACTTCGTCGAGGGCCGAGATGTGGCGCATGGTCATGACGAAATGTTCCATTTCGTCTTCAGCCGTGTTCAGAAAAAGCTGCCGCAGGTCGCCGCAGACCATGGCGGCCGCCTCCAGGTAGAAAAGGATTGCTTCCCGCTCGGCGATGGCGGCGTCCCTTAGCATCGGCAGGCAGGGGCTGGCTGAGCAGCCTTCGCCGTGGTGATCGTGATGTTGGGGGCCGATTTTCTTGGCCCGGTTTTTCTTCATGTCAATCCCCCTTAATAGTGGTGGTTCAGTTTATGGTATGTGAGTTTACGGAAAAAGGTTCATAAGCCATCTGAGCCGGTTCGGAAGGTCATTTATCGGCCATACTAACAGCAGTTTAATAAAGGGGGGATGGTGTGACTGCGTTTTTCGCCTCGCTGTTCCTCGTTCTGCTGGCCGAGATGGGCGATAAGACCCAACTGCTCGCGATGGCCTTCGCCTCCCGTTATCCTTGGACGACGGTGCTGGCGGGCGTTTTCGCCGCCACGGTCGTCAACCACTTGCTGGCGGTCGAGGCGGGCAATTATTTGACGAGGGTCGTGCCGCTGCAGTATATCCAGGTCGCGGCTGCCGTTTCCTTTATCGTATTCGGTCTTTGGACGCTGCGCGGCGACGAGCTGGCCGGCGAGGCCGACGCCGTCCGTCGCAGTCCCTTCTGGACGGTGGCGATCGCTTTTTTCTTTGCTGAGATGGGCGATAAGACCCAGCTTGCCACTATGGCGCTGGCCGCCCAGTACCAGACGGTCGTTCCGGTTTGGCTGGGGACGACGGCGGGGATGATGGCCGCCGACGGTATCGGTATCGGCGTCGGGGTCGTCCTGGGGCGGCGGATACCCGAGCGCCTGGTGAAGTGGGGCGCGGCGCTGATCTTTATCGTGTTCGGGCTCGCCGGCCTGTACCGGTACCTGCCGCCGGGCCTGGTTTCGCCCTCCGTCGCCGCCGCCGGCCTCGTTATTGTGGCGCTGGCCGCGTATTTCGCGGCCCGGATGCGGGGCGGCCGTCTGCCCGGCGATTAGGCAGGCATGCGCGCCTTGACTTTGGCGGGGAAATATTTTACAATGAAATCGAACCCCCCCGAGGGGGGGCGGATAGCAGGAAACATCGCACAGGAAGGAGAATCTGCAATGTCAATAGTTAATATTGCCAATCAAGCCGATTTTGCCGAAAAGGTGTTGAAGTCCGCCCAGCCGGTGCTGGTCGATTTCTGGGCTCCGTGGTGCGGCCCGTGCAAGATGGTGGCGCCTGAGTTGGAGGCCGTTGCCGCCGACTACGACGGGAAAGCGGTCGTGGCCAAGGTCAACGTCGATGAGCAGCCAGAACTGGCCGGCCAATTCAAGGTTATGGGCATCCCGACCATGGTAGTTTTTAAAAACGGCGCGGAGGTCAACCGCATCGTCGGGTTCCGTCCCCGCCGCGATATCGCGGCGGCCATCGACGGAGCCGTGTAACACTTGACAGGCAGGAAAGGCGGGGTACCCCCGCCTTTTTATTTTCGGCTGGCTAAAAAGTCCAGAGCTTAGAAAGAAGGTGTGCCGATGTCGGGACCGCTGGTCCTCGTAGCCGACGACGATGCCCAGATAAGGGAGCTGCTGAAGCTGTACTTTGACAAGGAAGGTTTCGCGGTGGCCGAAGCGGCCGACGGCGCGGAGACGATCGTCAAGGTGCAGCAGCTGTCGCCCAGCCTGGTTATTCTCGATATCATGATGCCGGTGCTCGACGGCCTGGAAGCCTGCCGCCAGATCCGCAAGTTCTCCCGCGTGCCGATTATTATGCTCACCGCCAGCGCCGCCGACGACGACCGGATACTCGGCCTCGAGACGGGGGCCGACGATTATATCGGCAAGCCCTTCAATCCCCGCGAGGTGGTGGCGAGAGTGAAGGCCGTGCTGCGCCGTTCGCCCGGGCCGGAGGCGGCTGCGGGCGATATTCTGCGGTTCCCCCACCTGGAGATCAACCGCGGCGAATACACCGTAACCGTCTATGGCCGCACCGAACCTCTGACCGCGAAGGAGATGGAGTTGCTGTGGCATCTGGCCGCCCACCCGGGGCGCGTTTTTTCCCGCGAGCAGCTATTGGAGTCTGTGTGGGGCTATACTTATTGCGGGGATACCCGCACCGTCGACACCCATATCAAGCGTATCCGCCAGAAGATCGGCGCCCAGGACAGCACTCCCTGGGATGTCAAGACGGTGTGGGGAGTCGGCTACAAGTTTGAGGTGAAAGTGTGAGAAACTCGCTCCAGCGCAGGCTGCTGTACAGTTACATAATGGTGGTGGTGCTGGTGCTGGCCTGCGTATCGGCCGGCATTTCCCTCCTGCTGCGCGAGTATTTTCTCGCCAGCAAGGAGAAGGAGCTGGTCGACAAGGGCCTCGAGTTCGGTCGCCTGGTAGAGAGCTATAACGAGGGCCGCATCGACCAGGCCCAGTTCGTTAAGCTGATCGACAGCGTCGACGCCTTCCTGGACGCCCGCGTGTGGGTGATCGACGCTTCGCGGCGGGTTGTCGCCATTTCCACGCCGCCTGCCAGCGGCATGGGCCGCGGTATGGGCCTGGGACAGGGCGGCCTCGGCATGGGCCGCGGCCACATGGGCCAGGGTGGTCATGGCATGGGCCAGGGCAATGTGTTGGCCCGGACGCTGGCCGATCGTCTGGAGCCGGTATTCGGCGGCCAGGTACTGACGAGGAATTTTTATCACCCTATATACGGGGAGAATATGCTGATCGTAGGCGTGCCGCTTTTTAAGGCGGACGGGACGGTGAACGGCGCGGTCGTCCTCAATTCCCCGGTCCGCGGCGTCGACGAGTTTCTCCGGCGCATCTACCTTTACATCGGCGGCCTAGGGTTGGCCGCGCTGCTGCTGACGTTTTTCCTTGTCCGCCGGCTGGCCAGCGGCATCACCCGCCCGCTCCGCGACATGCAGGAGGCGGCGGCTACGATGGCCCGCGGCGATTATGCCATCCGGGTAAAGGCGGACGACGGCGACGAGGTCGGGGAGCTTGGCCGGTCGCTCAATGCGCTGGCCCAGGAGCTTGGCCGATTCGTGGCCGGCACGGCCAGGATGGAGAAGCTGCGCCGTGATTTCGTCGCCAATATCTCTCACGAGCTCAGGACGCCGTTGACCGTCATCCGCGGCTATACTGAGGCCCTGCTGGACGGCACTGTCCAAGAGCCGCAGGAAGCCGAGAAGTACCACCACGTGATGCGGGACGAGACGGTTCGGCTGGAGGGGCTGATCAACGAGTTGCTCGATCTCAGCCGCCTGCAGGCCGAGGGCGCCGTCTTGGCGATGGAGAAGATCCCGCTGGCGGCTATCGCTGACAGTGTCGTATCGCTGCTTATGCCCCGGGCCGAGCAGGCCGGGGTGGCCCTGACGCTGGAAACGGACGGCGAGACCGGGGTAAACGGCAATGGCGACCGGCTCACCCAGTTGCTGCTCATCCTGCTTGACAACGCGCTGAAATTCACTCCGCCCGGAGGGAGGGTGACGGCCAGCATCGTGCGCGCAGGCGACGAGGTGCGGCTGCAGGTGGTCGATACCGGCAGCGGCATCGCCCGTGAAGATCTGCCGTTCATCTGGGAGCGGTTCTACAAGGGGGACAAGTCCCATGGCCGGACGGGGGCCGGCACCGGCCTCGGGCTGGCGATCGCCCGTGAGATCGTCGCCCGTCACGGCGCCCGCGCCGAGGTGGCTAGCGAGCTTGGAAGGGGCAGTACTTTTACCGTTTTCTTTCCCGCCGCCTGAAAGGCGAAGGGAACACTTGGGAGGTTATCTTAATGCGCACTTTACGTCGCTTGGCGGCTATCCTGCTTATCCTGACCCTGGCGCTGCCGGTCTCCGCCGCGGCCGCGGCGTCCCGGCCGGGCGTGGTCCGGATCGACATCCTGGCGGTCAACGATTTTCACGGCGCCCTCTCCGCCGCCGGCAAAAACCCCGGCGCGGCTGCACTGGCCGCCTATCTGAAGGCGGAACGGGACAAGAACCCGGCCGGTACGCTCATCCTCAGCGCCGGCGACATGTTCCAGGGAACACCGGATTCCAACCTGCTGCTCGGCAAGACGGTGGTGGAATTTATGAACGCGGCTGGTTTCGATGCGATGACCATCGGCAACCACGAGTTCGACTGGGGACTGGACGTGCTCAGGCAACGCATGGCGCAGGCCGCCTTCCCGGTGGTGTCCGCCAATATTGTCGACAGAAGCACCGGTCGGCGGGCCGGTTTGGTTCCACCGTACGTCATCCTGGAACGGGCCGGAGTCAAAATCGCCGTCGTCGGCTTTACCACCCCCGACACGGCGGTGACGACCAATCCCCGAATCGTGAAGAACTATCTTTTTGCCGACCCGGCAACGACGGTGAAAGCGCTCGTCCCTGAGCTGAAGGCGCGCGGCGCGGACATCGTCGTCGCTCTCGGGCACCTGGCCAGTTATCCGGGCGAACAGCCCGGCGGCGAGGCGGCCGACCTGGCCGCGGCGGCGGGCGGCGACTTGGCGGCCGTTATCAGCGGCCACTCTCATCTCAGGGTGGCCGGCAAGGTAGCCGGCGTGCCGGTCGTACAGGCCTGCTACAACGGTAGGGCGGTGGCCGCGGTCCGTATAGCCTATAGCGCTGCGGGCCGGGAAGTGCTCGGGACGGCGGTTGAAGTGAAGGATATTCCGCCCGGCTTAGCTCCCGACAAGCGGGTGGCGGCGATCGTCGCCGCGACGCAAAGCGAGGTCGCGCCGGTGAAAGGAATTGTGCTCGGAGAAGCCGCAACCGCCCTGCCTCACGACCGCTACCGGCTTTCGCCGCTGGGTCAGTGGGCGACAGATGCGTTGCGGCAGGCCGCCGGGGCGGATATCGCCTTCTTCAATGGCGGCGGGTTGCGCGCCGGGCTGGCGGCGGGTCCCGTAACCCTCGGCGATCTGTACGCGGCGATGCCCTTCGACGGCTGTCTCGAAGTGGCCGAAATGACCGGCGCCCAGGTGTTGGCCGCCCTTGAGTACGGGATCGCCAATCCCAGGTTCGGGGCGCTCCAGTTCTCCGGACTCGAGGTAGAGTACCGCGCCGCGGCGCCCGCCGGCCAGCGGGTGGCGGCGACTCTGGCCGACGGCCGGGCGCTGGAAGCCGATAAGACCTATCGGGTGGCTGTGAATGATTTCCTTGCCGCCGGCGGCGACGGCTACGAAATGATCAAGGCGGCCGCGCACCAGACCAATACTTTCCTGCAGCTGCGCGACGTATTGGCCGCAGCGGTGCGGAAGGCGGGCATAATCCGCTTCCTGGGCGACACCAGGCTGAAAGAGCTGAGCCGGAGTGCGGCGCCCTTTATCGCGGCATAAGAAAATATTCATTGTCTAAACTCGTCCCGTTTGCGATAATGTAACTGTACAATCCTGATAAGCCTGGAAGGGTTTATCACAACGGTGAATACCGGAGAGGAGGCTCATTATGTTCAACATCGGCATGACCGAACTGATACTGGTGCTGGTTATCGTCCTCGTCGTCTTCGGACCCTCGAAGCTGCCGGAGGTCGGCAAGGCGATCGGCAAGAGCATCCGCGGCTTCAAAGAGGAAACGAACGGCATGAAGGAAGAAATCCACAAAGCCACCGCTTTGGAAGCCCCCCCGGCCAAGGATCAGGGCAAGACGTCCTGATCAGGCGTCTGTTATAAAAGCCCGGCAAGCACGGCCTGCCGCAGGGTCGGACAACATTCCGAGGCTGCTTTCGTGACCGGAAGCCGCCTTTTCTTATCTATTTCCTCGCGAGGAGGAATACTATGCCGGTCGCCGTCGACCGCCAACTGTGCCTTAATGACAACTATAAGCGCATCGAGTGTCGGCGCTGCGCCGCCGCCTGCCCGCACGGGTGCTTCACCGACGGCCTTTCTGTAGAGGCCGCCCGCTGCACCGATTGCGGGCTGTGTCTGGCAGCCTGTCCTGCCGATGCCGTTACAGGGGAAAGTTTTCCCCGCGCCCCGCTGGATAAAGTGTTGGACGATCCAGCCGCGCCGCTGGTGTTTGCCTGCCGGCGACGGCGGGAAGACAGCCCCTGGCCGTGCCTGGGCTTTGTCGACGGCCGGCTGCTGCTGGCGATGTTCGGCAGCGGCCGGGGGGGCGTACGCGAGGTCGCTGTGGACGACACCGCCTGCGCGGCCTGCCGGCCGGAGGTGGCGGCCCATCTGGAGGCAACCCTCGCCGAAGTCAACCGCCTGCTGCTGGAGGCCGGCAAGCCCGCCATCCTGCGGGGCGAGGCCGCCGCGCGCCAGGCGGTTAAGGAACGGCCCATCTCGCGTCGGGCGTTTTTCACCGCTCTGCTTGGGGCGACGGTCGACACCGTCCGCGAGGTGGTGGCCGCAGGGACGGCCGGCGGCGAACGCCTGCCGCGTCAGGACTGGTTCTTCCGTCACGCCGGCGCCTTCGCCGGCGAAACGCCGTCGCCCTTTTACGCCGCCGTGACCATCGGCGAAGCCTGTCTGGCCTGCGGCCTGTGCGTAAGGATCTGCCCCAACAAGGCCCTTACCGTCGAAGACCACGGCACCGCTCTCAATTTTTACCACCAGCCGGGGCGCTGCACGAATTGCGGCCTCTGTGCCGCCCATTGCCCGCAGGGCGCGCTGACGGTGGCCGCTCCCGGGCGCCCGGAACGGTACCACGTCGCCAGACGAGACCTGCCCCGCTGCGAGGGCTGCGGCCAGGTTTACCAGCCGGTCGGCAATCAGCCAGTCTGCATCGAATGCCTGCTGAAAAGCACCAGCCGAAGTATATTACCGCAAAACACGGAGGAAACACCCGAATGATAGGATGCACCAAACTCCTCTGCGGCACCGCCACCATCTCCGACATCGTCAAATACGGCCGCAGCTCCCGCGATTTGCCGCCCCACATGCTGCAGTTTTCGTCCGACGCCACCCCCATCGTTGTCTGGAATATGACCAACCGTTGCAACCTCAGCTGCCGCCATTGCTATATCGAGGCCGAAGACAGGGCTTACAAGGGCGAGCTTACCACCGCCGAAGCAAAGGTTTTCATCGACGATCTGGCGGCCATGAAGGTGCCGGTGCTGCTCTTTTCCGGCGGCGAGCCGCTCATCCGCGAAGACTTGTTCGAACTGGGCGCGTACGCCGTGGCCAAGGGCATCCGCCCCGTCATCTCGACCAACGGCACTCTCATCACTCCCGAGGCGGCCCGCCGGATCAAGGAGACCGGCTTCCAGTACGTCGGCATCAGCATTGACGGCAACGAAGAGGTGCACGATTATTTTCGCGGCCGCAAGGGCTGTTTCGCCGAAACGCTGCAGGGCATCAGGAATTCGCTGGCCGCCGGCAACAAGACCGGCGTGCGCTTCACCGTCAACAAGCTTAACCGCCATACATTGCCGGAGATTCTCGATCTGGTGGAGCGGGAGAAGATCGCCCGTTTTTGTATGTACCACCTCGTTTACGCCGGCCGCGGCAAAGGGATAGCCGACCTCGACACCACCGCCGAGGAAAAGCGGCAGACGATCGACCTGCTGATCGAGAAAACGCTCGATTTTCACCGCCGGGGGGTGGAGGTGGAGATCCTCACCACCGACAATCACGCCGACGGCATCTATATTCTCCAGCATATCGAACGCACCCAGCCGGAAAGGGTGGAGGAGATAAAAAAGCTGCTCGCCATGCACGGCGGCTGCTCGGCCGGCGAGAAGATGGCCAACGTCGACCCGCGCGGCGATGTGCATGCCTGCCAGTTTTGGGGCCACGTCACCCTCGGCAATGTCCGCGAAAAACCGTTCAGCGAGATATGGCGGAAAAACCGCGACGAGTTCCTGCTCAAGCTTCGCGACAAGGCCGACCATCTCGAGGGCCGCTGCGGCGAGTGCCGTTATAAGAGCCTGTGCGGCGGCTGCCGCATCCGGGCCGAGGCAGCCACCGGCAACCTGTGGGGTGAGGACCCGGCCTGCTATTTGGCTGACTGGAAGGAGTAAGCCCGCGATGATAATTTCCTGGAATACGACCCGGGCCTGCAACCTCAGTTGCGTGCACTGCTACCGCGACGCCGGCGCCGCCGAAACCGGCGAACTGACGACGGCCGAGGGCAAGAAGCTGCTTGACGAGATTGCCCGCGCCGGTTTCAAGATCATGGTTTTCAGCGGCGGCGAGCCGCTTATGCGGCCCGACATCCGCGAGCTTATCGCCCACGCCAGGAAACTGGGCCTCAGGCCGGTGCTCGGCACCAACGGCATCCTGATAACCCCGGAAACGGCCGCCGGTCTCAAGGAAGCGGGTGCGGCCTGCGCCGGCATAAGCCTCGACAGCCGCGACCGCGAGAAGCATGACTGGTTCCGCGGGTACGAAGGGGCGTGGGAGGAGACGATGAAAGGCATCGCCGCCTGCCGCGAAGCCGGCCTGCCGTTTCAGCTCCATACCACTGTCATGAACTGGAACGAGGACGAGGTGACGGCGATAACCGACCTGGCGGTGGAGCTGGGGGCGGTGGCCCATCATATTTTTTTCCTCGTGCCCACCGGCCGGGGGAAGGATATCGAGGATACCACCCTCAAAACACAGCAGTACGAAGCCCTCCTGGAGAAGATCCTCGCCAAGCAGGCCGAGGTGCCCATCGAATTGAAGCCCACCTGCGCGCCGCAGTTCATGCGCATCGCCAGGCAGAAGGGCATCCCGATGAGGTTCACCAAGGGCTGCCTTGCCGGCACCTCCTACTGCGTTATCCTCCCTAACGGCGACGTGCATCCTTGCCCCTATCTGCCGCTAAAAGCCGGCAACGTGCGCGAGGCGCCCTTCGACGCCATCTGGCGGGACAGCGCCCTCTTCCACGAGCTGCGCCACCAGCCCCTCAAAGGCGGCTGCGCCCGGTGCGGCTACGGCGATATCTGCGGCGGCTGCCGCGCCAGGGCTTATTATTATTCCGACGGCGATTACCTGGCTGAGGAGCCTTGGTGTGCCTGCGGCCGGTAGCCGCCTGATGACAGGACCCAACCCTGTCATTAATTTTTACTTATATCCCCCCTCCCCCAGGGGATAAACAACACCTATATCACTATAACTTATTGCCGCGTTGAAGCCAGGCCATTTCTTTGGTACGATTGATATGAGAATGAAAATTCCTGCTTTTTTCTCTTTGGCGCCGTTCTGGCGGGGGGCGCCTTGCGGGAATACCGACAAGAGAAACCTTATTTTAGGGGAGGGGTGTATATGGAAAATAACGATTCAATGTGGGCGTTATTCCAGAAACGGGGCGTGAGCCGGCGGTCTTTCCTGAAGACGTGCGCGGTTGTCACCGGTATGCTCGGCCTGGCGCCGTCCATGCTGCCCGAGGTGGTGGCCGCAGCCGAGAAGAAGACGCTGCCGCCTGTTATTTGGTTGCACGGCCACGAATGCACGGGCTGCGACGAGTCCTTCATCCGGTCCCAGTCGCCGCTGGCGTCCGATGTTGTCCTCAACATGATTTCCCTCGAGTACAGCGATACCCTGTCGGCAGCTGCCGGCGAAGCGTTCGAGCATCACCTCAAGGATGTGATGAAGAAGTACGCTGGGCAGTACATCCTGGCCGTCGAAGGCGGCGTGCCGCTCGCGGACAATGGCATTCACTGCATGGCGGGCGGACGCACTTTCCTGACGGCGCTAAAGGAAGCGGCCGCCGGAGCCGCGGCGATCATCGAGTACGGCTCGTGCGCCGCGTGGGGCGGCGTTCAGGCCGCCAAGCCCAACCCGACGAAATCGGTCGCGGTGAGCGACGTCATCACCGGCAAACCGATCGTCAAGGTGCCGGGCTGTCCGCCCATCCCCGAGGTAATGACCGCCGTCGTTATGCATTTCGCACTCTTCGGCCAGCTTCCGCCCCTCGACGCGCAGGGCCGGCCCAAGCAGTTCTACGGAAACCGTATCCACGATACCTGCTACCGCCGTCCGTTCTTCGACTCGGGAATGTTCGTCGAAAAGTTCGACGACGCCGGGGCCAAGGCCGGCTGGTGTCTGTACAAGGTGGGCTGCCGGGGTCCGGTGGCTTACAACTCCTGCGGCAACATGCGCTGGTGGAACGGCCTGTCTTATCCCATCCAGTCGGGAGCGCCTTGTTTCGGTTGCGCCAGCAATAATTTCTGGGACAACGGTCCGTTCTACGAGCGGCTGCCCAACATACCGGTGCCCGGCACGATCGCCGACGCCGATAAGGTGGGCATGGTAGCCGCCGGCGCGGCCGTGGTAGGGGTTGTCGCCCATGGAGCGCTGTCGGCCATGCAGAAGAGCAAGCAGGCCAAACAGCAAGATACTGACGTGAGGGGGCCTGAGGCATGAAGCGAATCGTAGTTGATCCTATTACCCGCATCGAAGGCCACCTGCGGGTCGAGCTGAAAATAGACGAAGCAACCGGCAAGGTGCAGGACGCCCTGTCGAGCGGCACCGCCTGGCGCGGCATAGAACTCATCCTCAAGGATCGCGATCCGCGCGACGCCTGGGCGTTCGTGCAGCGCATCTGCGGCGTCTGCACTACCGTGCACGCGCTGGCCTCGCTGCGTTCCGTCGAGGATGCCCTGGGTATCGAAATCCCCAAGAATGCCAACTATATGCGCAACATCATGAACGCCACCCAGACTGCCCAGGACCATCTGGTTCATTTCTATCACCTGCACGCCCTCGACTGGGTCAGCCCGGTTGAGGCCCTCAAGGCCGATCCGGCCGCCACCGCCGCGCTACAGAACGTGGTGCTCGAGAAGTATGCCCTGCCGCTCAGCGGGCCGATGGACTTTAATTTCGACGCCTATCCGAAGGACTTCCCCAAGGCGACGACTGCCTACTATAAGGCTGTCCAGGGCAAGGTCAAGCAGATCGTCGAAAGCGGCCAGCTCGGCATTTTCGCCGCCCATTGGTGGGACCACCCCGACTATCAGCTGCTGCCCCCGGAAGTCCACCTCATGGCGGTCGGCCACTACCTCAACATGCTCGACCGGCAGCGCGAACTGGTCGGTTCCCACGTCGTTTTCGGCGGCAAGAACCCCCACCCGCACTACATCGTAGGCGGCATGCCCTGTTCGATTTCGATGAACGACATGAACGCCCCGGTCAACAGCGAGCGGCTGGCCGTCGTCGACCAATCGATCATGCTGGCTATCAACCTCGTGAACTATTTCTATCTGCCCGACCTCCTGGCGATCGGCCACATGTATGTCCAGAAAGGCTACGTGGACGGCGGCGGCCTGGCGAAGGAGCGGGTGCTGGGTTACGGCGACTTCCCCGACGAGCCCTACACCGGCATCGCCAACGGCGATTATCACAAGAAGCTGCTCTTCCGCTGCAACGGCGTTGTCGAGAACTTCGGCAAAGGCCTGGAGGCTGCGGTTTACCATGAACTGGCCGGCAAGGATTACGCCGATCCGGCGATCCTCGCCGAGGGTGTCGAACACTCCTGGTACACCTACCCGCAGGCCGGCAAGGACCTCCATCCCTGGGACGGCGTCACCGCCCAGAACTTTACCGGCCCCAAGGAAGGCAGCAAGACGGAGTGGAAGTACCTCGACGAGTCCGGCAAGTATTCGTGGCTCAAGACCCCGAAATGGAAAGGCAAGATGGCTGAGGTCGGCCCGCTGGCCCGCTATATCGTCATCTACACCAAGGTCAAGAAGGGCGTCATCAAGCCGACCTGGGCGGAGAAGATGGCCGTCGACCAGATCGATGCCGTTTCCAAGGTTCTCGGCCTGCCGCCGGAAGTGTGGATGCCCACCATGGTCGGCCGCACCGCTATCCGCGGGTTGGAGGCCCAGCTCAACGCCTACATCAACAAATACTACTTCGATAAACTGGTCAAGAACATCCGCTCCGGCGACACCGCCGTGGCCAACACCGTCAAATGGGAACCGTCCAGTTGGGCCAAGACCGCCAAAGGTGTCGGCCTGCACGAGGCGCCCCGCGGCGCGCTCGGGCACTGGGTCGTCATCAAGGACGGCAAGATCGACAACTACCAGGCCATCGTCCCCAGCACCTGGAACGCCTGTCCTCGCGACAGCAAGGCCGGCTACGGGGCCTACGAGGCCAGCATGATCGACACCAAGGTCAAGGTGGCCGACAAACCGCTCGAGATCCTCAAGACCATCCACTCCTTCGACCCCTGCCTTGCCTGCGCCACCCACCTCTACGATGCTGAAGGCAAGGAAGTGGGCGTCGTTCATACCGATCCCTATTTTAAGGGTTAGGGGGGATGAAGCATGAGTGAGGGTCCTGTGAAGGAATACTACATCTACAGTCCGTGGCTGCGGATATTCCACTGGCTGATGGCCATTTCGGTGGGCGTCCTGTTCGCAACCGGCCTGTATATCGGCAATCCGTTCTTCATCGGCACCCAGGGTGTCGAGCCCACCTTCGCCGTCCAAAAACTGCTGTCGATGGAGACCATCCGCTACATCCATTTCTTTGCCGCTTTTGTCCTGACGGCGGCCTTTATCCTGCGGATCTACGGTTTCGCCGTCAACCGCGGCGACCGCCTGCTGCCGAGGTTCTGGACCGCGCTTTACTGGCAGGGGATCGTGGAAATGCTGAAGCATTACCTTTTCCTGTCGGCGGAGCATCGGCCTTTCCTGCGCAACTCGCTGGCACGCAGCGCCTATCTGGGCGTGTATGTCCTGCTTGTCATCGAGGCGCTGACCGGCTTCGCGATGTATGTCATGGTGAACCCCAACAGCTTGGGGGCGAAGCTTTTCGGCCCCGTCAACGGCTTCCTCGGGGGCGAGTACACCGTTCATATCGTTCACCACTATGTGGCCTGGCTGCTCGCTATCTTCGTCATCGTCCACGTTTACCTGGTCGTCCGCGCCGATTTCATGGAGCGGGAAGGCGAAGCTTCGAGCATGTTGTCCGGCGTGAAATTTTACGCCCACAAACCCGCAGATATAGGAGATATAGCCGATGACAGCGATAAACAAGCAAATTACGGTACTCGGCATCGGCAATATACTGCTCAAGGATGAGGGGTTCGGCGTCAGAGTAGTGGAAGAGCTGCTCGGCCGTTACCGTTTCCCCGCCGCCGTCCAGGTGCTTGACGGCGGAACGCTCGGCATGGATCTCCTGCGTTTTCTCACCGGGACCAAGCGGCTCGTCGTCGTCGATGCCATCGACGGCGGCGGGCCGCCAGGCACGTTCTACCGTTTCGCCGGCGACGAGGTCAAGGCGTATTTCCGGGAGAAAGTATCGCTCCACGAGCTCGGCATCAAGGATGTGCTGGCGGTGCTTGAAGCTACCGGCCGGGCGATTGAGGAAGTGGTCGTGCTCGGCGTCCAGCCGGAGTCGCTGGACCTCGGTCTCGAACTGACTCCTGTCGCCGCCGCCGTGCTGCCGGATACCGTTGCCGCGGTGCTGGCCGAGCTGGACCGCTGGCAGGTGGAGGTGACCGCGATTGACGGCTGATAGCGGAGTTTCCGAAAAAGCGAAAGCAGTGCTTGCCGAAATCGCCGCCGCGCTCGAACGCTACATCGCGGGCGGCGAGGGCTGGACAATTTACATCAACAAGATGGGGCTCGCCCAGGAGGAACGGCAGGCAATCCGGGACTGCCTCGGGCAGGGCGGGATACGCATCAACCTCGAAAAAAGCGACGAGCCGGCCGAGTGGCTGGAGAGCGGTGTCGCCGGCGTCTGGTACGGGGTGTTTTACGATCAGTCACGGCGCCCGTTGCTTGAAACGATCGAGGTGGGCCGTTTTCCGGCCATCGCCGCCGCCCAGCCGGAAGACATGACCGGTGGCCTGGATGCGCTCAGGCAGCAACTGGTTGAGTTATAACGGAGGGATTGAAAAAATGAATCTCACCGTCAGCGCCAAAGCCCGCGATTACATCATCGCCCGGGGCGGCGAAGCCCATCTGATTCCCCATGAAGGTCTAAGCCTTTGCTGAGCGCGGGTTAACTTATGCCCGTCCGTGGGACTGGGTCCGCCGCGCCAAAAACCGGAAAGGTACGAAAGATGGGATATCGACGGCGTCGGAGTTTATGTTCCGAAGGGGTTTGAGCCGCTCAATCTTTTGACACTGGAACTTAAACGCCCGTTGGGCATCAAGACCCTCGAACTCGAGGGCTGGAAATTGATATGAACCGGGAGAAGCTTCTCCCGGTTTTTCCTTTTTTTCGGCATATTTAAACAGCCGGTTGCCCATACTAGGGGCGTATTTTCTCGAGGAGGTGATAAAAAGTGACATTGCCTGGAGTCAAATGCAAAGTCCAGTCCTGTAAGTACTGGAAACAGGGAGAGCAGTGCGACGCATCCGCCATCGAGGTCAACGTCGACGGCGGCGGTATGAGCGCCCGCCAGAGCGAGCAAACTAACTGCCATACCTTCATGCCGAAGTAGCGGGACGGCGGCCGGCTGACGGCAGGCGCCGCCGGGAGACAAGGCGGCCTGGAAAAAGAACCTGGAGCATCGGGTTCTTTTTCTTCTGTCGCGTTCTTTCATCGGCCTAGGAAGGAAATAGGCCCCGGGGAGCGAACTAGATAATAATCTGCCAGGAGGGGGGAAACACATGCTGCGCGGCGTACGCGGGGCTACGACAGTCGAAGCCAACTGCCGGGAGGATATTTTTCGGCGCACGACCGAGCTTGTTCAGGCGATGGCCGCCGAAAACTGCATCGCCAGCGAAGATATCGGTGCCGTCATCTTCAGTTCTACCCCCGACCTCGATGCGGCATTTCCCGCCGCCGCCGCCCGCGAGATGGGCTGGGCGGAAGTGCCGCTGTTCGGCACCCAGGAGATCGCCAGCGCGGACGGCGTGGCCCGCTGCATCCGCGTCCTCATCCTGTGGAACACCGACAAGGGTCAGGGGGAGATCAGGCATATATACCTGCACGGCGCCGCCGTCCTCCGCAAGGATATTGCCGGGAACTGACAGGCCCCGCACAACAGGAAAAGGCTGCCGGACCATTACAGGCCAGGCAGCCTTTTTGTATTAACTCAATACTTCTTGATAATGTTATAAACAGAATCCCGTTCGACGGGCGTATGCCCTGTCTGGCGGATGGTGGCGATCAGCGTTTCCTTGTCGAGGTGCTGGGCGGTCCGCGCTCCGGCGGCGTGGGTTATCTTCTCCTCCGTCACCGTCCCGTCGATGTCGTCGGCGCCGAAACCGAGCGCCAGTTGGGCTACCGGCAGGGTGAGCATTATCCAGTATGCTTTGACATGGCGGAAGTTGTCCAGCAGTAGCCGGGAGACAGCCACCATTTTGAGGTCCTCCCACGCCGAAACTCTTTTCACTTCGTTCGCGAGGCCGGTGTTGTGGGGATGGAAGGGGAGGGCGAGGAAGGTCTGGAAGCCGCCGGTTTCGTCTTGAAGGTCCCTTAGAGTCAGGAGGTGGTCGATCCGCTCCTCGGCCGTTTCGATGTGGCCGTAGAGCATCGTGGCGTTGGTGGGGATGCCGAGGTTGTGGGCGGTGCGGGCAATTTCGAGCCATTCGGCGGCGCTTGCCTTGTGGGGGCAAAGGTCCTGGCGCACGCGCTCGCTGAAGATCTCCGCCCCGCCGCCGGGCATCGAGTCGAGGCCGGCCTCTTTGAGGGTTTGCAGCACCGCGGCGACGCTCTGGCCGGAGATCTGGGCGAAGTGGCAGATCTCCACGGCGGTGAACGCCTTGAGGTGCAAATGGGGTAGGGCCGCCTTCAGGGAACGGATGATGTCCACATAGTAGTCGAACGGCCAGTCGGGATGGAGGCCGCTGACGATATGGAGTTCGCGCAGATCGGGATCGCGGGCCGAACGGCTGGCGATGTCGATGACATTTTCCTTGCTGAGGAAGTAGGCCTGGGAGCTTTTGGCATCGCAGCCGAAAGCGCAGAAGCGGCATTTCGCCAGGCAGATGTTCGTCAGGTTGATGTGGCGGTTGACGTTGAAGTATACGTATTTGCCGCTCAGGCGCTGCTTGACGGTGTCGGCCAGGTGCCCGAGCCACGCAAGATCATTGCAGCCGAGTAGGGCAAGGCCGTCCTCGCGTGTCAGCCGTTCGCCGCGAGCTACCCTGGCGGCAATGTGTTGGTAGGTTGTCTGCAAAATAAGGCCACCCCTTTCGCGGAAGTATTCGCCGGCCGGCCGCCGTTTTCCTGTCGCCGTTGGCGTTGCCGCGCAGCTTGATTAAGTTCCCGTTCCTCCCGGAATGCGGAGTTGCGTTTTCTATATTGCGGGGAAGCGGTCTCGTCGCAGACGGAGGCTTGACCTGCGGGGCCGCAAATGTAATAATTAAGAAATGGAGGGATGAAGATGAAACTCGTTTCCATCGTCGTGCCAGTTTTCAACGAACAGGAAAACATCGACATATTCTATAAAGAAGTGTGCAAACATATGGAACCGCTGCCGTACCGCTTCGAGCTCATCTTCGTCGACGACGGCTCGCGGGACGCCACGCCGGCCATCCTCCACCGCCTCTCCGGGGAAGACCCGCGGGTGCGGGCGCTCATCCTCGCCCGCAATTACGGCCTCCAGGGGGCTTTGTCCTGCGGGCTGGATCACGCGCAAGGGGATGCGGTGGTAAGCATGGACGGCGATATGCAGCACCCCCCGGAGATGGTACCCCAACTGATTGCCAAGTGGGAGGAAGGCTTCGACGTCGTCCAGACCATCCGCCTCACTACCGAGGGTGTCTCCTGGTTTAAGAATTTCACTTCCAGCACTTTCTACAAGCTGATGAACGCCATGTCCAAGGTTCGTGTCCAGGAAGGGGGCTCCGATTTCCGCCTGCTGGACAAGCGGGTGGTGGAGAGTTTCCGCCTGTTCCGGGAAAAAGCCCGCTTTATCCGCGGTATGATCAGCGACATCGGTTTCTGCCAGACGCAGATCTCGTTTGTCGCTCCGCCCCGCTACGCCGGCGTGTCGAAGTTTTCGCTCCGCAAGATGTTGACCTTCGCCCTTGACGGCATTACCGCCTATTCCAAACTTCCCCTCCGCTTCGCTTTTTACACGGGGGTGATTTTTGGGGCGATCAGCGTCGGGCTGACCGTACACGTCCTTTACATCAAACTTTTCACCGCCGAGGCCGTGCCCGGCTGGGCGACGATCTCGGCCAGCATCCTGCTTCTCGGCGGCCTGCAGCTCGTTTTTATGGGTATTATCGGCGAGTATGTAGGGCGGATATTCGAGGAGGTCAAGCGGCGGCCGCTATACCTGGTCCGCGAGAAGCTCAACTGGCCGCGCGAAGGCGGCGGGGACGACCGCCCGTAGCGGCCCGCGTAGCGAAAGAAAGCGAGCCCGGCGATCCCTATCGGGAAACCGCCGGGCTTTTGATATTCCGTGGCGCTTACCTGCCGATGAATTCCTGCACCACATACACCTGGCCCCTGGTGTTGCGGGCCACGCCGATGCCGACCTCGGTAAAGTTAGGGCTGAGGATGTTGGCGCGGTGGCCGGAGCTGTTCATGAACGCGACCTCGGCGGCGGCGATGCCCGAATTGACGGCGAGGTTTTCGCCGGCATACTTGTAGCTGATGCCTGCCTGCTGCATGCGGTCGAACGGCGACTGGCCTTCGGGGTTGTAGTGGGAAAAGAAGCCGCGGGCGATCATATCTTGGGCGTAGTTTCTCGCCAACTGGGTCAGTTGGGTGTTGGCTTTGAGCGCCGGGAGACCGTTCGCGGCCCGGTCCTGGTTCAGCAGCGCGAGAGCCTGCTGTTCCTCGCTGGCCGTGCTGGTGCCGCCGCTCGGGTTTGAGCCCGAGCCTGAGCCGACATCCGTACCGGTGCCTTTGCTCGGCGCCACTCCGCTGTCGGAAGAGCCGCCACCGGCGAGAGCGGCGATCAGGCCTACGGCGACGACCGCCGCCAGAATGCTGTTATCCGAGGCCCCGTCCCGGACCGCAGCCCCGTCGGCCGCCGCGGCCGGGAGGGCGAAAGCGCCGCCGAACGATGTCGTGAGCAGGGTGACTGTTAGCAAAAGGGGAACGAGTTTGTTTTTCAGTATTTGTTTTATCATTGCGTACCTGCCATTTCTTTTGATTTTATGTCAACTTGACTCGTAATAGTATTCGCGTTTTTTCGCCTGCCTCCTGTCCGCGTAAGCGAGGAAGGTTATGGGATGGCTGCCGCGCCGCCAGCCGCGCCGGGCCGCGGGCTGTAGCCAATAATTGCTGTGGGGTCGTCACCATGCAAAGAGGAAGGGCTGCGGTTCGCAGCCCTTCCTCTTTGCCGTTGCGGGATAATGCCCGGGGATTAACGCCCCGATTATTTCCACGGTAGCGCGACAACGAAAGTCGTGCCCTTGCCGGGAGCGCTTTTTACCGCGATCGTACCTCCGTGGCTTTCGACGATCCATCTGGCGATCGCCAGCCCGAGGCCCGCTCCGCTGTCGTTACGGGACCTGTCTGCCTGGAAGAAGCGGTCGAAGATTTTGTCGTGGTATTCGGGGGCGATTCCTTCGCCGTTGTCGGCGACGGTCAGCACCGTTTTCGGGCCGGCGCGGTCCAGCTCCACCTTGATTTCGCCGCCGGGAGGCGTATGCCGGATGGCGTTGTCGAGCAGGATGCCGACGACCTGTTTGATGCGCGCTTCGTCCCCGTATCCGCTGATAGACCTGGCGGCCGCGTATTCGAGGGTGATTCCTTTGGCTGCGGCCAGGGGCTCGAACGGCGTCACAGCCCTTACCAGCGCCGTGCCCAGGGGAAAAGGGCGGATGTCGAGCGGTTGCTGGTTGGAATCAGCCCGGGCGAGAAAGAGGAGCGAGTCAACCAGTTTGGCCATGTGGACGGTTTCTTCGCGGATATTTGTCAGCCACTTGTTCTGGCTGGCCACTGTCTCGCCGCCATTGTCCAACACGATGTCGAGGTTGGTCTGGATGACGGCGAGCGGGGTACGGAGCTCGTGGGAGGCGTCGGACAGAAAATCGCTCTGCTGCCTCCAGGCCGTCCGGATTGGCACCATCGCCCGCCTGGCCATGAAATGACTGGCGGCGAAGGACAGCAGCGCGCAGATGGCGCCGACGACCGTCAGGGCCGTCAGCAGCAATCGCAGCAGTCCCAAGTCGTGCTCCATGTCGTGGAAGATAATGAGCGTGCCAGACTCACTCGCCAGCGGCGACTTGTAATAGGTATAGCGGTTCTGTTCTAGCGACACCGTTCCCTTGGAGTTCTCGCCGGCGAGAGCCGCGGCGGCAAGGGCGGCCAGATGGTCGCCTTCGAGCGTCTGCCCGGAAGACTGAAAGGTGATCGCACCCGCCGGCGAGGTTTTGACGAAAAAGAAATTATGCGCCGGAGGAGGGGGGCCGGGCGGAAAGGACGGCGGCGCTGCAGGCGACGGCCTTTTTCTGGGCCCTTTGAACTGCGGCAGGTCGGTAATGATGCCGGCCTTTATATCGGCCTCAAGCCTGGCGGCGACCGCGTCCGTCCGCCGGTTCATGTCGTGCTGGAAGAAGAAATAAGCGCCGACGATGAGGATGAAAAACAGCAGCAGGATGACCGCCACGTTGACGAGGGTGAGGCGGCGGTGCAATTTGTTGATCAGGCTGTTACCCATGAAAATAGTAGCCTACCCCTCGTACCGTCTTGATGTTGGGTATCCTGAGCTTTTTACGCAGGTAGTAGATGTAAAGGTCGACGCTGGCGATGTCGGTTTCGACGTTGTAGCCCCAGACTTTTTCCATGATCCGCTGCTTGGGGACAACCTGGCCGTGGTTGCGCATGAGCAGCTCGAGCAGCAGCGATTCCTTGACGGTCAGGCGAATGGTTTCCTCGCCTTTGGTGGCTTCACCCAGCAGCGGCTTGAGCGTCAGACCGTCGACAGAAATGGCGTCCCCCACCAGATCCTTGCCTTTTCTTCTCGTCAGGGCGCGCAGCCTGGCCAGCAGCTCTTCGGTGAAGAAGGGCTTGACCAGATAGTCGTCGGCGCCGGTATCCAGGCCTTCCACCCGCTCTGTGGGAGCGTCTCTCGCGGTCAGGATGAGGACGGGGGTCTGAAAACCAAGACCGCGGAATTCCTTCAGGAAGGCCATGCCGTCCATGCTCGGCAGCATACGGTCAAGAATAACTATGTCGTATACGGCCGCTTACGGCCAGCTCCAGGCCGGTCTCCCCGTCCAGGGCGGTATCGACCGCGTATCCTTGCGTTTTTAGGACATGGCTGAGGGCATCGACCAGTTTCCGGTTGTCTTCAACCAACAACAGCTTCATATAGTTCCCCTTGCAAAGCGGTAGTTCCGCGCCGTTTCCGGTAAATCGTTTCATAAACTATTTTAGAAGATTATTCTTTGAATTGCATTTAAATATTTGAAATTGTTATCAAAGAATGTCCGATTACAGCACATTGAGCGAATGGGCAACGATTAGGAGTATACCGGCAAACTCAGGCATCGATTTTGCTGATAGGGTTTAAAAGACTGATTATTTTGGAGACTGAAAGAGGATTTTCCCTGTTTCTGTAGAATAAAATCACAAAATGAAGCGCCGAATCCGTATCAGGTAGGGGAGAACCACTAGATATAGAGGGGTGAATCTGCAAAGAGCAGTAGGGCATCTTTTCCTCTGGCCCGAACCCGTCAGCTAATCCCCAAGGCGTATCGCCTCGTACGTAAGGCTGGCTGTCAGCCGACCCCCGAGGCGAAGGACCAGCGCGAGATGTTCCCGGTTTCTGACCGGGGAAATCCAAGATGGTGTTGAGAGGAGAAAGAATGCGGATATTCCGGCGATGCCTTGTTTTATGTTGCTTGTTTTTATCCGTGACCACAGTCGCTTTTGCCGCCGCTACCTTTGAGGAGGGCGACTGGGGACCGGATGTCGCTCAGATCCAGACCACGCTAGGCACCCTTGGCTATGACGCCGGACCTGCCGACGGCGAATTCGGCTCGGCGACGAAGGCGGCCGTGAAGGCGTTTCAGAAAGACCGCGGCCTTGACGCGGACGGCGTCGTCGGTCCCGCTACCTACCGGGCGATGATGGGCCGCGATATACCCGTAAGCCGCGACGGCGCGTCGGCAGCGACGAGAAAGATTATCCAGGCCGCACTCCGTTATCTCGGGGTGCCGTATGTGTTTGGCGGCAACACGCCCGACGGGTTCGACTGCTCGGGTTTTACCCGCTATGTTTTCGCCCGCGGCGGCTTTGGCCTTCCCCGCATGGCGGATGAGCAGTACGCTCTGGGCCGCTCGGTGTCCAAGGCTCAGCTAAGGCCGGGCGATCTGGTGTTTTTCACCACTTACACGGACGGCGCCTCCCATGTAGGCATTTACCTCGGTGAGGGCAAGTTCATCAGCGCCACTTCCAGCCGCGGGGTTGCGATCGACCGGATGGCGGACAGCTACTGGGGGCCCCGCTATATCGGCGCACGCAGAGTTTAGTCGTCGTTGGGAGGCTTTCGCCTCCCGTTTATTTTTGCGAGCTGGGTTTTGCTGGGTGCATTGGCATTTAACGGCTGTTTACCGGTTAAGGTTGTGGAATAACAGTGATCGCGGCTGGCGGACGGCCGGCCAGGGCTTGGGCCCGCAGCGTCGGCGCGCAAGCGGCGTCGGAGGATTTATGTTCCGCTTTTACTGGGAAAAATTCGTCGTTCCGTTCTGGCTGCTGACGGCAATCGCTGTGGCCTGTTTCGTCATTGCCTCGGCAGCAGGACTGGCGGCCCCTGTCATAATCAAGTTTCTCATCGACGATGCCCTTGAGAACACCGACTTTACGCATCTCAACCTCATCGTCGGCAGCATCGTCGTCCTCTATCTGATCAGGGCGGTCTTCTATTTTCTTTACGGCTACAACATGGCCAAAGCCGGCAGTACCATGATCGCCCGCATGCGCGCTGCCATGTTTGCGCGCCTGCATTCGCTCGACTACAGTTATTTCGTAAACACCTCCACAGGCAACATCGTCTCATATTTCACCAACGACCTGCTGCTCATCCAGCAGGCCGTAACTGTCGGCGTACCCGATCTGGTCGTCGAATCGCTCAACCTGTTGGCCATCATCGTCATCATGGTTTACTTCAATTGGGAGTTGGCCCTGGTGACCTTCATCACTCTGCCGTTCATCGTCGTTGCCATCAGCCACTTTAACCGCAAGATCGCTGAACTCGGCGGCCTGCTGGAACATACGATGGCGAAGATGACCAGCCTGCTGCACCAGGCGATATTGTCGACGATGATAGTCCAGAGCTATGTGCGCGAGGATTACGAGTACGGAAAATTCCGCCATCAGATCCATGAAGCCGCGCAGGACTACTTCCATGTCCAGCGCCTCAACGCACTGCTGATCCCCCTGGTCGAGTTCCTCGCCGCCATCGGCCTCACCATCATCATCTGGTTCGGCGGCCGGGAGGTTATCAACGGCGACCTGACCATCGGCGGCATGTTCGCCTTTCTCGTCTATATCATCAACGTGCCGGCGCCGGTGCGGAAAATCACCCAGGCGTTCTCCAGCATGAAGATGGGGGCGGTTGCCTGGGAGCGCATCCGCGACCTCGACCGCCAGCCCCACACCGTCGTCGACGGACGCCTCGACCTGGACAAGTCCTCCGGACGGGTGGAGTTCAGGGACGTATCTTTCCGCTATTCTTCCGGCGTCGATGTACTCAAGAATATCAGCCTGACAGCCGAGCCCGGCGACGTTATCGCCGTCGTCGGCCCGAGCGGCGCCGGTAAATCCTCGTTCGCCAACCTGCTCTTGCGTTTTTACGACCCCGACGCCGGGGCCATCTACCTCGACGGCGTCGACATCCGCAGCCTCAAAATCAACGCCCTGCGCCACCAGATAGGGTTCATCCAGCAAAATCCCGTCCTGTTCAACGCCAGCATCCTCGAAAATATCCGCTACGGCCGGCCGACGGCGACTTACAGCCAGGTGGAACATGCCGCCCGCCTGACCAACGCCCACGATTTCATCAAGGAGCTGCCGCGCGGCTACGATACACCGGTAGGGGAGCAGGGCGCCAACCTGTCCGGCGGCCAGCGTCAGCGGATCGCGCTGGCGAGGGCCATCATCCTCGAGCCGGCGATCCTGCTGCTCGACGAGCCGACCGCCGCCCTCGACGGCCATGCCGAAAAACAGGTTATGGCCGCTATCCGCAACGTCAGCCAGGGTCGCACGACCTTCATCATCACCCATAACTTGTCCACCCTGCTGGCGTCCGATAAGGTTGTCTACCTGTCGGGCGGCCAGATCGCCGAGCGTGGCACCCACGCCGAGCTTATCGCCCGGGGCGGCGTTTACGCCCGGGCGGTCGACAGGGGCGAGCTGGGAATCAAAGGCTGACTCCGGTGGCATAATTATACGGACTGGCAGAAGCTTCCGGGTTAAAGAGCCTTCGGATGTCGCGCAGTCCACGTTTTTGAGGAGATACAAAGTGTACGATATCAGGCTCACCGACGTCTCATTCTCATACGGTGACAACCCCGTCCTCCGCGGTTTATCAATGGCGGTCGCCGCCGGCGAGTTTCTGGCCGTCGTCGGACCGAACGGGGCGGGCAAGAGCACGATGCTTAAACTGGTGGCCGGCCTCCTCCGGCCGGACTGCGGCGAGGTGACGGTCGCCGGCCGGACGGTCGATGAGGCCCGCGCCGCTGGCGACATCGGTTATGTTCCCCAGAATTTCGCCCGCAACATCGCCGATTTTCCGGCCACTGTCGCCGAAATCGTCTCCCTCGGCCTGGTATCCGGCCGAAAAAAGAAGCTGTCCCGTGAAGCGGCCCGCCATATCGTCGATCACATGCTGGCGATGGTGGACCTGAAAGATATGCGGAACCGGCGGGTCGACGAGCTTTCCGGCGGCCAGCAGCAGCGGGTCATGGTCGCCAGGGCGCTGGCCGGCAATCCAAGCCTGCTGCTGCTCGACGAACCCACCAGCGGCGTCGATTACGACACGAGCACGAAGATATACGGCCTCCTGGGCCAGCTCAACCAGAGCCTGGGGATAACCGTCGTCGCCGTGTCCCACGATATCGAAAAGGTCACGCGTTGGGCGGGCAGGGTGGCATGCATCAACAAAGGCCTGTGCTTTCTGGGCGACTGCGCAGAGTTCCGCCGCGTCCACGCCCAGGAACCGCACCTGTTGTATTATTCGAGTTGAGAGGATAGAAAGCCTCATGGACTTTTTAAGCTATGACTTCATGCAGCGGGCCATGGCCGCCGGGCTTATCACGGCAGTCGTCTGCCCGCTCATCGGCATGTTCGTGGTCGTCCGCCGCCAGGCCCTTATCGGTGACGGCCTGGGCCATATTGCCTTCGCCGGCGTGATGGGCGGTTATCTCCTTGGCGTCTATCCCACCGCCGCGGCTGCGGCCGTCACCATGCTCGGCGCTGGCGCCGTGGAATTCATCCGCCACCGCCACGCCCATCATGCCGACACCGCCCTCGCCATCATGTTCTATACCGGCATCGCCCTGGCCGTCATTTTCAGCAGCATGGCCCGCACCCCCGGAACCAACCTTCTCGGCGTACTGTTCGGCAGCATCCTCACCGTAACCGGCCAGGACCTTATCCTCATCGTTGCTTGCGGCCTGGTGGTGGCTGCGGCCGTCGGGGCCTTTTTCGACCGGCTCGCCCTCGTGGCGTTCGACGAAGAAACCGCCCATGTCGCGGGCATCAACACCTCGCTTGTCGGCATTCTCCTCAGCGTTCTGACCGCCCTCGTCGTCGTCGTCGGCATGAGGGTAGTGGGTATTTTGCTCGTCAGCGCTCTCATGGTCGTTCCGGTGGCGGCCGCCCATCTTCTGCGGCGCGGTTTCCGGGCGACGCTGGCCTGGGCGGTGGCTTTCTCCGTCTTCGCCGTGGCCGGCGGCCTTGCGCTGTCCTTTTACCTCGACATCGCCCCCGGCGGCACCATCGTCATAACCGCCGTTGCCGTCTATATTGCCGTTCTCCTGACTTCTGGCCGTAGCGTAGGGACCGGCGCGGTCCGGCGGTGTTCAGGCGCCGCCGTTTCGGCCGGGAACGAGCAGGGCGACAAGTGAGGCGAAAGCGCCCGCGAAAGGAAGGACGGCCAGCGAGGAAACGAGATTGAACAGGGTATGCATCGCCGCCACCCGGGCGGAAAAATCGTCGGCCACCAGGGAGGCGGCTTGCACGAACAGAGCGGTGAACGGCAGGAATACCAGCACTCCCGCCAGGTTCAGCAGGATATGGGCCATGGCGACGCGTTTGGCCGCCAGCGGCGCGGCCGCGCCCACGATCAGCGACGACAGGCACGAGCCGATGTTGTTGCCGTAAACGCCGTAAGCGGCGGCCGTCAGACCGATCGTCCCCTCGCCGGCTAGCGCCATCAGCAGGCCGGTGGCCGCGCTGCTCGACTGGAACAGGAACGTGAGCAGGACGCCGCCGCCGATGCCGGCGACCGGGTTGCATCCTGCGGCCGCCAGCCACCGGACGACGGTATCGGCCTCAGACAGCCCGGCCAGCGCTCCCGACAGCAGCTGCACGCCGGTCAGCATCGCTGCCATGCCCGACAGGGCCAGGGCCCCGGAGCGCAGGCGCCGGGACAGGACGGCCGCCAGCACGGATGCCGCCAAGAGCGGCACCAACGCCTGCCGGGGCGGGTCGAGCGCCAGGAGGCCGACGGTCGAACAGGTGCCGATGTTGGCTCCCAGCACCAGGCCGAGCCCCTGCCGAAAAGACAGGCACTCGGCGCTTACCAGCCCCACGGTCATGAGGGTGAGCGCGGTGCTGCTCTGCATCAGGGCCGCGCCGGCGGCCCCCGCCAGCAGACCGCGCCATGGCGTCATCGTCAGCCGGCCGAGCAGGCCGGCAAGGGCGGGGGAGAAGACGCGCCGCAGGCCGGCCCTCATCACCAGGAGGCCGCCTACCAGCAGACCGAGCCCGCCGGCGACGGATAAGAAAAAGTACATAGCTGCCCTCCGAAAAAGCCGTTCCCTACAAATTTATGACCGCCGGGGGCGGCTAAGACCCGCACCCTTCAGCGGCGGACCATTTTTTGCTATAATGGATAACAGAGTTTATCCGTAAACAAGGAGGCTTTCCGATGACGACCAACCGTAACGAACTGCTGCAGATCCTCCGCCAGCACGTCAAAAGCGAGGTGCTCCTCAAGCACTCCCTGGCGACCGAGATCGCCATGCGGGCCTACGCCGCCAAGTTCGGCCAGGATGCCGACTACTGGGGCGCGGTCGGCCTGCTCCACGATATCGACTTCGACAAGTTCCCCGACGAGCACCCCCATCACGCCCGCGAGATCCTCGCCGCCCACGGCTTCGACGACCAGTTCATCACCGATGTCGAGTCCCACGGCCGCGAGTGGGCGGGTGAGCGTACCCTGCTGCAAAAGACACTGCTGGCCCTCGACGAATTGACCGGCTTCATCATCGCCTGTGCCCTCGTCCGGCCCGACAAAAGCCTCGAAAACGTCGAGGTCAAGTCGGTGCTGAAGAAGATGAAAGACAAAGCCTTCGCCCGCGCCGTCAGCCGCGAGACGATCACCGAAGGCGCGGCCGCCATGGGCGTCGACTTCGCCGAGCACGTCGCCTTCGTCACCAAGGCCCTCGCAGAGGCCAACGGCAAGTGCGAACTGCCGCTGGTAGGATAAACGCTAAAAAACACGCAGCGTGTGCTGCGTGTTTTTGTTTTCAGGCAAATTACAGGATTTTTGCCGGAGACTGTAGAAACAAGGCGGGGAAGAAGGAGGCGGACGGCATGCTGCGCATTTTGCGCGATCGGCGAGGCTGGGTTTTCATCGACGCTCTGATTGGTATGGTTATCGTGGCCCTGGCCCTGACGGCCCTGGCGATGGCATACTATCAGTCAACGTTCGCGTCTGCCTCTGCGAACAACCGTCTGCGGGCCGTTTACATCGCTCAGGCGACACTCGAGGATTTGAAAAAATTTGACCGGCGGGATTTTGCTTCGAATCCCGTCGTAATTCCGGCCGCTCAACAGGTACAGATGCAAGGCAGTCCGGTTCAGTTCACCGTTCAGGTAACTCAAGTGGCGGTCGCGGCAATCGCCGGCCTTAGCCCGCGGCTGGTGCCCGTGCAAGTGGCGGTTACCTGGCAGGAACACAACGGTACCGCAGGGCAGGTGCAGATGACCGGCTACTACTACCAACTGGAGCAATGAATGCTATGGATAATAAGCGAGAGCGCGGGTTTACCCTGATAGAGCTGGTCATCGGCATAGCGATCATGGCTCTTGTCGGGGCGGCGGTGTTCGGCGTCCTGTCTTCTTCCTTGCGGGCCTATCAGTACGGTTCCAGCGACGAGCACAGCTTTAACCAGGTGCGCAGCACTCTGAGCGCCATCGCGACCGAACTCCGCTACGATGCGGAAGTAAATGCGCCGGCGGCGGGCGCCACCGATGAAAAAATCAGCTATACCAAGAACGGTGAGGCGCACTCCATAGAACTCGGCACCGCTTTGGAGGCAGGCAACGTGGTCATCGTCACGCCCGGGGACAGGATACTGTACGGCAACGGCCTCATCCAGGCCGCCACTTTCATCCGCGACGCCGCTGAGCCCAGGCGGATAACCGTTACGGTGACGGCGGCGCAGATCACCGGCGGCGTTACGGCCGCCATCACCCTGACTATGGTCGTCTGGACCGGATCGATCTGAAGCCGGCCGAATAACATTGGGAGCGTGGCAATGGATAACCGACGGACAAAACAACGGGGCTCGGTGACTGTCCTGGCGATTGTCGCCATGCTCTTTTTGGGAACGATCATCGCCGGGCTGCTGCCGATGCTGACCATCAAGCATGGCGCCGGCAACGCCGACCGCGACACGATGGCGGCCCGCTACGCCGCCGAGGCGGGCCTGAAGCGGGCCTACGCCGCTATTTCCGACCACAGCGACCAATGGAACTGGCTTTCCACGCAAGCCCTCGTCCAAAACATCCCGCTGTGGGACGACAGCACCACCACCTACAGTGTGAGCATTTCCCCCGCATCTCCTGCACTCGCGACAGGCTATGTGCCTTCTCAGGGAACGTACACGATTACTTCCACCGGTATGGTCAACGGTCAGTACCAGCAACAGGTAACCGGCGTGATTGTGGTGCTGGCGGACGGACAGGTACAATTTCCCGGCGACCCAAACACCTATGGCAGGACGCATCCTGTTTCCCCAACTGATCCCGGTGAGGGTGTGGCCGTGTTTCCCGGCCCTGTCAACGATCCCGAATATATAAACGCCACCAAGTACGGCATACTGTCCGGCGGCACGCTCACCGTCTATAACGGCAACTACACCAACCCCACCTACGGCAACGAATACGCGCTTGCCACCACCGCCGGGGCACCGGGTTTCCCCTGGGGCCCGGAAGTGACCACGTCGGTCACCCAGGTGCTGCTCGACATGTTCGAAGCCGGCTTTTTCAACGCGGATAACTCCCGTCTGGACACTTTTACCAAGCACCCGCTTAACGAGACCATCAATCCTGGCGTCCAGGGACTCGCCTGGAACAACATCTGGACGGTCCCGGTTTTCCCGAGCGGCAAGCAGATGTACGAGGTTTCCGGAGATGTGGTTTTCAATTTGAATGCTAAGAAAGGTGACATTCTTACAACCGGCGCCTTTCCGAACCAGGTTGTCATATACTCCCACGGCAATATTATTGTTAACACTGCAATGCAGGGCAACTTTGTTCTTATCGCCGACGGCACGATTACTCTCAACGGCAATAACACCGATACCGGCCAAATTGAGCTTTATGCGCAGGGCAATGTAACCGTCGACCATCGCATCGGAACGATTGCCAGGCCGGCTACATCCTACGGAGTGTTTATGACCCGCAGCACCCTGACCGTCCATGGCGACTGCTACAATAAAGCCTTCATGTTCGGGCGGTCCTCGGTGACGTACGACGGCGGCGGAACGATGTACGGCGCCATGTACAGCCTGGGCAATATTACCATCAGTTCGCCTCTGACTTTTGTCTACGACCCGTCCGTCATCCCATAGCTTCACGTTGGCGAAAGTTTCCGACAGGGATTTCGGCGCGGACGGCGAATATAGCTTGTTCAGGGAGGGGGATATGATGGCGATGCATTATCTCGATATGCTGGGGGAAACCTGCCCGCACCCCCTGCTCATGGCGCAGGCTAAGCTGGAGACGATGGCCAGCGGCGACTGCCTGGTGATCGAATCCGACTTCAGCCGTTCGGTCCGCAATATCCTGGCCTGGGCCGACAAGAACGGCCACCGCTTCGATGTCGAGGAAGTGGAGAAGGGCGTCTGGCAGGTCAAGATCATAAAATAACAGCAATATGAAAAGACCCGGTTGCGTTCGCAACCGGGTCTTTGTACTTAAAGGCGCTAGCAGACTTCCAGCTCGCCCGGCGAGGTGATGAAGCGGATGAAGCGCTTGGCGACGCCGGTCAGGTCGTCGTCGCGGTAGACGAGGTTGTATTCCACGCGCGGGTCGACATTCTCGATCGTCAGGGCGAGGATATTGCCGTGGCGCAGTTCCTTTTGCACGGTCAGCCTGAGGCCGATCGATACGCCGTGGCCGTTTTCGACCGCCGTCTTGATGGCGCTGGCGCTCGAGATGGAAGTGCTCGGCTTGAGGTCCGCGAAGCGCAGGTTGAGCGGCCTGAGCGCTTCGTCGAGGAGCAGGTGGAGCTCCGACCCTTCCTCGCGGAGAATCAGCCGGTTTTTGAGCAGCTCGTCGAGCGTGACGGTGGTCCGGCCCGCCCAGTGGGCGTTGTTGGGGACGATGGCCACAAGCTCGTCGGTGAACACGTTCTTGACGGTCAGCCCCTTGAAGTTGCGGACGGGGCACTCGACGATGGCCAGATCGACGTCCTTGTCGTATATCTTGGTGACGATTTCCTGGGGATTGTCGATCTCCAGGTTGATCTGCAGGTCGGGATACTTGTCCTTGAAGGTCCAGATGCCGCAGGCGAGGGCGTGGCCGCCGACGGTGGGCGTGGCGCCGACGACGAGCTTCTGGTTCTTTTCGTCGGCCATGCCGGTGAGTTTGCGTTCCAGGTCTTCGTGCAGTTCGAGGATCTGTTTGGCGTAGTCGAACAGCACTGTGCCCGCCGGCGTAAGCGTAACGCCGTGGGGGGTCCGCTCGAACAGCTTGATGCCGTAGAACTCTTCCATGGAATGAATCTGGGCGCTGATCGCCGGCTGGGAAATATGAAGCAGTTTTGCTGCTTTGGAAAAGCTTTTGACGCGCGCCACCTGGCAAAACAGGTCAAATTGCCCTAGTTGCATAGCATCGACCTCCCGGCTGAATATGTGTAAATTATAACATGGATAGACGCCGTGTGACCGTCCTGGCCATATTCATCATCTTGTTCGTGATATAACCAATAAGTTATACCCGGTCGTGCAGTATCAGTTTTAGCGATACCCGGCAGAGCTGAGGCTTTGCGGAAGAAGAGTCCAGGCCACGCCGCGCCAGCTTTTTGGCAACAATTGCCCTCCCGATGCATAAGGATTAATGAATTACGCAGGGGGAGGGGGATAATGGGCAAAGCGGACGACAAGCTGATTGTCAACCTTAGGGAGGGCGAAATCGTCGCCAGGCTGGCCGGGCATTGCTGGCGTCTGCTGAACAGGCAGGAAGGCATCGCCATAAGGCCGATCATTGCGCTGTGCATCGGGTCCGACCGCTACACCGGCGACGCCCTCGGGCCGCTGGTGGGCAGCCATCTGGAAGAATACGGCGCCTGCACCGTTTACGGCAGCCTCGACCACCCGGTGCACGCCGGCAACCTGGTGGAGACCGTGGGCATGATAACCGCCCGTCATCCCCACGCGATCATCGTCGCTGTCGACGCTTGCCTGGGCCGGGCGGGGGAAATAGGCAACATCGAAGCATGGGAAGGCGGCATCGAAGCAGGCATCGCCGTAGGCAACCGCCTGCCCTGCGTAGGCCATGTTTCCATCGTTGGCGTCGTCAATGCCGGCGGCCATCTGGGCTATCTCGATCTCCAGAACACCCCGCTGGCCGTGGTGGTAAAACTAAGCCGGGTCATCGGCGAAGCGCTCGCCGATGTGCTCGGCCGCATGGCCGCCAGGGACGCCGCCGCCGTCGTCAGCCGGGTCAGCGGGGGAACAGGCGGTCCCACATCAGGTAGAGAATGACCAGCGCGGCGGCGAAAAAAACGCCGAGATCGCCGATATACTGCTCCATAACGAATCACGCTCCTGGTGAAAGTATACACTATTTTTTCCCGCCGGTACACGGCTTCCCTCGCCCTTCCAGTACTTAACAGGCACATCTTTCCCCTCGCACCCATACAATGAAGCACAAGTCTTTGCGGGGGTGAAGGGTATTGGTTTCTTTTTTCGCGGTCCTCGCGGCCGCCGTCGCCAAAGGGCTGTATCTCCTGGTCGCGTATCTGACCAACAACACCTTCCCGCTGCCGCTGTCGGAGAAAGAGGAGCAGCACTATCTTGAGCGCCTCAAGAGCGGCGACGAGAAAGCCCGCAACGTGCTGATCGAAAGGAACCTGCGTCTGGTAGCCCATATCGTCAAGAAATTCGACAACACCGGCGAGGAGATCGACGACCTGATATCGATCGGTACCATCGGCCTGATTAAGGCCATCAATACCTTCGACCAGGGGAAGAAGACCAGGCTGGCCACCTACGCCGCGCGCTGCATCGAAAACGAGATTCTCATGCACTTCCGCAGCACCCGGCGCACCCGCACCGAAGTCAGTCTCTACGATCCCATCGGCGTCGACAAGGAGGGTAATGAGATACCGCTAACACTTTACCTGTGACGGGCACAAAAAAGCGTCATTCAGTGAGCTTTGGGTATAAAACCAGGGTAAAATCGTCTTTTTCTTGCCAGCGTTCTTTTCGATAAATCGCATAATCGAGCACCGATCTGAGCAGGTCATTCTTTGCCGCCGGGTCGGTGCTTTTTCTATATAGCTTCAGGGCCTGCTCCACTTTGGGGATAATCTCGCGCCGCACCCGCCGGCGCTTCTGCTCCATTATCAGCACCTTCTCCGTCTCGGCAATGGCGGTTTGGGTGTCCGAGATCCGCTGTGAGACGACATGGGCGCGATCGAGGAAAGTCTGCTCGTCATAGATGCCGCGCTCAAGGAAATCGTGCAGGCTGCTCTTCTGCTTCTCCATCTCCTGCAGTTCCTTATTTAGGCTCTTTAGCGTCTGTTCCTTTACGGTCGCTATCGTATCAGTGGCCTCCGGCTGCTTATGTGCGTCCCATTCCATCCGATACTTATGAAGCCAGGCTGCCAGCCCCTCGACCATCCGCTCCTCGACATACTCGAACCGGGTGCTCTTGTTTCGGCATTTCGTATTATAGCAGATGAGATGGGGCTGCTGCTTACGGTACGTCCTCAGCACCATCGCTCCGCCGCACATATCGCACCTGATAAACCCGGCCAGTGGATTCACAAGCCCGTTCAGTTGATAAGGAACATGATACCGGCCCCTCAGTATCTCCTGTGCCTTTGCGAACGTCTCAGGGGCAACCAGAGGCTCGTGCCGCCCCTGCACGTCTATCCACTCCTGCCGGGGGCGGGTGCGTACCGTTTGCTTCTTACCCGGGTCGAGAGACTTTTTCTCCTCTTTCTTGCGCCACTGGATCCGGCCGGAGTACACTTCATTTTTGATTACGAACAGCACAGATGACGATTCCCACGGCTTGCCGGAATAGGTGGAGTGTCCGAGGCGGTTCAGCTCGGCAGCGATTTTGTGTCCGCCCATCCCGCTGACATAGAGGTCGAAGATAAGTTTGACCACCGGCGCCTGTTCGGGGTGGGGGACCAAGATCCTACCCTTTGTTGTTTTCTCGACGTTGTACCCATACGGCGGCCGGGCGCCGAGATAAAACCCTTCGGAGGCGGCTTCCTTTCTCCCGCGCTGCAGCCGGCGGTTGATGATCTTGAATTCCTTTCGGGCCATGAATTGCTCGAACTCAGTATACTCTTCGTCCATCTCGTCATTGAGGTCGTATATCTTCCTCGGCGTGACGATCAATGTGCCGGACTGCTTAAACGTTTTCTGGATATAGCCCTGGTCTTCCATGTCGCCGCGGCCGAGCCGGTCGATTTCCATTACCCATACCGAGCGCCATTTGCCCTCGCTGATCTCGCGGAGAAGCTTCACCATTTCCGGCCGGTGGATGATGAATTCGCCGCTTTCCACTTCGGGGAAAACGCCAGTTATGTTGACGTTATAATCCTTGGCCAGCTTGTAAAGGGTCTTGCGATGCTTCTCCAGGGTTTCCTTTTCGCCGCGAGCTTCGGCTTCGCGGTCTTCCCTGGATTTGCGAAGATATAGGCAAGCTGGTTCTAAGTCTTTGCGCTGCTGCATCCGGTACCTCCGTTTAAGAAGAAAGCCCCTTGTAGGGGCTATGGTTCGATATGTCTTATTAAAATCCTTGTACAGAAAAGGGACTTACTTTATTTTGACTTTAGCCATAAATAGTTTAACATACTGACCGTTTGAGACCTGAATATACATTTCGTTGGTAAACAGTTCATTCGAAATTATGTCGTCGAGTGTATGGCGGCTCGTGCTGCTAATTTCAGCATAGCTCTGGCCGCCTTCCGATATGATTTTGTATTCTCCGGCAGGCAGATCGACGCCAACCTTGTACATCCCGGAAGGGAGAAATCCGTTTCTCTCTTGAGGTTTCGGGGCATCTTTAAACGAATAAAGCTCGCAGCCCTGAATTTTTAAGAACTCGCCGTCATTTACACTTATTATACTTCTATTAAGGAAAATATCGTTTGCCAGGATACTGTCCAGTGTTCCGGTGGCGTTTTTTGCAATCTCTATGTAAGCTTTATCTCTTGCAATGGCAATATACTCGCCGGCAGGTATATCCACACCTACTTTATACTGGCCGGACCTGTACGTCTTTACTTTCGGTTGTTGCTTTATGGCTTGCGCTGTTTGCTGTTGACTGACAATCGGTTTTGTGGTCGTTTTCTTCGTGTCTCCGCATGATCCGGCGAGAGATCCGACGATCAAAATAATAACTATAACCCCGAGGCACCCGAAGCATCCCTTTTTATTGGTGGCCGCATTTTTTTCTTTCTTGGCTTGCTCCTGGGCGTCCAGCCGCGCCTTTTCCTCCAGATAAATTTTTTGTTTCTCTTCAGGGCTTAACTCCATTGAAAACACCTCCAATAGCCTTATGCTTTTTCGGAATTAACCGAAATGTGATCGTCATAGAAATCCCAGAAATCGTTTTCGTGTACCAGCAGTATTTTGTGGCCATTTTTCCTAAGATTAACAGCGCATTCGACTTTTCGTCCGTAACAAGAAAAGGCCCAGCAAGGGTTGCCATCATTCCCAATTACGAGATAATCCGTTCCGGCTGAAATCGAATTTTTATAAATACCGCCCAGAGCAGTGATAATATTTGCAAAACCATTCCGAGTAATTTTTGATGATATTCCGGTAAAGCAATAATGCTTGTCCTTTATTGAAAGATCAGGAGTCATAGAGCATATCCCTTGTAGACACATACTCTTTTTTAGGCTTTCAATTTCTGCTCGGTTAATAGTCTTAGAATGGTCGATATTGGTGAATTCTGCAAAATAGCCTTTTAGGAACCGCCTTTCATCTTCGGAAAGTTCGCCATCCGCCATTGCGGTTACTGACAAGCTGTATACTTCGTCGTAAGGAAAAGACGACGCCAAATGCTCGTTATCGTTAAGCCATTTTTGTAGGCCGAGCATTTCTTCTTCCGTTATTTCGTTATCGGATAGTATCCCGTGAAGCATGCCCTGGAGTCTTTGCAAATCAGATGTAACAACATCATAGTATAAACTATCGGTTTTAAAATTGTTGCAAAGCCAGAGAATATCATTAACTTCTTCCTGTTCTAAGACGTTATCTTGAAGAGACTGGTAAACCAAAGGAATTATCTCTGAAAAAGGGTGCAAATTGGCCATATTCATATACTCGTAGTACCAGTGCACTAACTCTTCGACTTCAGTGATGTTTATTTTTTCGTCGATACCTATGCCTTTTAATATGCCTTCGAGAGTATGTAGCGCCTTATCCACCTCGGCTTTGCTGGTGAAAAGCCTATAACGCTGTGACTCATAGTGTGCAAGCCGTGCGTTACTCATAAAAAACTCCCTCCCGACAATAAAAATAGCGGCCATGACTGTGCCGCGACTGCTTGGTGGATAGGGACTAACGTCCCGAAAAAATAAGCTGCTGGTGTTAGTTTACAGAGAAGGTATTAAATAAAAAATATTGAATTTTCTATAGCGCATAGATGTAATGGCCAGCCGTAGGGGCTGGCTACAATCATTTTGGGCCGATGATATCATTCTGATATCGCTCTCGCCTTCCACAAGTTACCAAAATAATAACGCCGAGGTGATGAAAAGATGCTTATCTTATCCGCCGCCTGAATACCGGGCGGCTTTATATTTTGCTTGTCGAAAAATGGCGGAATAAAGTTCGAAGAGAAGGCAGGAGTTGGTTGCAATAAACAGAAAATAGAACATATGTTCTAATTCCGGAGGTCTTGATATGGAAAACAGGGGCCTGATTGCTGATATCGTCGCAGCTCACAACGTACAGGAGATAGTGTACTGTCCATTGAAAAATTGGGATTGGATCGTGATCGGAAGCGTACTATTTATAGACCCCAGTTTGAAAGACTTGCAATGACCGGGCTTAATTGCCCGGTTTTTTTATTTTTTTGAGCGCTTCGAGCATAGCCCGTAATTCCTCGGGCGAAATATCATTGCTTTCCGCGTCCTTGCGGAGCTGGCCCCAAGCTACATCAGAGCCGGCTTCTTTTTTTAGTTCTTCTGGGATTAGGGGTGAAACATCAATAATTTTATCTGCGACTTTTTGACAATATTTGTTGGTAAGATTTTGGCCAGGAACTTTTAATATTTCGTCGGCTGTGCAATTGAAAGTTGATACAAGTCCCATAAGGAGGTCGGAATTAAGCCTGCGCCGACCTGTTTCAAGGTCATAGTAATACTGAGGTGTTATTCCAAGTTGAGCGGCAATATAGTTGCCGCTCAACTTTTTAGACTTTCGTATACTTCTCAAACTATTTGGAAGTGTTTTCTCGTACATCATTATCATCCCCGCTATTCGCTGAGTTCATTTTATCAGCGTATAGATTACGACTCAATAAGCTATATGACGATAATTAAAGATAAAACAAGCTAAACGACGAATTGTGATGCCCGTTTATAAATTATCGTCAATATGACGAGTTGCGCGCTTTGTCATTGTTCGTCATATAGCTTATTATTTAATCGAGGTGGTGAAACAATGAACTTCACAAAAGTGGTAAAAACCCGAATGAAAGAGCTCGACATAAACATCACGGCCCTCGCCGGGCGAATGGGCTACAGCATCAATTACATATCCGACCTATTGAAAGGCGACCGCCGCTGGAATGAGACCACAATGGCTAAAGCGTGCGAGGTTCTGAAGCTTGAAGCACGTTTTGTTCCTAGCGAAGAAACGGCTGCCTAGTCCTTATCATTCACTTCAATCTTCCCATACTTATGCTCGAACTGTTCCACGTACTTCACCAGCACTTGTCTGATCTCCTTATTGATCGACCGCCCGTTTCGATCCCCTATGTATTCCAACTTCCTTATATAGATTCTTTCGATGCGGAGAAGAAAAGGCTTCAGCATCTGGGCGGCCTCCTTGAGGTATTTACCCCAGACATATCATATCAAGGCCGGACGAATTGCGCGGCGCTATCGTTCTGATATCAGTTTGATAGCATGTTTTTTGAAGCAACGAGACAACCCGGTGCTTCATATAATTACCGAGGTGATGACGATGGCGGATAAATACGCGGCCACTTATAAATTCGGCAATACAGTGGTTCATGTGGTGGCGCCGCCGCCGATGACCGAGGAGCGTAAAAAGCAGATACTGGCCGACTTTCACCATGCGAGTTGGGCAGTGTGGAACTCCCTGTCGGATGAGACGAAACTGCGCCTCAACGCCGAGGCCGAAAAAGACGGTCAGCGCCGGATCATATGACCGGCTGCTGCGGAGGTGGACAAGCTATGCAGGCATTTTTTGCGGCCATAGATTCCGGCAGGTATGATGTCCTGCTGATCGGCTTTGCAGTAGTCACTCTGCTTTTACTGTGGCGGCTGCACCGAGAGATAAATCAGTGAGGAGGGGGAATCGAAATGCCCGCCATAGATCGCGTCACCATAGAACCCGATAAAGACTGCTTTTATTGCGACAAAATCGGTTTTTGCAACTTCCTTTACGAATTCCCTCACGAAAAATGCCAGGGGTGTACATATAAACAGCCCAAGACATTTCAAATTCCGGATCGCAAATGCGAACTGACTTGTCCGAACCTGGTTGAGGGCGAGCTATGCATAAAGGGGCCATGCTACAACGACGGGCGCCGGCCGGTGTGCTGCTTTAAGTGCGGGCATTTCCCTGAATGTGCGCACGATCTGAAGTGTGTGATTGTAAAGGAGAGAGAGCGATGAAAACGTACACCTGTCCCAAGCATGGCAGCATCGGCAAGCAAAACGCCTATATCGCTCGCAAACATACGAAGTGCTGCATCTGCCACCGTAAGGTTAAATTTGAGGAAAGTAGCCGCTAGGCTGGGGCCACGGTAAGAAAGGAGTGATGATATATTGGACTGCCAGCATAAACACGACGGCTGCGTAAAGTGCGGCGAGGACGCCGCTAACCGGGGGATAACCTGCTGCGCTGAGTGCGACACCGACTGCGCCGCCCGCTGCACATGGGCGCTGCTCATGAAAACAAAGTCGGTGCTCAATTCCGCAGACGCCCCGAGGGAGGACAAGCCTACTCAACTGCCCGACAACATCGACCTTATGACGCCACCTTCGACGTTTGACTACAGCCAGATCGACGCCGAGACCGCCGGTTATCTTCGTCAGAAGGAAACTATCATCGGCGGCTATATGCACCGCACGCGCTTCGACGTCGGTCAGGAACTCAAAGAGGCGCAGGAGAGACTGGCAAAACATCGTTACGGCTGCTTTGGCAAATGGGTGGCCAGCCTGGGGATTAAGGAATCAACAGCTTACGAACTCATCAACTACCACGGTTTAATTCTCCGCCACGCGGAGAAAAGGGAACTCATCGAGAAGGTGCCGTACACTCTGGCCCGCGAGATCGCCAAGCCCAGCGCCGACCCGGAGCTTACTCAGCGAGTGCTCGACGGCGACATCACCAGCCACAAGGACTATCAGGAACTCCTCCGGCAGAAAACGAAGCTCGAACAGGAACTGAAGGCCCGGCCCACTGTGGCGCCGGCGGACTACGAGGTCGTAAGCAAGGCGGCCGCCCGGGTGGGCATTATGGAAAAACGGGTTGCTACCCTTGAAGCCAGCGAAGAAAAGCTGGCCGAGATGGAGACGGCGATTTCCAGTCTCCAGGAAAAGCGTAGCGACCTTGCGTCCCAGATCAACGCCTCGCTTGCCCTTGGCCCATTTATTGCCGACACCGAGGAACTTATCAAGCGACTGGCCCCCGCCAAGTATTCCAAGCCGTTATCCGAGATCCGCACCAACGAGCCCATGAAGGAAAACCTGTTGACTCTCGTCGGCTCCGTTCGCGCCTGGTGCGACGAGATCGACGAACTGCTGAACAACATTAAAAGAGTGGAGGTTATCGACGTATGAGCAATCTGGCTATAGTCGGCGGGCGACGGGAACTCTCTCCCGAAGAAACGCTTCAGGCGCTTCAGATGATGCTAAGCACCGTCGAGGGCTTCGCCGGGAAGGTCGTCAAGCTGGAGAGTAAAGTGGCCACCCTGGAGGACAAGGTGGAAACCAAGCTGCACATCGACTACAACCAGCAGCGGGCGCTTCAGAAGGCAATCGGCCGGCGTGTGAGGGAGATGCTCCCCTCCGAAAAAGCTTACCGGGAACACAGCAAAGTTTACTTTGCCGCCCTGTATTCCGCCTTGAAAGACGTTTACCAGGTGCCGAGCTACCGGGACATTCCTTTGATGATGTTCGACCACGCCATGAAATACGTCGGCGACTGGGAATACCTCGGGGCGGCCTAGGAAGGAGGTACATATGTTAGCCGATATCCTGCGCGATCAGCGTCAACAAGCCAACGCCAAACTACTGGCCAGAGTCAGGGCAGCACTCCTGAGAACATTCCTGTTCGGCGCCGTCGTCTACTTCTCTGGCCATATTCTCGCCGCGCATCTGCTCGGCCGGTTCTAAAAAGAGAGCCCCGAAGGGCGATGGGTGAGAGATTACCTTAATAATACCGTAGGAAGGGGGTGATTGCCATAAACAGACTGTTTGCAAATGCCCTTATAGCGGCGATGGACGCCAAACAAATCTCCGTCGAAGGCTTGGCCGAGCTTTGCAGCGTCAGCCGGACCACCGTGAGCACATACCGCAGCGGCGGCCTGCCGAGCGATGACACCATGTTGCAGCTGATGGAGCACCTGGACGCACCCTGGCTCGGCTACATATACCTGCGGGAAAACAAAGTCGGCGCCGCCTTGCTTCCGGAAGTTCCTATCAGGGAACTATCGTCCAGCTACTGCGACCTACAGGTCGAAATGGACGACGCCGGCGCGGTGCAAAAAGAGATCGCCAGGATCTGTCGCGACAACCGCGTGGACGAGCAGGAAATCCCCGTATGGAACAGATGCACCAAGGAATTAACCGAACTCGTCAGATCAGCTTTCTCGCTCTTACTGGTCCCTATAAAAGAAAAAGCCGCCATCAAGGCGGTTAAGTGAACTCACCTATATTTTACACCGATCAATAATCCTAGTCAACTACCTGCCTTTTCCCTCCCTTAGAGGACGTGAAGATTCCGGCCGCTCGACAAACCACTTGCCCTCGTCGCAGAACAGATAATACTCCTTCCCGTGAATACGGCAGTGGTATCTGATACCCAGACCACCGGCGGCTAACGCAGGAGCCTGGCGAACGTCAAGGACCCTGTCAACCGTAAAGCATCTGCCATCCTTCCACTTGATAAGCAGCGGCCGGATGTTCCCGTCCTGATCGTGCTCGGCCACGATCCGCAAAAACTGCCTTTCCATAATTACCTCCGAACGTGTGTTTGGTAAAACTGATTATATTCCCGCTCGGAGAGAAAATCAACTGGTAAATCTATGGAACAAGGAGACACCGATGGCAAAACCCAAGTGTGCGGCCTGCGGACTGCCTTTAGGCCCCAAATACTCAACCATGTGGGACAGCGAGAAGAGAAAGGTCGTCAAGGTCCACGACAACCGCCAATGTGAAAAGCCCTACGTCAACCTGAACGAAACGAGGTGACGGCCATGCTCGAACTATACCGCCGCTGGATCTGCGGCAATGGACACACGCTAAGATTCACCCGCCCCAACCCTCGACCGGGAGTATGTTGGTGCGGCTGCACAGACTGGAGGCCGCTGGGATGAGCAAAGTAATCGACCTCACTGCCTGGCTGGCGAACAGCCACATGATCGACGGGCGGCGCCGGCAGATCAGCGCGCGGACCATACGGATCGTAAAGACGAAGCAGCTGCTCACCGGCGGCCGGCCGGGCGGGGACTGCGCATAAGGAGGTTTTTTCTTGGATTCAGATTTCAAATATACGCTCATCGTCAGCCAATTCTACCACTCTTACCACATGTTTATCGTCAAGTTTGATACCGAGATGTTTTTAGCAAAGGCAAAACTTCTGACGGAAGACTTGGAGAGCTATAAAAGGGTATCTGACGAGAAGAGAGATTATCGTTACGGCGACCTCGATTATTACAAGGACAGCAAAATTCGTCGCCGCTATAACGTCAACGACCAAGGAGACATCTACTTTATCAACCATACGCTTTTGGACGATTGCTTGAGCGATTCGAATTATTACCGAGATGAGAGCAAAAAAGCATCTCGTGGTTATACCCGAGTTTTAATTAAGGAGCGCATTTATGAACACCACAACTACGGTACGGTAAAAGCGCTCGTGCAAAAGCACTTCGAAATTGCCTAATCACCGAACCCCATGAAGAAAGCCGAGGTGGTGCCTATGCGCCGCCCGCCCGGTTGAAAACGGATACACCTCGCCTGACGGCCGGGAACACGACAAAGGCGGCTAGATAATCAGTAACCTCATACTGTTACAGGGGCCAGATGGGGGCCATTACGGCCCCCGGCCCGCTCCTCGAATCTGATTTTGGGAGATGAGAGATATGAAAAAGAAGGCCAAACGAAATAAGCCGCGGAAACCCTGCGGCTTTTGCTGTGCCCGGAAGGGGGCGCGGTAGATGGCAAGTCGTTCAGTGGTAAAGCCTATTCCTGAGCTCAACATGTCAAAGGTGATCGCCGCGCTTCGGGGCCATCAAGTTGGCCTATATAGTGGCGACGATGGAATAAACCTTGTAACCAACACGCAGATCATGCTTGTGCTGAGTGACGACGAGCTATGGCACGTTCAGGCGTCACTGCGGCTCCGCGAGGTAAATGGGTGGTATTATCCCGGCAATCAGCGCCCGCACAAAGACTTCCCCGAGAGTGCCCGCGGCATAATCGCAAGTGCCATCAATGCCCAAAATGTTACTCTCGAACTGACCGGATTGACAGAGCATAATGACAAAGCTTACCTTGCCCGCGACGGCGGGTATGTCCTGATAGACCAAAAGTACATCGACATTTTCAACGTCATCAAGACAGCAGAGCAGCAGGCCGACAACCCCAACAGCACTGTTCTTATCAACGGTAAGCACCTTATCTGCCCAATCGTGGGCATAGTTAGCAAGTATTTATTGCCTCTTCAAGCTAGACAACGGGAGGCGGTATAAATGGACCCCTTCACCCGCGAACGCGCCGGCACCGGCGTTGACGAATGGGCCAAGCATCGCTACAACATCGGCCGCGGCTGCAGCCACAACTGCGCCTATTGCTACGCCCGGGCCGACGCCGTCGACCGATGGAAGCGCATCCGGCCGGAGGACTGGACAACCGAGCGCATCAACCAGGCGGCCGTCGACAAGCGCTGGTATAGCAAAGCCGACGACGTAATCATGTTTCCCACCACCCACGACATTACGTCGATCTACCTGGAGTCGGCCGTCATTGCCCTCAGTCGCATGCTCGCCGCTGGCAATGATGTCCTGATCGTCAGCAAACCTCACCTCGATTGCATCGAGCGGCTCTGCGCGGAGCTTACCGATTACCGCCGGCAAATACTTTTCCGATTCACCATCGGCAGCATGGACGCCGACACCTGCGCACTATGGGAGCCGGGGGCGCCGCCGCCGGAGGAGCGCATTAAATCACTTTTGTTTGCCAGAGCAGCCGGCTTCAACACCTCCGTCTCTATCGAGCCAAACCTGGGCGGCGTACTCAATGCTGTCAGCGTTGTTGAGGCAGTCGATATTTACGTCACCCACGACATCTGGATCGGCAAGATGAACAAGATCGACCAGCGGGTAAAGGAGCAGAGCCCGGAGCTGGCCGAGGCCATCGCTCGGCTGAAGGTCGCCCAGAACGACACCAATACGATGCTGCTCTATCACTGCCTGCGCCAGAACCCGAAGGTAGCCTGGAAGGACAGCATCCGGGAAGTGGTGGCGAGATGTTCGGTACCCCAATAACGCAGCGGCAGGTCCGCTCCTGCCGCGTCTGGGCCGCCGATGGAGAAGAAGCCTGGCGCAAGATTGCCGCTATGCTCAAAGATGAGGGCCTGACGCCTGTGCAGCCGCCGCGGGTGCGGGAGCTGGCGGTAGAGTTGGAGGGCCTGATCTGGTGGGAGTGCCAGGCATTATGCGAGGGGTGATGATGATGACAATAGACGAAGTAGCCGCAGCCCTGCGCCGCCTTCGCGTCCCCAAGATCATTGACGAATACAAGTTGCAGTCCATGGTGGCGGACGTCCTACGAGAGGCCGGATTGCCTGCGGAGAAGGAATATCGCCTCGGCCCCCGGAGCCGCATCGACTTCCTCGTCGAAGGCGGTATCGGGGTGGAAGTTAAGAAAGGCAAGCCGCCCAAGCTCGCGGTGATCGCCCAGATTGAACGCTACGCCGCCTGCCATCAGATAACAGGCATCATCCTTATCGTAGAGCAACTGATCCACGACGTACCCAAAGAGATTAGCGGCAAGCCCTGCCTGCTGATCGCACTCAATAAATTATGGGGTATCGCTTTATGACCGTTCCGCAATACCTGCAGTTCCCCTCTGAAGCCGAGTATTATTACGGCACCCTGACCTTCAACGAACGAAAACAGGACTGGGAAATAGAAGGGGAGCCCTGCGTCATCGAAATCGCGCAGCGCCTCTTTCCCGGCTCCAAAACCTATGACCGCACCCGCGTCCGCTTCCGCACCAACCGGCGCACCAACGGCGACCTTAACTGGCTGATGCTCCGCTACCCTCTCCGAATCGCCGATGAAGCGAAGTGGCGGCAGACGTATGAGGAAACCGTCCAGCATGTCCTAAAGCGGGAGGCCATCAACAAGGCCCCGACGAAGGTCACGCCCCCGCCGGCATTTACCGGGACGCTCAGGGAGTACCAGAAGGAAAGCTTGGCCCACCTGATGCACAACCGGCGAACACTCGACGCTGACGAGATGGGCCTGGGCAAGACGCCGATCGCGCTGGCGTTCCTCTCAGCGGTGAACGCCTGGCCGGCCCTGATTGTCGTTCCTCCGCACCTTATTCTGGGGTGGCTCGACAAGATTGCCCAATTCCTCGACCTCCCGCCGTCGATAGGGCAGGCGCCAACATTGTTTAGCAAGGGCAAGGCAGTACCCCCGTTCGTCCATGTCATCAAGGGACTGAAACCCTACGACCTGCCGACTGCTGACATCTACATCATGCACTACCTCATCCTGCGAGGCTGGAAGAACGAACTGCCGGAATACGGCTTCAAGACGGTGATCTTCGACGAGATCCAGGAGCTCCGGCACCGGCAAACGGAGAAATACTCCGCCGCCTCGCTGGTGGCGGACAAGGCCGAGAATGTCATAGGATTATCCGGTACCCCGATTTACGGCCGCGGCGGCCAGATATGGAACGTCATGAACATCATCGACTTCCATTGCCTCTCGGACTGGGAGAGCTTTTCGAGAACATGGTGCTATGGCTACGACGGCGATATCGTCACCGATCCGGCTAACCTCGGCGACTACCTAAAGCGCGAGGGCCTGATGATCCGCCACACCAAGGCCGACGTTCTCGGCGAGCTGCCGCCTAAGCGTCGAGTGGTTGAGCCTATCGAATCCGATCAGGCCGTATTCAGCAACCTGATACGCGAAGCCGTCGAGAAGGCCCAAGGTTACGACGCCATCAAGGACATGCTGGAGAAGGGCAGAGTGAAGAGGGAGATCGAGGGAGCGGCCCGTATGGCTACCGGAATAGCCAAGGCTTCCGCCGTCTGCGCTTTCGTCAGGATGCTGCTGGAGGCCGGGGAAAAAGTGCTGTTGTTCGCCTACCATCACGCGGTGTTCGACATCTACATGGAGGAGCTGCGGGAATTCCGTCCGGGCAAGATCACCGGCCAGGAAGATGCCGCCGCTAAGAATGAGGCGGTGGAGATGTTTAAGAGCGGCATGACGCCCCTCTGCTGTATATCTCTCCGGACGGCGGCCGGCCTCGACGGCCTCCAGGTCGCAACCAGCGTCGTATTCGGAGAGCTGGACTGGTCGCCGGCGATCCACTCCCAATGCGAGGACCGTGCCCACCGCATCGGGCAGGAAAACTCCATCCTCTGCTATTACCTCGTTAGCGAGGACGGCTCCGACGAGACTATCCAGGAGGCTCTGGGGCTTAAGACGGAGCAATTCCTCGGCCTCATGGGAGACAAGGCGGAGACCGAAGAGGACCGCGCTATAGCCCAGACGGTGGCCACACAGCACATGAGTAATCTGGTCGAGAAGATCAAGGCTATCAAGCTGAACAAAGTTAAAAGCCCGGCATAAAGCCGGGCCGGTGTAGGGGCCAAGAGGATGTGGCAGAAGGTCCCCTCGGTATAGTATATGCTTTCGGGGTGAGATATGAACTATCAGCAATTTTTACTCGACAAAATGGAGCTCGCCAAAGACAGCGGCTTCGACATATCGATCGACGACATCAACCCCGCGCTAAAGCCCCACCAGCGGGAGGCCGTCAGGTGGGCCATTAGGGGAGGACGCCGGGCGCTGTTCGAATCCTTCGGCCTGGGCAAGACGGTCCAGGAACTTGAATGGTGCCGGATCATCATCGCCAAAGAGGGAGGCAAGGCCCTGATAGTCCTCCCCCTGGGGGTAAAACAGGAATTCACCCGCGACGCCGTGCAGTTGCTCGGCATGGATCCTCCGCAGTACGTCAGGACAATGGCCGAAGTCGCCGCGGCTGAAACCGATATCCTCATAACCAACTATGAACGGGTGCGCGACGGCGATATCGACCCCACATGCTTCACCGCCACCGCCCTCGACGAAGCCTCCGTCCTCAGGAGCTACGGCAGCAAGACTTATCAGACCTTCCTCGACAAGTTCAAGGGCGTTCGGTATAAACTCCTCGCCACCGCCACGCCGGCGCCCAACCGCTATAAAGAGCTCATCCACTACGCCGGCTACCTGGAGATCATGGACACCGGCCAGGCCCTTACGAGATTCTTCCAGCGCGACAGCACCAAGGCCAACAATCTCACCCTCTACCCGCACAAGGAGGCCGAATTCTGGCTGTGGCTTTCCTCCTGGGCCCTGTTCATCACCGCGCCCTCCGACCTCGGCTTCTACGACACCGGCTACATACTGCCACCTCTGAAGATCAACTACCACGAGATCCCGGTCGACAACTCCACCGCCGGCACAGAGAGAGACGGCCAGGTCAAACTCCTGCGAGATGCAGCTGTCTCCCTGGCCGACGCCGCCAAAGAGAAAAGGGACAGCATCGACGGCCGTGTGGCCAAGATGGCCGAGATCGTCAACTCCTCCGACGATAGTTTTATCCTCTGGCATGACCTCGAAGCCGAGCGGCATGCGATCAAAAAGGCCTTGCCCGCCGCGGTCGACATCTACGGCAGCCAAGACTATGACCTCCGCGAACAGCGGGTAATTGATTTCAGCGACGGCCGCATCCGGCTATTCGCCACTAAAAAAGAGCTTTCCGGCCAGGGCTGCAACTTCCAGCGCCACTGCCACAGAGCCATCTTCCTCGGCATCGACTATGAATTCAACGACTTCATCCAGGCCATTCACAGGATCTATCGCTTCCTTCAGACGGAGGAGGTAATCATCGACATCATCTACACCGAAAGCGAGCGACAGATCCTCAGAGTGCTCCTCGAAAAGTGGCGGCAGCATGACGCGATGGTCAAGAAGATGACCGCCATCATCAAAAAACACGGCCTGTCCAGCACCTCGTTAGCTGAAAAAATGGCCAGGTCAATCGGAGTTGAGAGAGTGGAAGTCAAGGGCAAGCACTTCACCATCACCAATAACGACTGTATCCTCGAAGCCGAACGGATGACAGCTGACAGCATCGACATGATCGTCACCTCGATCCCGTTCAGCAACCATTACGAATACACCCCGTCCTACAACGACTTCGGCCACAACAAGGATAACGAGAAGTTTTTCGAGCAGATGGACTTCCTGACGCCGAACCTCCTCCGGATCCTGAAGCCCGGAAGAATAGCCGCCATCCACGTCAAGGACCGTATCCTCTTCGGCAACGCCACCGGCACGGGCATGCCCACCGTTGACCCGTTCAGCGACCTCACAGTCGCGCACTTCCTCCGCCACGGCTTCCAGTACATGGGCCGCATAACCGTCGTCACCGACGTGGTGAGGGAGAACAATCAGACCTACCGCCTGGGCTGGTCGGAGCAGTGCAAGGACGGGAGCAAGATGGGCGTCGGCTGCCCGGAGTATATCCTGCTATTTCGCCGACTTCCCAGCGATACCTCGAAGGCTTACGCCGATATGCCAGTCGCCAAGTCCAAGGACGAATACACCCGGGCACAGTGGCAAATCGACGCGCACGGCTACTGGAGATCGTCAGGCGACCGGCTGATAAGCAAGGAAGAACTGGCCGCACTTCCCGTCGACTCTCTCCAGGCGGTTTACCGCAAATACTCGAGGGAATCGGTCTACGACTACCACCAGCACATCGCCCTGGCCAAGAAGCTCGACAAGGACGGCAAACTGCCGGCGAGCTTCATGGTAGTCGCTCCCGGATCCTGGACGGATGGAGTATGGGACGACATCAACCGAATGAAGACGCTGAACACGAAGCAGTCGCAGAAGAGAAGGGAAATGCATGTCTGCCCGCTGCAGCTGGATATAGTCGAACGGCTGATAAACCGGTACTCGAACCCCGGAGAGGTGGTATTCGACCCGTTCGGGGGGATCATGACGGTCCCGATGGTGGCCGTGAAACTCGGCCGGTATGGACAGGCCTGCGAGCTCAACAGCGATTACTTCAGAGACGGCCTGGGATACATGCAGGTGGCCGAGGCGATGAGAGACGCGCCGACGCTGTTTGACTTCATCGACGAGGGCATGGGGCACGCGATGCGCCTCGACGGAGTGAAAGGGGAGGCGGGATGATGAACCGTTACAAAGCTCTACACCTATTCTGCGGCAGCGGCGGCGCAGCGGTCGGCATGCAAGAGTCCGTCGGCGAATACAAAGGTGCCGTCGCCAAATTTACCACCCTGGCCGGCATCGACTGCGACCCGCTCTGCTGCGAAGACTTCGAATATCTCACCGACGCCCCGGCCGTCCGCATGGACCTCTTCAACCGGGCCGACTATATCGCCTTCCACGGCAAAGAGCCTCCCGAGGACTGGCGGGAAGTCACCCCTTACGACCTCTACCGCGCCGCCGGCGATTACCCAGACGTCGTATTCCTCTCGCCCCCCTGTAAGGGATTCAGCGGCCTCCTGCCCAGCAAGAGCGCGGCCAGCGACAAGTACCAGGCCCTCAACCGACTAGTGGTCCGCTCCATGGGCCTCACGATGCGGGCCTTCGAGGAAGACCTGCCGGCGTTCATCCTGATCGAGAACGTACCGATGATCAAAACCAGGGGAGCGTTCCTCGTCAAGCAGGTAAAGAAGATACTCGGCCGCTACGGCTACGTATTTCACGGCGGCGACCACGACTGCGGCGAGCTCGGCGGCCTCGGCCAGCGGCGGAAACGCTTTCTCCTGGTAGCCCGCAACGAAGCCAAAGTCCCGGCCTACCTCTACCAGCCGCCGAAACTGAAGCTCCGCACCATCGGCGACATCATCGGCCCCATACCCCTGCCCGACGCCCCCAGCTGCGGCCCTATGCACCGCCTCCCGCGCCTCCAGTGGAAAACCTGGGTGCGCCTGGCGCTCATCCCCGCCGGCGGCGACTGGCGAGACTTGCAGAAGATCGCCCCGGAGCAGTACCGGCTGGAGCATATCCCCCGCAGCAGCACAATGGGCGTTATGGACTGGCAGGGCCCATCGGGCACCGTAACCGGCAACACCAGCATAGGCGGCAGCACGCCGGCGGCCGTCAGCGACCCGAGGCTGAACGAAAGGGAGAGCCGCCACCCCAGCGTCTACCGGGTAATCAAATTCGACGAGACCGCCCCCTGCATCACGGGAACAAGATTCGGCAGCGGTGCGCCGGCGGTCGCCGATCCCCGGCTCGATATCAAAGACGGCCACGCCGCCCTCTACCAAGTCGGGAAGTGGGACGCCGCGGCGAAGACGGTCACCGGCGCCGCCGGGCCGAACAATGGAGCACTGAGCGTCGGCGACCCGCGCCTCGATCCGAAATCTCCGAAATTCAACCACGCCTATACCGTTACCGGCTGGGATGGACCCGCCGGCACGGTAGCGGGCGGCACCGGCCCCAGCTGCGGCGGCCATGTTATCGCCGATCCGCGCGTGAACATCAAGAGCACCAATGGCCGCGACCGTACCAACCTCTATAATGTTCAGGCCTTCGACGCGTCGGCGACTACCGTCACAGGAGGGACCGGGCCGTCATCCGGAGGGCATTGCATCGCTGATCCGCGCCTGGCCAGGGAGAAAGGGTATCACAACATGTTCCAACTCGGCGAATGGGACAAGCCGGCCACGTGCGTCACCGGCATTCCTGATATCCAATCAGGCGCTCAGTCGATCGCCGACCCCCGCGTCCAGCACGCCGCCGGCTACTATAACCACAGCTACAGTGTCACCCCATGGGATACGCCATCCGGTACCATCACGAGCGGCCACTCGCCTAGCTGCGGCGGGCACACCATCGCCGACCCCAGGCTAGGGAACAACATCAGGAACGGCGCCCTCGGCGTCCACGCCTGGGACAAGCCCGGCAGCACTATACTTGCCGCCGGCGACGTCCACGCGGGAGCCTCTTCCATCGCCGACCCGCGCTTCGAATGCGACATGTACCCCGCCTCCTATGGCGTTCAGAATTGGAATGAACCGGCGGTAACCGTCAGGGGGAACATGCGGACCATGTGCAGCCCCGCCTCCGTCGCCGATCCCAGAATACCCGGCGACAAAGAAAGCGGCGTCTGGGTAATCATCGCCGAGGACGGCACCTGGCACCGGCCGCTTACGACACTCGAACTGGCGGCGCTGCAGGGATTCCCGCTCACGGTGAACGGCAAGCCGCTGGTGCTCGCCGGCAAATCAGACGCCCGCTGGAGAGAGGCGATCGGCAACGCAGTACCGCCGCCGGCGGCCCGGGCGATAGGCGACCAGATACTGACCTGCCTGTTGGCCAGCGAAAAAGGCGACTACTTTGACCTGACGGCCGGCGGGGTATGGGTGAGGGAGGACGGACCCACGGAGGTGGAGGTGATTGTATCAAAAGCAGGATTTATTCACAGGTAAATTTTCAGACCCTGTCGCTGACACCATAAGGATACTACAAGAAAACGAACCGCCCGAGGGCTACTACCTCGCATACAGCGGCGGCAAAGACAGCATCGCCCTCAAATGGTGCGCCGACCAAGCCGGTGTCAAATATGACGCTCACTACAAAATTACGACCGTCGACCCTCCGGAGCTTATCTACCATATGCGCGAGTACGCACCGGACGTTTCCCAAGACCGTGGAGAGTGGTCGATGTGGAACCTTATTCTACACAAAAAAATGCCTCCAACCAGGAATGCGCGGTATTGTTGCAGTTGCCAGAAAGAAAGCTCCTCGGGGGGCCGGATTCTTTTGACGGGGATACGATGGGCCGAGAGCCCCAAAAGAGCAAAGCGGGCGATCATAGAAAACGACATTAGAGCGCACATAGCCAATGAAAAGAAATCACGGCTCATTATAAATCCGATTGCACCCTGGGCCGACGCCGATGTCTGGGGACTTATTCGCCAAAAGCGATTACCATACCCTGCATTATACGACCAGGGATTCAAGCGTCTCGGATGCGTTCTCTGCCCGCTGGTGTCTAATGCCCACCGCCAGATGGAAGAGAAGCGGTGGCCTAAAATTGCCGCCATGTATCGCTGGACATTTAATAAACTCTACGAAATTTACGGACGCGAACACTTCGCGCTCTCGCGCACATGGAAAAGCGGAGACGCCATTTATGAGTGGTATATGGGACGTCTGAAGTTATCGCCTGAACAGCAATATTATCTCGACCTGTTTGAGATGGAGAACTTCGGAGACGAAGATGACACTTTTTATGAAGCGGGGTGACACCTTGCAAGTCGCGCTTATCCAAGTAGACGGCAAACTGCCCAACTTAGCGCTGATGAAACTCTCAGCCTACCACAAAGCCCGTGGCGACGACGTAATCCTATACCGCAACCCCGACGACTACCTTCTCGGCCAAGATCTTTTCAACCCCATCGACAAGGCCTACGCAGCGGTCATTTTCGACGACACCGTGAAGCGGAGCTCATTGAGACTAGCCAAGAAACTGGCGGCCGCAGGCGTTGAAGTCGGTGGCACCGGCTGGGACATAACAAAAACCCTGCCGCCCGATATCGAGGCACTTCCCGCCGACTACGACCTCTACGGCATAACCTACGGCTTCGGCTTTACCTCCCGCGGATGCATCCGCACCTGCCCGTTCTGCGTCGTTCCCCGTAAAGAGGGAAACATCAGGCACGTCGCCTGGCCGGTCGAGATCGCGAACCCCAAGTCGAAGGCGTTGGTGCTGCTCGACAACAACTTTCTTGCCTCGCCGCTGTGGCGGGAGAAGGCCCAGCAGATCATCGACCACGGCTACAGAGTGGACTTCACCCAGGGACTTGATATCCGCCTCGTCACCGACGAAGCCGCCGACTACATCGCCAATATGAAGCACGGCCGGCGCATCCATTTTGCCTTCGACCATATCGGTGACGAGCAGATCGTCCGCAGCGGAATAGAGAAGCTGCTGGCCAGGGGCCTACGGGGCGACGACCTTTCCTTCTACGTCCTCACCAACTACAACAGCACCCACGAAGATGACCGCCGGCGGGTTGACATCCTCGACGAATACGGTGCCAACCCCTTCATAATGGTCTACGACAAGCGGAAGGCGCCGGAGATCACCCGCCGACTGGCACTCTGGTGCAATAAATACTGGTCGAAGAAGGCCTGTAGGTTTGAGGACTTCGACCGCAAGGCGTACAGGCAGAAGAAGCGCCTGGATTATCAGCCCGGGGAGGGAGCCATATGCGCTACATAGCCGCCCTGATTATCGGCAAGTGACTCGGTACCCCTATTTAGGAAGCGACGGTGAGAGAAGTGGCAAGAAAAAGAGACATAAAACCGGGCTTTTTTAAAAACGAAGACCTCGGCGAACTATCGCCGCTGGCGAGGTTATTCTTTGCCGGGTTATGGTGTTGGGCTGATCGTGACGGACGCCTTGAAGACCGCCCCCGTAAACTCAAAGGCGAAATCCTTCCATATGACAACTGCGATGGCGACGAGCTCATGCAGCAGTTGGCCGAAAAAGGTTTCGTCTCGAGGTATGAAGTCGACGGCAACAAGTATATCCAAATCAACAACTGGAAGAAGCACCAGAGCCCACACCCCAACGAGAACGGCAGCACTATTCCCGCACCTGTAGGTGATAACTCGGTTACTACTAACCTACAAGTACGTGAGGACTCACCGAGCAGTACGGAAGTACTAAGTGAGGAGCAGCGTACTACTCGCCCTATTCCTTCTTTTACTTCTATTCCTTCTCAGTGTGTTGTTAGCGCGCGCGAGCAGGAAGTCGTCGCAGAGGTGTTCACGTTCGTGCAGAACAAGTTCGGCATAATCAATGACACCACCCGCGAAAAAGTGCTGTCTCTGATAGATCACTACCCGCGGGACTGGATTATAAAATCCCTCGAAATGGCTGTTTCCGCCGGCCGCCGCAGGATTGGTTACTCCGAAGGAATTTTGCAGAACTGGCGGGCTGACGGCTACGAAGACTATCAAAAACCATGGGAGGAAGAGCATCGTGGACGAGGACATCCGCAAATTCGCCGACAGGCTAAAGCTGGACATAGACCAGGACAAGTCGACTGGGACGCTGAGCGACACACCGCTCTCTGATAAGGATCTTCGCGAAACCGAAAAGCGCATCCAGATGGCCGGCATCGGCCGCCGGTATCAAGGCTGTACCTTTCAGGCCATTGAAGCCAAAGGCGTTCCCCAGTCTATAACTCACGAATACGCCCAGCTAAAGACCTACGCCGGGAACCTGTCGGGCAACATCAAAAACGGCAAAGGCCTGCTCCTCAAAGGTCCGGTCGGCACAATGAAAACCACCCTCGCTGTCGCGGTCCTGCTCGAACACATTCACGCCGGAGGTTACGGCCTGTTCATCACCATGTCCAGCCTGCTCGACACGATATTCAGCCTCAAAGCCAAGAACGTCGAAGAGTGGGCCAAGTTCGAAAATGACCTGCGGAAAACCCGCGTGCTCGTTATCGACGACCTCGGCTCAGAGCACACCGAAGGCTGGGTACTGACCAAAGTCGACTCCATCATCAGTGAACGATACAACGGCCTTCTGCCGGTGATCATCACCACCAACCTCAGCAGCGAGCAACTAAAACGGACTTACGCCGAAAGAATCATCGACCGGATGAGGTCAACCATGCAGGAAATAACATTCTCCGGCCAAAGCCTCAGAACAAAAGCCGGATAGGAGACAATCATGAGAATCGGCATATCAGGAGCTCACGGCGTAGGCAAAACGACCCTGGCCCGAAAGCTTCAGAGAATCACCAAGCTTCACCGCATCCACGAAGTAGCTCGCACAGTCGCCGCCGAGATGGGCTTTACGGATAACGACCAGATCATGGCCGCTGACCGAGAAACCGTAAGGATATTTCAGCAGCGCATTTATTACCGCCAACTCTGGGCTGAAGAGAATGAATTCATCAGCGACCGCACCGTCTTCGACGTTATCGCCTACATGCGGCTCTATGGACTTGACCAGGGACTGATCATCGACTTTACCCGCCACGCCGCCCAACACAGCAAAGAATACGACCTCATAATCTTCTGCCCCATACCAACCGGCGAGATAAAAAACGACGGCTTCAGGCTTACCGACATAGTCTCCCAAGCTTACATCGACAGCTATCTCAAAGACCTGCTTATCAATCACGCCCAATGCCCAGTAGTTTATCTCCCGAAGGACAGAAAAGCGTGGTTAGCCTCGGCCTACCACCAGATCAGGGGGAAATCATGAACAAGGTAATTTTGACAGGACGGCTATGCCAGGACCCCGAGGTAAGATACACCCAGTCCGGCAAAGCGGTGGCCACCTTCACCCTAGCCGTCAACCGCCACGGAGGAAATAGACACGACGGCAAAAGCGACGCCGACTTTGTCCCAATCGTCGCATGGGAAAAGCTCGCCGAAACCTGCGGAAACAACCTCACCAAGGGGCAGCGCATCCTCGTCGAAGGCAAGCTGCAAATCAGGTCATACGAAACCAACGACGGCCAAAAGCGCAGAGTGGCGGAAGTCATTGCCTCATACATCGAATTCCTCGAATACAAGCGAGAAGAAGCCCCGCACCCGGCCGACAACCCGGAAGAAGAAATACCGTTCGGTTAAAGGGGGAGAGAGATGAGATTTTTTGACCTACCTCACAACAGGCGTAGATACGAAGTTCTTTACTCCATGGGGTACACCGATAAAGAAATCTCCCGGAGAATGAAAGTCTGCGAATCAACCGTAGCTGACCACCGAAGAAGCCTCAACCGGCTAGGAAACGGAGGCACCGGCCGAGGCGGATACCGGGTAAACTCAACCACACGGGCGGGTAAAAAACCAGTACCGGGAAAGGCGGTATGAAAATGACACTTGAATGGCCGGTATTGTGTATAGCTGGAATCGCGTTTTTGTATGCGTGGTGCTGGCGGAAAGGGAGAGAGAAGCCATGAAATGCGACACTTGCTACCTTGGGAAAACGGACCCCGCGCAGTGTGAAACCTGCTGGGCGGCGCCAATAGAGCTTCAGACCAATCCCGAACGCTGCTCATCCTGCGGATCGCTCCCGACAATGCCCCATCTGAGAAACTGCCAAAACGAACGTCGACCAGGCGGCCCGCAATTCAACAAGCCCACCGTCAGAATGATGGACAAGGCATACGAGCTTCAGAGGGAACTCGGATACGAAACCATGACGGATCCGGCGACACTGAATATGGACGAATGCTCGAAATTTATCGACCGCCTAATCAAGGAGAAGGAGGAAGGCCTTTATGAAGCCGGATGAAGAAAAGCGCAACTTGGCGATCGATCTTTTACACTGTGAAGACGCTATAGCTGCGGCAACTGTATCGAAGCAATGGCGGGATGTCGTAATGGTCATAGCTCCCCACGCGCTACGAAGGGCTATGGATGCCGAAGTCCACAACCGACTCCTGCTGGACGTGGCGCAAGCGGCGGGTAAGCATATGGATCGTTTTTGTGGTGCTGTTTTTAAAGAAAAAACACAGCGATATGTGGACGCATATTGCAAGGGCTGCGCCAGGCGCGAGATGTGTGCTACCCTGTCCCGCTGCCGGGAGGCTGGAATAGTGCTTGATGATAAGCCACAAATAAATGCCGAAGCAGCTCGTACAATGGATGACTATCAGCAGCTCGCCGAGAGAACGGCCGGTAATAAGACCGAGCATACCAGATTAACCAACTTCGGCATGGGGCTGGCCGGTGAGGCGGGCGAAACCATCGACTACCTCAAAAAGGTCGTCTTCCACGGCCATCAGTTGGACAAGGACAAGCTCCAAAAGGAACTCGGCGACTGCCTTTGGTACATAGCCACCCTGGCCACCACCGCCGGCCTCAGTCTCTCCGACGTAGCGGCGGCCAATATTGAAAAACTTCGTGCTCGGTACCCTGAGGGCTTCGACCCAGCGAGGTCGATAAACAGAATTCGAGACGAGGACTGCTGACGATGAGCCCAAACTGGAATCAACCCTTCATCAAGGACGGCTGCCGCTTTTACGGGGTATTCCTCACCAAAGATCAGGAATACGCCTGCAACAAGTGCAAAGTAGTAAACCCTGACCTACAGCATATCCGCAGGGAAGGGAACGCCGATTTATTCCAATGCCCCTGCGGAAACCGTATCAAGGTAGAACAGGTATAGGAGGAGAGATACGATGAAGGAAATACTTGTTTTCGGAGAAGGAATCGAGCAGCACTTTGAACGGATCGGCATTAAGCCAAAAATTACATGGAGTGGTCACGGCTGGCGGCCCGATGACAACCTTAGCGTATGCCAGATGTCCGATGAAGAGTTCGAACTCCTGTGCGCCGATCCGGAGGAAAACTGGGATAACTCTGAAAGCGGATGGCGATATTCTGAATCATCGAACATGGTGGAGCCTATAGGAAGGTTCACAATTAACGGTCGATACCTCAAGGCGTGGGTTGTCGAGGAGGCGGATACTTACGGCCGGAAATGGGACTTCGTTCTTCGATACTTTTGTGACGCTATCGGTGCATCACAGCCTCGAAACGTTACGGCCCTGGCTGCACACCTTGCAAAGATAAACGACATGACGTTAGGGCAGTTCATGGAGCGATATCAAGGTAGAAGGACGGCATAGAACCATGGCGACAAAAGAGGAAGTCGTCGAACAAATAAGCCGAGAAGCCCACGACTCTGCGGGAGAGATCAACGCAATCAAGTACGGCAAAGTGACCTTCACCATCCAGGACGGCGAAGTAGTCTTGATGGAAACCAATAAAACGAAAAAGCCCAATCCTCCGCGTCGCGGAGAATTAAAACGAGGCTGACTCGAACAACGAGAGGCCGGCGCCCCGCTGTGGTGTCGGCCATTTTATTTTGGGTGAGGAGAGTGATAAATATGATCTTAAGGTACAATGACTACTACCGACTGACCGAGGGATACCTGCGGAACCTCGTAAGCTTTCAGACTGCCCTCGAAAACATGAGCGCAACGCGTGAGCAGAAACTGGCCGAACTCGAAAGCTCTCGGATGCCCATTGCCAAGTATGGCACCGAGCCCGGCGGCGGCAGTGAACTCACCCAGCCGGAATCTTACGCCGACCGACTCATGTTTTTGCAGAGAGAGATCCGCGAGCTGGACATGGAGATAATGGAGCTCCAAACGTTGGTGAATAAAATCGAAAGCGCACTCGGTACCCTAAACGGGACGTGCCGCAAGCTCATTGAACTGAGATACATGGGCAATCGGCAATGGAAGGAGATCGAGGACGTTATCGGGTACAGTGAGCGGCACTCTCGCCGGCAGACGGGAAAAGCTGTATGGCTCATATGTGATGCTCTGTTTCGGTACCGCCTACGAGAAGATAGAAACTTCCAGTTTGTGAGTTAACATAAACATGTCCGGTTTATGTCCGACATTTCGTGTTTTAAATATGCTATAGTTTAAAATAGAGATTGAGCCGCAAGGGAAAGCCTTGGCGGCTCTTTTGTTTAGCAGGAGGTGGCGACCGTGACCGAAGTCTTTTGTGATCGTCGTAATTGTATAAACCAGACAGGAGAGCAGAAGTGCGGAGCCACTCAGATCGGTCTCGTCGATTGTATGTGTATTACACGCAGGCGCATGAAAAAAGAAGTCGACTATAGGGAACTCATGCGGCGGGATGATCTCCCGGTGTCTCGCCGGGAGTCAGTGAACTCGTCGAAGATCATGGGCGTAACAAAGTAATCCTCCGCGTCGCGGAGAATTGAATTGTGGTGATGGCATGTTCGCAAAGCATCCAAGAGTGAAGAATCCTAAGCTGCTAACCCAGATGAAGAAAGAGATCGGGCACTGTGAATACTACGGGCCCGATTTTAATTTTGAGTGTCTGGAAGCGGCTCACATCGAAGCTAAGGGAATGGGTGGCGGCAAAGGCCCAGACATCAGGGAAAACATCGTCATCCTTAGCGGACCAGCTTCGTTTGGTAAAGGTGCCCATGGCGCTCATCACAGAAGAGAGATAACGAATGACGAACTGTATGTGATAGCAGCCAGGCGCGAGGGAATAAGCGTCGAGGAGTGCAAGGCGAAAGTGAAGGCAGCGATGGGTAAAACAGTTTAGTTTATGGGTCCCTCTGGGGAAAAATTTTGGGTGCGGTCGCTCGCGAGCCCAAAATTTTTCTAGGGGCAGAGTTTTTTAGGGGAATTTCGTTCGCGAAAGAGGCTTTTGATTATGGACGTGATAAAAGAACTTCGGGGCAAATACACCACGGCTACCGGAATCGGTCATTGCCTTGGAATTTCCGCACGGCGCGTGCAACAGCTTGTTCACGAAGGGGCTATTCCTCAACCGACTAACGGCAAATATTCCATTGCTGATAGCATGTATAAATACTGCCAATTTTTGCGAAACGGATTGCCGGGCGAAGACACCTTAGACCTGGATGCCGAACGCGCCAAGCATGAGGCTCTAAAACGGCAATTGACTGAATTGAAACTAGCCAAAGAAGAGGGCCGGCTGCACGACGCAAAACAGGTGGAGATGATGGTTGGCGGCATGCTGACCGTGTTTAAACGCCGACTGCAGGCGATGCCGCATAAGATGGCCATAATTTTGCAAAACAAAACTCTTGACGAGATCAACGAATTACTATCTAACGAAATCTATGCTATCTTGGTGGAGTTGTCCGAATATGAGGTAACAGAGTTTATTCCTGATGGTGACGATGATGAAACAGAACCTGACGACGATAGCGGCGAAGACGCTTAGCCTTTTTCAGAGACTGCTGCGGCAATATGTAGCGCCAGCACTGCGGATGACGGTAAGTGAATGGGCTGATAAGTACCGTTTCCTGCCGACTGATTACGCCGCTGAGCCTGGCCGTTGGAACACTAGCCGGGCTCCTTACCAGAAAGCAATCATGGACGCCTTTACGCAGCGAGGCGTTCGCCGGGTTGTCGCCATGTTAGCGGCGCAGCTCGGGAAATCGGAGATATTAACCAACGTCTTAGGCCGGTTCGTCCATCTTGATCCTTGCCCGGCGCTTATGGTGCAGCCGAATATCGAAGCCGCCGAAGCGTTCTCCAAGGAGCGTCTGGCGCCGACGGTCCGCGACACACCGGTGCTGAAAAGATTGATTGCTGATCCTAAGACCCGCGACAGCGGCAATACATTGCTGAAAAAACTATTTCCTGGAGGTTTCCTTGCTCTAGTCGGGTCTAATTCCCCCGCCGGATTGGCCAGCCGAAGCATCCGGCTACTCCTCGTCGACGAGCTTGACCGATTTGAGGCGTCTGCCGGCACTGAGGGTGACCCGTTCAGCTTGGCGGAAAAACGCACGTCGAATTTTTGGAACGCCATCATAGGCGTCTTTTCTACTCCCACGGATGATCTAAGTCGCATCGCGGCCGAATACAGTCTAGGCAGCCAGGAAGAATGGAGGCATCAATGCCCGGGTTGCGAAGAGTGGCAATGGGTTACGCTGTGGAACATGCGATACGAATACGAAACATTCGAGGTCGACGGACAAAAGTCTCACAAGGTCACGGTGGTATTCTGGCGTTGTCCTGATTGTGGCCATGAGTACACGGAGGCCGAGGTTCGGAGATTTCCCCAGGAGTGGCTAGCGCAGAACCCTAAAATTACCCATATCCGTTCGTTCCGGGCAAACTCTTTCGCTTCACCCTGGGTGCCGTGGGGGAAAATAGTTGCGGAATATCTGGACGCCGGAGAGGATCCCGAAAAGGTCAAGACGTTCGTTAATACCCGACTTGCCGAGATTTACCGCCCAAAGGGAGAGATAAAGGACGAGCGAGTCCTGATACAACGTCGCGAGAAATACGACGCCGACCTGCCGGACGGCGTTTTGTTATTGACGGCCGCAGTCGATACCCAGGATAACCGCCTGGAGTATGAAGTCTGCGGCTGGGGTGAAGGGGAGGAGTGCTGGGGCATCAGAAAGGGAGTGGTCCTCGGCGTGCCCGATCAGCAGGAGACATGGGACGCTCTCGACGAGCAGCTCGATCGCCTGTTTTATCGCGCAGACGGCAAAGGTTTGAAGGTTGCCCGGACCTTTATAGACTCCGGCGGTCACTACACCCAGGAGGTATATAAATACTGCGCCAGGAATGGACGGAAGCAGCGCATCGCCATTAAAGGACACCGGCTGCACGGTATACCGATCATCTACCAGATGGGCCAGGCTAAAGGATACGCTATCCCCCTGGTGATGCTTGGCGTCAATGAAGGCAAGGAATATGTCATGCAGCGGCTGATCAACGTCAATAAACCCGGTCCGATGTACTTTCATTTCCCCGATGACGATCGCCGCGGGTATGATCAGCTCTACTTTCGTGGCCTAATAGCCGAAAAAAAGGAGCCCAAAACGGTAAAAGGCCGGAAGGTTATGGCTTGGAAGAACGTTTCTCCCGATGGCCGCAACGAACCGCTTGACCTCCGGGTGTACAATTTGGCCTGCCTATACAGCATAAACCCTAACTGGGCGGCCTACAAAGCGGCCGTTTTAGGTATAAAAGCGGTTGAAAGCGCACCGAAAAATAAGCCGGAAAACACGAAGAAGCGTTACGGCTGTGTCAAAAAAGGGGTAGAAGGAGGGTAAATATGGCTGATTTAACGCAGGACCAGCGACTGCAAAACTATATCGACGCTGAGAAAAAAGCACTCGTAAGTCAGGAATACGAAACAGCCGGCGGCCGCCGTAACAGGCGCGCCGATCTGAGCCAGATCCGGGAGGGCGTCGATTCGCTGCTCGCCGGCGGCGCCGGGGGTACAGCTCTGCCGGCCGGTAGCCGGGCCCGGCGTGTTGTATTAAGAGATCTGTGAGGTGATCGCATGTCCAACAAACGACAACGACAAAAGGCACGTCAGCCGACGGCGCCGGCCGCGGCCGCCCCGGGTTTGGTGATCACCGCCCGGCAGGTGCTCCGGGCGCTCAACACCGGGTATTCGGAAGGCGGCGCCAGCACCAGCAAGGGCAGCATGAAAGGATGGACGCCGGAGCCCAGCAGCCCACAGTCCGACATCGACGTTAACCTGCCGCTGCTTAGGGCCCGCTCCCGTTCGGCGGTGATGAATCAGCCGCTGGCTGCCAGCGCCATCGCTACATCCAGGACGCACGTCATCGGCGCAGGGCTTCAGGTGCGGCCAAAAATCGACTGGCCGGTCCTCGGCATATCGCAGGAAAAGGCGAAAGTGTGGCAGCGCCGAACGCGCCGGAGGTTTGAGGTCTGGGCTCGCAGTAAATTCTGCGACCTGCACCGGAAGAATAATTTCTACGACCTCCAGGACATCGCCTATACCGGCTATCTAACCAACGGCGACGGTTGGGCCGCGCTGAAATACCGGCCGCCGCTGCCGGGCATGCCATACTCGCTGCGCATCCAACTGTTCGAGGCCGACAGGGTCTGCAATCCCGATTCGCCAACCATGGGCGCCTTGACGCTTCTGTCGGTCCGCGCAGTCAACACGAACAACGGCAACAGGATTATCAATGGCGTGGAGATCGACGACGACGGCGCGGTCGTCGCTTACTGGATATGCAATCGTTACCCCTATGACCCGACGAACATGACGGAGCCGCCGAAGTGGATCAGGGTTGAGGCCTTCGGCAAGGAAACCGGTCAACCGAATATCTTGCAGATATGCCACGACACACGCTCCGAGGAATACCGGGGCGTTCCTTATTTGGCGCCGGTGCTCGAGGCGCTGAAGCAGGTAACGAGGTACACCGAGGCCGAGCTGACCGCGGCGATCATCAAGGCGTTTTTCACTGTCTTCTTCGAGCAGCAGTTGCAAGCCGGGCCGCAAGGCTTTCCGCTCGCCGAAGCGGTGCCGGATGAGGAAAAGGTGTCGATCGATCCAAACGATTTTGAGCTTGGCGCCGGCAGCATGAACGTCCTGCCCCCTGGGTATAAGGCGAATCAGATCGACGCTGGCCGAAGTATCTCGGCCTACGAGCCGTTTACTACCCAGCTCATCCGCCAGATCGCCGCCTGCCTTGAGCAGCCGTATGAAGTGCTGATAAAAGCGTTCACCTCGTCGTATTCCGCCAGCCGCGCCGCCCTGCTGCAGGCATGGATGGCTTTCAAGATGCGCCGCACTTGGTTCGCCCGGGATTTTAACCAGCCGATTTATGAAGCCTGGCTTGCTGAAGCCGTCGCCATCGGCGACATCGAAGCGCCGGGTTTTTTCGATGACCCGATGATCCGTGCCGCCTGGTGCGGGGCGGAGTGGTACGGGCCGGTCATGGGTGTGCTCGACCCCGTCAAGGAGGCCGAAGGAGCGGCGCTGCGCATCGAGCACGGCCTGTCGACCGGCGAGAAAGAGGCCGCCGAGATGACCGGAACAGACTGGGAGGAGAACATCGCGCAACGCGGCATGGAGCTTCAGGCAATGGTAGCGGCCGGCGTGACCGTGCCGCAAATGACAGGGAACACAACTCCGACGAAAGGAGGTAAAAAGGACGATGAGTAAATTCTGGAGTTTCATCAAGAACGCGGCAAAGCCCGACGAGGTCGAGCTCAGGATCGACGGCGATATTGTCGACGATGATCTGGTCTGGATTTATGAGTGGTTTGGAATGCAGGCAGCCGCGCCTAATGCGTTTCGGGAGGAATTATCTCAGTATGTCGGCCAGAACATTACCGTCTGGATCGACAGCTACGGCGGCAGCGTATTCGCTGCGACCGGCATATGCAACGCTCTCCTGAACCATAAGGAAACCGGCGCCACTGTAACCACAATCGGCGACGGCAAGGTAATGAGTGCTGCGGTGACAATCTTCTTGTCCGGGGATAAACGAAAAGCGAGCCCCGGGTGTATGTTCATGACCCACAACCCCCTGACTTATGCAAGCGGCTACGCTTCGGATCTCCGAAAGGCCGCCGATGTCCTGGATGTCGTGAAGGAGACAATCGTAAACGTATACCAGATGGCCACCGGCCTGAGCCGGAACAAGATATCGGCTATGATGGATGCTGAAACCTACATGGACGCGAATACGGCCATCAAAAACAGGATTGCCACCGAGATGCTTTATGCCTCGAAAGCCGGGCAAGGTAATTCGTCTGAATCAGTAATGAACTTCGCCTTCAGCCGGCTGGATATCCAAAACGCGGCCAACGATTCGATGCGGAAATTTTACGAAGTCGCAAAAAAAATCGAGGGAATTCAGCCAGCGCCGCTCCCGGTCGCCGACCAGCAAAAAGAATCCATTCTGGCCGAAGCCAAAAAACTCGTTACTGCCGCGTGGCAGTCGTTGTCGTCTCAAAATCATGCGAAGGAGGAACCCGAATTGGAAATCAAAAACGTCAATGACCTTATGAAAGCACATCCCGAACTGGTCGCTCAGATCACGAATCAGGCGGGGAAGGACGCAGTGGCGGCCGAAAGGGTCCGAATCACCGCCCTGGACGCCCTCGATGACGGGAAAAACCCGACCGTGACGGCGCTCGTCGCCGACGCCAAGGCCACCGGTAAGACGGCCGACGACATCAAAAATGCCGTTGAGATCGTCAAAAGCACTGCCCCGGCCCCCGCGCCGGCCGCCGAGAACAAAGGCGAAGGCTGGCTGAAACGACTGGCGGCCGACACCACCAATTCTGGCGTGGACAATATCGGCACCGACGGCGCCGGCGGCACGGCTGACGCCCAGGAAGAAGCCCAGGCGGTCAACTTCATGGCCGACATCATCAACAAGAAGACTGGAGGTAAGAAATAATGGCCGAGCTCGTGAAAACTCTTAACACCTTTGCGCATGACGCTCTCATCGGCGGCACGGAGATCCCGCTTCTGACAAAAGCTGTCACGCTCGCCGCAGGCAGCGGTACGGTCGCCCGGGGAACTGTTTTGGGCAAGATTACCATCGGCGCTGCCTCCGTGGCGGTCGCCGGCGCCGGCGAGGCTGGAGCCAACACAGGCAACGGCACTCTGACCATAGACGCGACCACCCCGGTCCTGGCTGGGGCAAAGCCGGGTGTATATCAGGTCAAGATCGTTTCGGCCGCCGTTGCTGATCCTGCCGCGGCCGCCATGGCTCATGTTTTTGACCCCGATGGCGATCTCATCGACATCATCGAAGCGGCGACCACGCCCGGCACCACTTTCTCCAAACAGATCAAATTCGTTATCGTGGACGGGTCTACGGCATTCGTTGCCGGCGACGGCTTTACGGTCACCCTGGCGGCAGGCTCCGGCAAGCATAAAACTGTCGACAGCACCGCCGTCGATGGCAGCGCAGTAGCCGACTGCATCGCAGTTCAGACCGTCGTCGTCCCTGCCGACGCCGACGCCAAGGGCGAGGCCTATACTCAGGGGATATTCAACGGCGATCACCTGATCTTCGGCGGCTCCGACACGATGGCTACCCATGCCGACCGCCTGCGTGAGCTCAATATCATCGTCACGAACGAACAATAAGGAGGTACGACGAAAATGAGTGTTGACATGAACCAGACCCGCATCCTGCTGGAAGCAATCGAGCGGTCCTATCAGCCGACGACTCTTCTTCTCAGCACGTTTTTCCCGAACCCCCGAACCTTTGTCACCGAAGAAGTTGACATCGAGTACAAGAAAGGCAACCGTGCCATGGCACCCTTTGTTGCTCCTGCCAGCAGCGGCGTTAACATGGCACGTGTCGGCTCGACGATGAAATCCTACAAGCCGCCCAAGATGATGCCCAAGCGGCCGATTTCGGTCGAGAACCTCAATAAGCGCGGCTTCGGCGAGGAGCTTTACAGCACCCGCACCCCGGCGCAGCGCGAGGCGGAACTGCGCGCCAACGATATGGCCGAGCTTTCCGACATGAACACCCGCCGCGGCGAGTGGATGGCGGCCCAACTGCTGACCCTCGGCACCTTCACCGCAAAAGGGTATTCCGACGACGGCGTGACCTACGTCGAGGATACCTTTACTCTGGACTGGACCCAGAAGGACACCCTGACCGGTAGCGACACCTGGGACAATGCCGGCGCCGACATTTACGGCGATATGACCTTCATGAGCCGCACGGTGTCAACTGCCGCCGGCATGGTTCCCACTATCGCTGTCTGCAGCTTTGCGACCGGCGACTATATCCTGAAAAACACCGCAATCAAAGAATACCTGCTGCGGCCGAAAGAGAACCTCTCCTTGATGTCTATCGCGCCGCGGATCCAGTCGCCCGAAGTAATCCGGATCGGGATTATCGAAAGCCTGAACCTCGAGATGTTCGCCTACAACGGGCTCTATCTCGACGACGACGGCACGAACAAGCAGTACATCCCTGACGATTACTTCATCATGGGCATCCCCGGACGTGGCCGGCAGCTCTACGGCGCCATCACCCAGATGGACAACGACGAAGTGTTCCGCACCTACGAAGGCCGCAATGTGCCGAAAGTGTGGAGCGAAAAGGGCAAGGACGTCCGCCAAATCCGAATGGCCAGCGCGATGGTCCCGCTTCCCGAAGACGTCAACGACTGGTACACCCTGAAGGTGAAATAGGAGGACGCCATGAGCAAAGACGTTCAGATACTCAAGTTCAATGTTAAGCGTGACGGCGTCCGCTTCGGTCCTGGCCAACCCGCCGGCGCCATCATGTATGATCTGTCTGACAAAGAAGCCGACAAGCTCGTCGCCGAGAGCAACGGAACCATCGTCGAATTGCCCAGGCGGGAAGAGGCGGCGAAAAGGCAGGCGGCTGCCAAGCCGGTTGAACGCATGAACAAGGACGAGCTCCGGACTTATGCCGAACTGCATGAAATCGACCTCGGCAACGCTGAGACCAAACCTGAAATGATTGCGGCCATCAAGAAGGCGGAGGAGGATGTCGCCCAGGGCGACACCCTCGGCAGCATCGACCCCAACAGCACGATCGGCAAATAATGAACTTGCGGGCTCCTTGCCGGAGCCCGCTTCAGTCTGGGGGTGGCCCATGTGAATCTCAAGGAGCTTATGGCCGATGATGTCGATGATGTGTTCCTTGATGGGGATGAGAATGCCGAGGAGCATGATATCGACGGCAGAATGATACTGTGCAGCTTCGATCAGGACAAGTCGACCGGCAGCCAAACGGACGGCGTCTATGTCCGCCGCCGCCGCCTGTCCGTCGGCACGGTCGCCCTGGGTTACTGGCCGGTCCCGGAGCAAAAGATGATTATCGACGGCGAGCCCTGGTATGTTGTGGACTGCGTCGACGACAGCGGCATGCTGGAGGTCACCCTGGAGGCGAACCAAGCATGATCGAATTCACCTCTGACCAGATCGCCCGAGCCGAGCGTCTGCTGGGCAACATCAAGGGAGCTCTTCCAGCCGTCCAGGCCAGGGCCATCAATCGCAGCCTCGGCTCCGCCAGGGCGGAAGCCGTACGCGCCGTCCGGGCCGAGTACACGGTCAGCGCGGAGGCGGTGCGCAAGACGATCGCCACCAAAAACGCAACGCCATCGATGCCTCTCGGCATAATCATTGCAACCGGCACGCCTATTGCCATGTCGAAGTTCGACGTCAGCCCGACGCGCCCAGATCCCAAGGCGAAGCGGTCGGTCACTGTGCGCGTCAAAAAAGGCAGTGGCCGCAAAACGGTAAAGAGCGCGTTCCTCGCTCGCATGGGTAGCGGCCATGTCGGCGTGTTCAAACGGGCGGGCAAAAAGCGGCTGCCGATCGAGCAGCGTTTCGGGCCCAGCGTTCCGCAGATGCTCGGCTCCGACAACGTAACCCGGCAGATCGAGCAAAAGGCGCGGGAGACTTTGGATGCCAGGCTTGACCATGAAATCGGCCGCATCCTGGAGAGGGGGACTGTCCGGTGAACGTTTCGACCATGATCGACGAGCTGGTCGTCCATATCAAGAAACTTACGACGACGCTGCAGTTCACAACTCCGAAGGGTGCCCACCGGGCGCCCCAGGTCGTGGACGGCTACCTGCCGCCAAAAGACCCGAAAAACCATAATACCACCGAGGACTTCCCTTACGTCATCGTCCGTTATCTGAGCGACGAAACCGACGAAGAGGGGGCAACAGCCCAGGTCAAAGTCATCTGCGGCGTATATTCGGACGATGACCGGCAAGGGTGGCGTGATCTGCTCAACCTCATGAGCTCCATAAAAACCTTCCTGCTGAGCAATCGCCTTTTCGGCGGTTGCTTTTCTGTCGAGCTGCCGCTGAAACGGGAGATCCCTGAGGAGCAGCCGGTGCCGGAATGGCAGGGGGTGTTAACCCTGAACGTATCTATCCCGAGCATTATGGAGGTGGACGAAGATGTCCAAAAAATCTTCAGCCGCTAATGAGCCGGCGCCGGCCATTCACCTGATCTACGTCGGGCCCAACATCGTGGCGGAGAGACTCAACCGGTTCGCCGTCTTCAAAGGCGGGCTGCCAAAACACCTTGACGAGCTGTTCGCGGCCTGTCCGGCCGCCAAACGGCTCTGTGTCAACGTGGTCGACCTGACGGCGACCCTGGATCAGATCAGCAAAACCGGGACGGCCTATAATACCTGGTTCAGCCAGGTGGAGGCATTCCTGGGGCAGAAAGGGGCGAGATAATTGGCCTATAAACACGGCGTCTATATTTCCGAAGTCGCAACCTCGGTGACCGCACCGGTGCAGGTCGACGCGGGCCTGCCGGTATTCGTCGGCCGCGCGCCGGTCAACCTGGCCGCCAACCCGGCGGCATACGTCAACAAGCCGCTGCTGGCATTCACCTACGCCGAGGCCGTCGCGGCCCTGGGCTACAGCGACGACTTCGACAGCTACGAGCTCTGCGAAGCCATGTATGTTATGTTCAAACTGTTCGGCGTCGGGCCGGTGGTGCTCATCAACGTGCTCGATCCGGCCGAACACAAAGAAACCGTTACCAACGCCGCTGTCGCACTGTCGGCCGGGCAGAAAACGCTGCCTGATCTCGGCATCCTGCTCAGCACTCTGGTCGTCAAGCTCACCGAAGCCGGTCAGCCGCTCGTCAAGGACACCGACTATACCGCGGCCTTCGACAGTGACGGCAAAGTGCTCATAACCCGCATTGCCGACGGCGCCATCACCACCGATACCACGTCGCTGGTCGTCACCTACGATAAGCTCAACCCGGCCGGCGTCGTCGCGGCTGACATTATCGGCGGCACCGATGCGACCACCGGGGCCGTCACCGGCATCGAACTCATCGACCAGGTGTTCCCGAAATTCGGCCTGGTGCCTGGCCTGCTGGCCTCGCCCGGGTGGAGCGATCAGTCAGGTGTCGCCGCGGTCATGAAGAGCAAAGTTCAAAACATCAACAGCCTGTTCAAGGCGGTGGCGGTCTGCGATATCAACTGCACCAGCAGCGGCGCTGACCTGTACACCGAGGCTTACGAGTGGAAAACGACCAACAACTACACCAGCGAGTTTCAGATCGACTGCTGGCCTATGGTCGCCCTCGACGGCAAGAAGTTCCGTCTTAGCACCCAATTGGTCGGCCTGATGTGCTACGTCGACAGCCAGAACGGCGACATCCCGTACGTCAGCCCCAGCAACCATTCGCTGCAGATGGACAGCGCGATCACCGCCGCCGGCGACGAGGTCACCCTAGGGCCCGACCAGGCAGCCTACCTTAATGGTAAAGGCATCGTCACCGCCGTCAATATTATGGGCGGGTGGAAAGCCTGGGGCAATAACACCGGCATCTACCCGACGTCGAGCGATCCGAAGGACCGCTGGATTCCGGTGCGGCGCATGTTCAACTGGATCGGCAATACCATCATCACGACCTACTGGCAGAAGGTTGATAATCCGATGAACAAGCGCCTCATCAGAACCGTCGTCGACAGCATGAACATCTGGCTCAACGGCCTCACTGCTCGGGAGGCACTGCTGGGCGGGCGGGTCGAATTCCTCGAATCCGAGAATCCGGTCACCGACTTGATGAATGGCATCGTCAGGTTCCATGTCTATCTGGGCGGCGTGGTGCCGGCCGAAGACATGGAATTCGTCCTGGAGTTCGACACCAGGTATTTCGCGGCCCTATTTGAGTAAAGGGAGGTGTGAGACATGGCCAAAACCGTTAATATGATCCCGGAACGGATTGTCGATTACCGGGTGTACAAAGCCGGCACCGACCTCATTGGGACCGCCGACGTGGAGCTGCCGAAGGTGCAGTATATAACTGAAGCCCTCAAAGGAGCCGGCATCCTGGGTGAGATCGAGACGCCGACGATCGGTCAGACGAAAAGCCTTAGGACCAAGATCAACTTCAGGACGATCACTGCCGGCCAGTTCAGTTTGATGGACTGTGTCGGCCACGACATGGAGTTCCGCTCTGCCGTCCAGAAGTACGACAACAGCAGCGGCGCGCGCGGTATAGATTCGGCCCGGTACGTCATTCGGGGCTTCCCGACCGAAGGCGACTTCGGCAAGCTGGAGCAGGGCGGAGCTAACTCCAATTCCATAGAGCTGGAGTGCGTATACTTCAAGGTCGTCATCAACGATACCACGGTGCTGGAGATCGACAAGCTCAACTACGTTTTCTCGGTCAACGGCACCGATATTCTGGCCGACGTCAAAACGGCGTTGGGGATCGTTTAGGGAGGGTAGGATGCAAAAACAGGCCGCCTCAATAAGGTACGGCCTGTCATTCCGTGCTTGGCTTCTTCTAATTTTTGGGACAACCCCTTGACTAATGTCCTGCAATGTCCTATTATATACCCATAAGGGCATGAAAGGGGGGTAAGCGTGGATGGTTATCTGACCTCCGACGAACTGGCCGAACGATTAAAAGTAACCCGAAAAACAATTGACAGATGGCGAAAAGATGGGTTGCCTTATATCAAGGTCGGTCGATTGGTTCGTTTTGAGTGGTCTAAGGTCGAATCGTGGATAATGTCTCGCAACCAAAAGTAAGAAGAAGCCGCCCTCCCGACCAAGAGTTGAGCGACTTCTTCCCCCAACAAAGCCCTCCGAAGAAGGGTTTGCCTTGCTACAAGTATAGCACGGGCCTCCTCAATCGGCAAGGGCTGAGAAAGAGGAGGATTTTTTATGCCTAAAAGTGAGGAAAACGTATTTCGGCAATTGATGAGGGCGGTACTGGCAGACATTGCCGCTGAGATGGAAACGGAGGCGACTGCTCATGACTAATGATCAAGAGATGAAGCTCGCCATATTCCTGATGCTTGAGGAAATTATCGCCGAGGGAAAAGGGGGCGGCGGCGGATGTCCGAACTGACGGTCGTGCCCATGAAGCTGAAAAACTATCTATGGCTGCGGGTCGGAGATATGGTTTTCATCGACCCGGATTATGCCGCTATCGGAAGGATGGGAGAACTTGAAGCTGCCAATTAGCGAAAAGGCGCTCGGAGTAATTGCTGTGGATGGAGTTCCTGTTGTTAGCAGCCGGGATGTGGCCGACATATTTGAAAAACGGCATGACAACGTACTAAGAGACATACAGGGAATATTGTTAGGACTCCTCAAAATTGAGGAGTCCGACCTTGGGCGTTTAAACTTTAAAGAATCGTTCTATAAGAACGAACAGAACAAAAAACAACCCGAATATCTCCTTACGCGCGACGGTTTTACGCTCCTCGCTATGGGTTTCACGGGCGCAAAGGCAATGCGTTTTAAGGTGGCCTACATCAATCGCTTCAACGAAATGGAGCAGTTTATCCGCTCACGCTATATCGCAAGGCTGGAATATCCCGAACTAACCAATATGATCAAGATTGTTTTCGATAACCCGGAATGGCATTATTACAGCAACGAGGCCGACATGATTAACCGGATTGTACTCGGTATGAGTTCAAAGGAGTTCCGGGAAGCCAATGATATCCCTAAAGATGCATCGATTCGTGATTACATGTCGCCCCGCCAAGCTGAACTGATTCAGAAACTGCAAAACTTCGATATTGGACTGGTGGCGACGATACCGGAATTTCAAGAGCGGAAGAAGGTGCTACGGGCATATTGCGAAAAGCTGCATGTTGTACCAAAATTAACAGCTTGACCAAATAAGATATACGGAGGTGTTTGGATGGGCGGTAAGCGCGCCTATGGTTTTGAGTTGTTTGATGCAGATGATATCCAGCGGTTGGTCGGGTGCACCATTGATAAGGTATATAATACGAAAGACGATGATATTATCGTTGATTGCACAGACAATCAGGGCCGGCTGGTGAGCATTTTGTTTAGTGGGCAGGGAACGCTCCATTTTTACGATGAAGCCAACCCGCGCTCGTTTAAGGAATTGGCGTTATTAGTGGACAGGGCTGTAGAAAGTAATTTGATAACAGTTAACTTTAAAAACAAATAACGTCGCTCCCTCCTAGAGCCGAAAGGCTCTTTTCTTTTAAAAAATACACTATCAAATTAACAAAAGGAGTGGTAAATCGTGATTTACAAACTGCAAAAGCCGCATACGGCGGAAGGCAAGGAGTACACCGAACTAAACCTCGATCTCGAAAAATTGAGCGGCCGCGATCTCGTAAATGCTGCCCGTGAGGCGCGACTGCTGGGCGACGCCAGCCAGGTGCCGGAAACCTCCCATACCTACCTGGCCGTCGTAGCCGCAAAAGCCGCCAGCGTCAACGTGGATGTCATCCTGAGCCTGCCCGCGAAGGACTTCACGGCTGTGAAGTCGCTGGTGCAGGATTTTTTACTCTAATCGGAAGGCCAGATCCGCAACAGCTTAGGGAAATCTGCCTTCGGATATCGCTGGAAACCCACTCGTCGGTAATGTCGTGGTTTGAAATGCCGTTGACAGAATTGAACGGATGGGTGGAGGATATTACGAAAATCATCGAAAAACGGCCAAAGAGGTGATGTTTGTTGGCCAGCAAAGTTCATGAAATAGTATTCGCCATGGCGGGGAAACTCAGCGGATCGTTCAGCGGGACGTTTTCCTCCGCGTCCCAAAAACTTGCGGACCTTCAGATGCGCTCCAGGGCTCTAAAGGTATCGCTGCGCGAGCTGGACGCCGCGCAGCGAAAGGGTAAAATCTCCGTTCTGGAGTACGCAGCCAGCTATGAAAAACTTACTGTCCAACTCCACAAGGTCGAACAGCTGCAAGGCAAAGTGAACCGCCTAACCAAAATGCAGAACACGGCAGGAGCTGTGGCTGATCGGGCCAGGTCCGGCATGATGAAATCGGCCGCAGCCGGTGCCGCCCTCGCGGTTCCTGCCGCTGCGGCCATTTCTTTTGACACGGAGATGGCCTACGTTGCCAAACAGGTCGACAACGCCAGGGATGACACCGGTAAGCTGACGGAAATCGGCTTAAAGGCGAAGGAAGATATCCTGGCGATATCGCGAGACTTAAAAACCTTACCCGATGAGATTGCAAAGGCTTATGCTCTTTCGGCGAGGTCCGGCGTTAAGGGGGCCGAGAACCTGCGCAAAATGACGGAAATGGGCGTGATGATGGGTAAGGCCTTTGAGATGCCGGCTGACCAGGTGTCCACCGATATGGCGAAGATTGGCAACGCCCTCGGCTATGACCTGGAGACGGCCGAGGGCATCGCCAAGCTAGAAGCCTTGGCCGACAAAATCAACTACGTCGATGATCAGACGCTGGCGGCCGGTCCCGATCTGATAGATTTCATGACGAGAACAGGGAAACTCGTTAAGGGGCTTGCGCCTACGATGAGCGAGGGCATGACCGTTGGCCTGGGGGCGGGCATGCTGGCCGCAGGCGAGCGGGCGGAGGTAGCCGGGACGGCCGTAAACGCGATGCTTACAAGGTTCGCCGCCGCGCCGACGCAGGCGAAAGGTTTTCAGGAAGCGCTTGCGCAGATCGGGTTGACTGCGGAAGAGCTGCAGGGAAGCATGATAAAGAACGCTGACGGCGCTATTCTCGACCTGTTTAACCGTATCAACCAACTCGACCAGGCCGCGAAAAACAACGTCATGGCTGAATTGATAGGTCAGAACCACATCGATACCATATCACTTTTAACGGGGAACTACGACAAATTCCTAGACGCCGTTAAAAAGGCGAATTCCGAAGCTGCCAAAGGCTCAGTAAGGAAAGAGTTCGCCATATTATCCCAGACCGCGAAAGCTCAACTGGAAGGTACACAGGCTGCATTGGCTCGAACGATGGGAGCCTTCGGAGAGGGTCTACTCCCTGACATCAACGAGAAAGCACAGGGGCTAGCTGCCTTCGCCGAGTCAGTCGGGAAATTCGCCCGTGCGCATCCGCAACTGACGAGCGCTGTAATGACCGGAGCTGCCGGGCTGACTGTGTTTGCACTGGCGGCATCAAGCGTTACCTGGGTAGTAAGCTCCGCGGTAGGTCCCTTTATTAGATTTCATAAGTGGATGGTTATCGGAGCTGATGGCGTAAGTAAATACGCCAAGGTAGCAAGTTTGTTGAAAGGTGTATGGTCTGGGCTGGGCTCTTTGTTGTCAGGGCTGTCAGGCCTGGCAATGAGATTTTTCACCGTGTTGCTCACTAATCCGCTGGGATGGTTTGTATTAGCGATTGTCGGTGTGGGTGTTGCATTGTACGCCTTATATCAAAACTTCGAAAGCGTACGAAACGCAATCGACGGAGCCTGGCAGAAGTTTAAGGAGACCTTCCCGAATGCCGCGGCCTTCCTGCAGTCGATCGGAGACAAGGTCGCCTGGTTGGCTGATAAGTTTAAAAACCTGATAGGCGTGCAAAGAGAATCCGCCGGGATGGGCGGGTTGAGAGCAGCGGAAGCCGTCGTCCCACACGCCCTCGGCGGCATCTTCAACCGGCCGCACGTCGGCCTGATCGCGGAGGCCGGAGTCCCAGAGGCTGCCATACCGCTCGACGGCTCGGCCAGATCAGTGTCGCTCTGGGAGAAAGCCGGTCAGATGCTCGGCGTCGGAGGCGGAGGCCTGGTCATCAATGCCACGTTTGCGCCGGTCATCAACGGCGGCGGTCCGCAGGCCATGGATGAGCTCCAGCGGGCTCAGGACAACTTCATCGCCCAAATGAAGGAAGCATTCTGGCAGCAGGGGAGGGTGGCTCTTGAGTAGCTCGTACACGACCAAGCAGGGCGACATGTGGGATACGATCGCATATAACCAATACGGTTCCGAGTACAAAATGCAGGATCTCATCGCCGCCAATCCCCAGCACGCCGCCACTGTGATATTCCCCGCCGGCGTGGTGCTCACCATACCGGATAAGACGGCCACAACTGCCACCAACCTGCCGCCCTGGAAGAAGGCGAGCACATGACGGCGCGGCAGGCGTGGCTCGACGTAAAATACGAGGGGACGAACATCACCGAGGATCTGCGGCCGTATCTGAAGGGCTGGACCTTCACCGACAACCTGAGCGGCCAATCCGACGAGCTGCAGATCACCCTCATGGACAAAGACCAGCTCTGGCAGGGAGATTGGTTCCCTGATGAGGGAGCGAAGATATCCGCCACCATCCGGCGGAGGAACTGGAAGGACGACGACGCCGAGGACGAGCTCCCCCTGGGAGAGATGGAGATCGACGAGATCGACGGCGGCTACCCGCCGTCGGAAGTCACGATCAAGGCATTATCGGTGCCGCAGTCGTCCGCACTCAAGGGAGAGAACAAAAACCGCGCCTGGGAAAAGACGAAGCTGTCGGCGGTGGCCGGCGATATCTCCGCCGGCGCCGGCGTTTCGCTTTATTACGACGTGGCGGACGATCCCGAGTATGACCGGGTGGAGCAGACCGAAGAGACGGACCTGCACTTTATCATGCGGCTGTGCCGGGAAGCCGGCCTAGCGTTCAAGGTCTCGGACAAGCAGCTGGTGATATTTGACGAAGCCAAGTTTGAGCAGGCAGACCCGGTGCTCACCATCGACAAGAAGGTTTTCCCCATCAAACAGTACCGCGGCCGGGCAACCTTGCACGATACCTATAAGTCCTGCTGCATCAACTACCGAAGCCCTAAGGGTCGGAAAAAATACGATTACGAATACGCGCCGCCAAACCCGCCGAACACGCAGCGGGTTTTAGTTTTGCGCGAGCGCTTCGACAGCCTGGCCGAGGCTGAACGCAAGGCCAAGAAAGCCCTGCGGGAAAAGAATAGCCGCGCCTGGCAGTTCAGCATGACCATATCGGCGGATCTCCGGTTGATGGCCAGCATGGTTGTCATCTTGAAAAATTTCGGCAAATTCGACGGCCGCTGGCTAATCACCCAGGTCACGCACGCACAGAGCGGCAGCGGCTATGATGTCAGCCTGCAGATGCGCCGGTGCCTGGAGGGGTATTGATGGATAGCGAGGTAAAGAATCTGTTTCGCGTCGGCACGGTATCGGCGATCGACGAGGTAAACCAGCTGGTGCGGGTTGCCTTCGACGACCTGGACGATACCGTGTCGGCCTGGCTCCAGGTGGCCGCCTGGGGGGCCTATATCGACGATAACTTCTGGTTGCCCGATCCGGACGAACAGGTCATGTGTATGTTCATGCCGACCGGCCGCAGCGAGGGATACGTCCTGTTTTCGGTGCGCGGCGCCGTCAACGCTCCGAAGGCGGGAGCACAGGGGCGGCGGTACATACGTTTTGCCGACGGCGCGGTGGTGGAGCATGACCGGGCGTCGAGCACCATGACGATTACGACCGCCGGTGTCGTCAATGTCACGGCCGGCACGGTTAATATATCAGGCGCCGCCGGAGACGTGGTCGTGAATGGGATCTCGCTGGTTAACCACGTTCACGGAGGTGTCGCGCCCGGTGGCAGCACGACCGGGACTCCGGTGTAAAGGGGTGGTTAAATGTCGATTGGCGTATTAAGCGGCAAACATGAAAGACAGACGATCGAAGTCGTATTCGAAGCGTCCGCGTCCACGACCGCCAAACTCAAGATACTGACTTTTCACGATTTCCAGCGTGACGGCGCCGGCCGTTGGGCCACCCACGAGATTATCGGCCAGGACAGGAAACCGGTGTTGGAGTTTATCGGGCCCGACCTCGAGACGATTTCCTTTTCCATACTACTCAGCAAGACGCTCGGCGTCGAGCCGATCGACGAACTGAAAAAACTGCGGCAGCTTCGGGATAACGGCGTTGTCTGCACTTTCACCCTGGGGGGCAACTTGGTGACCACCAACCAATGGGTGGTTACGAAAGTCAGCGAATCGCACGCATCGTATACAAATAAAGGGGCGCTTCTGGCGGCGAGGGTCTATATCAGCCTGACCGAGTACGTAAAGCTACCAAAGGAGGCTTAAGCGATGGCTGAAACTTACGAGGTGAGCTTCGACAGCGAACTGAAGGTTGACTTCGGCGCCACCGGCACGGCCGAAATCCTGCAAAACGTGGCCATGATCTTGGCGTCGACGATGTATTCCTGCCCGATGGCGCGCGCGTTCGCCTGGGACGGCGGGCTCCTGGACCGGCCAATCAATGTCGTCAAGTCGCTGCTGGCCGCCAGGCTGATAACAGCCATTACCACCTACGAGCCAAGGGTGGAGGTGCTCAGCGTCAGCTACGACGGCTCGCTGAACGGGACGCTGAAGCCCATGGTGAAAGTGAGGATCAAAGAAAATGGCTAAACTCAACCTGCCTGATATCGAGTTCGCGGCGAAAGATTCGGCGACAATCGAGGCGGAAATCATCGTTGAGTTTACGGCGGAAACCAACGAGTCGCTGGCCGACGGCGATCCGCGGAAAAAGATGCTGCAGGCCGAGGTGCCGATCATCGTCGGCCAGCGGGCCTATATCGACCGCTCCGCAAAAATGAACCTTCTTGCTTACGCTGAAGGCGACTTCCTGGACCACCTGGGCGCTCTGGTCGATTGTCCGCGCACGCAGGCGACAGCGGCGACGACAACGGAGCGCTTCAGCCTGTCGGCAGCGCGGCCGTCGTCCGTCACCATCGCCAAAGGCAAACGGGTGGCTGCCGGCGACGGCGTGTTTTTCGCCACCATGGCGGAAGGGATAATTCCGGCCGGTAGCCTCTATGTCGACGTGAAGGTACAATGCACCACGGCCGGGACAGCGGGAAACGACTACGCCGCGGATACGCTCACTACCCTGGCCGACCCGATACCATATATCGCCTCGGTGGCTAACCTAACGAAGAGCGAAGGAGGCACCGACAGGGAAGAAGATGATCCCTACCGGGAGCGTATTCATGAGGCACCGGAATCCTTCTCGGTGGCCGGCCCGGAAGGGGCTTATATATTCTGGGCCAAAACGGCGTCGAGTTCGATCATTGACGTGGCGGTCGATTCTCTTAGCCCGGGTTGTATCACCATCTACCCGCTGTTGAACGACGGTGAACTCCCCGGTGCGGAATTGCTGGCCAGCGTCCTGGCGATCTGCAGCGCGGACGATGTTCGGCCGCTGACTGACAACGTATCGGCGGACGCGCCGACGCGAGTCACTTACAATATCGACGTCACCTATTACATCGATAAGGCCAATGAATCGACAGCGGCGAGCATTCAGGAAGCCGTGAACGCGGCCGTTGCGGCATACCAAGTTTGGCAGCGGACAAAGCTCGGCCGCGGGATTGACCCTTCGGAATTGAGCCACCGGATGAAGAAGGCCGGCGCCAGCCGGGTGGTAGTAGTGGCTCCTGCTTATGCCGCTCTTACCAAGAGCCAGGTCGCGAAGGAAGACACCGTCACCATCAACTACGGAGGCATCGAGTGATGGGCAAAACGATCTTCGATGTCAACTGGATCGACCTGATTCCGGCTTCGATCAGTGGCGACGCCAACGTGAAGGCCATATCGGCCGCCGTCAGCCCGCAATTGCAGGAGGTCAGCGCCGCGATCGCCGAGTGCGTTCTGTTGGCCCGGATTGACGAGTTGGACGAGCAGGTCCTCGATCTTCTTGCCTGGCAATGGCATGTGGATTTCTACGACCTGAGCCTTACGCTGGCCAAGAAAAGGAACCTCGTGCGGACGGCTATCAAGTGGCACCGCAAAAAGGGCACCAAGGCGGCGGTTCAGGCCATGGTGTCGACTGTGTTTTCGAATGGGATTGTCACCGAATGGTTTGAATACGGCGGCGAGCCGTATTACTTCCGGGTGGAAACAGACGAAATAATTTCTGAGGCCGCAGCCTATGACCGGTTGGTGAAGGTAATAGAGGCCGCGAAAAATAAGCGGTCGTGGCTCGAAAGCGTCATCGTGAGACGGACCTGGTCGGGCACCACATACTTCGGCGCTGCGCAGGTATTCGGCAAAACGCTCACCCTCTACCCGGTCGCATTCACCATGGAAACGGTCACCGGGCCCGCGTATTTCGGCTGCGCAATGCATAGCGGCAAATTACTGAGTTTGGAGGTATCGTGATGGCATTTAACGGCATGACGCTGACAACCCTCGGCGTCGATCTGCAGACCAAGATCCAGGCCGGCACCACGGCGGCGTTCACCAAGATCAAGCTCGGCGACGGCACGCTGCCCGTGGGGGGGACTCTGGAGGCATTGACTGACCTGGTGAGCCCGAAGCTGATCGTCAACATCGAATCAGTCACCTCGCTAGGCGACGGCACCTGGCGGGTACGTGGAACGCTCACAAACACTGGCCTTGCGACCGGTTTTTTCGTGCGCGAGGTCGGCCTTTTCGCTACCGACCCGGATGAGGGCGAAATCCTGTACTCGGTGGCCAATGCCGGCAGCGAGTGCGATTATCTGCCGGCCGGCGGCGGGGCCGTGGTGGTGGAGCAGGTCGTCGATATTGTCGTGGCGATTAGCAGCTCGGCGACGGTGACGGCGACGATCAACGAGGGAGCGGTGCTGGTCTCGTTGGAATTGTTTAACGAGCATAGCAACAACAAGGACAATCCGCATGAAGTGAAGGCTGAACAGCTGGGATTGTCATCCAATACTTGGAATGGAACAACCACTTATTCCGTTGGCGACATCCGCTATCCTTTCACCAATCCGACTGGGTACATGCGCCTCGAATGCGTCGTAGCAGGCACGTCGGGGGCCGTAGAGCCTTCTTGGACGGGTGTTGGTTCGCTGGTCACAGACGGCACCGTCACATGGATAGTGGACGACGTGCGCGACGGCACGCCGGTCGGGCGGGCGGTGCCTGAAATACTGACGGCCGCGCGGGCCGGCTATCTCAAGGCAAACGGCGCACTGGTTTCGCGGGCGTCCTATCCGCGACTGTGGGCATGGGCAAACGCGACCGGCCTTGTCGCAACTGAGGCAGCTTGGAGCGGCGGGCAGACTGGGCGTTTTTCGGTTGGCGACGGCGCTACCACCTTCCGATTGCCTGATCTACGCGGCGAGTTTCTACGCGGCCTTGACGATGGGCGCGGAGTGGACGCTGACCGCGTTATGGGCGCGGCGCAGGCTGACCAAATTCAGGGACACTTGCACCTTGTTTCCCGCTCTACTGGAAGCGGCGCACTACCCGCCGCACAAATGACCGCTGCGGCATCTTATGACACATCAAGTGGCATTGCTAATGAAGCAATCGGTGTCACTACCACTATCATTGCTGACGGAACCAACGGAACGCCGCGAGTCGGAGCAGAAACCCGTGCACGCAATATAGCCTACCTGTACTGCATCAAATATTAGGAGGGGCGCGCGATGAAGATTTACCATTACCACCCGGACACCGGCATTTACCTGGGCGAGGGCGAGGCCGACAAATGCCCGGTGTCCGGCGTTAATCTTATCCCGGCTTTTGCAACGTCCGAAGCGCCGCCGGCCGCCGGTGAGAATCAGTATGCGGCGTTTGAAAACGGCGCGTGGGTGGCCAAGAACGTGCAGCAGCCCGGTCCCGACCATGAGCCGACGCCGGCTGAAGCCGCCATCATCAAGCGTGCCGCCATCAACGCCGAGCGCAACCGGCGGGAACAGCTTGGCTTCACCTATCTCGACAAAACCTTCGACAGCGACCAGACCAGCGTTATCCGCATCAACGCCGCGGTCAACACGGCCGTCGCTGCCATCTTGTCCGAGGGTTCGTTCACTGTCACCTGGACATGCGCGGACAACACGACCATCGACCTCGATGCGCAGCATCTCCTCGCTCTTGCGGCGGCTCTGGCGGCGCACTCCGACGGCCTACACCAGACGGCCCGGACGCTGAAGGCGGCCGTTGACGCTGCCCTGGATGCCGGCAAGACAGCGGCGGAGATCGAAGCACTGCCGACCTGGACGGAGTAAAAGGAAAGAGGGTGGGAGAGGTGGGCGGAGAACACGAGGTTTGCGTCCTGCACGGTCAGATGGACAGGGAACTATCAACAATGAACAAAGACATCGGAAAGGTTTCTGAGCGGCTGGGGCGGGTTGAGGAGCACACCAAGGAGATACCCAAGGTGCTTGCCGCCATTGAGGGACTGAGAAACCAGAAGGCCCACTCCTCCGGATTTATTGCGGGAGTGGCCTTCGTTGTTTCCGGCATCGTATCGCTTGCCGGGATAGGGGTTTCTATCTGGTTCTCCCGTGGCCACTGAGAGGAGAGGATATCATGGAACTGATTACTATTGCTATTACTTGGCTTGAGCAGCACCTGGCGTGGGCGCTGCTCATTGTTTTTGCGGCTATAAACGTCCTAGTGCTGGCCGTTCACCTGGCTGGCAAATACGTCCGGGAGCACGGCATGCCGCCCGGGCCGTTCAAGGACAAGCTGGATAAAATCATCTACGAAATCGACCGGGCCTGCGATAACATGGAGAACCCGACGAAGCGGTCTATGGCTATGATCCAACTGCAACAGGTGCTCGGGTGGAAGCGCGTATTTCTGCCGAGCGCGATCATTGGCTGGCTCATCGACGCCGAAGTGGCGTTTATTCGGAAGGTACAGCAGGTAACCGGTACACCGGATATGCACCAGGAAGGGGGACAGACAAATGGCCAGAATAATGCTTGACCCCGGCCACGACGGAGCGGTAGACCCCGGAGCGATCGGTGCAGGCGGCACCCAGGAGGCTGTCATGGCCATGACCTTCTGTGAGGAGCTCGCCCGCATCCTGGCCAGCCGCGGCCATGAGGTAGAACTGACCCGATACGGCCCAGACGCCGAAATGGAGAGCCTGACCAAACGGGCCGTAAAGGCGAACGCCTGGGGCGCGGATGTTCTTCTGTCCGTCCACTACAATGCCTTTGTCAGCGCCGGTGCTCATGGCTTCGAGGTGTGGACCACCAGCGGACACACCCACAGCGACGACCTAGCCACGCTGATTTACAACAACATAACTGCAATTGTTCCGGAAGTTCCCGGCCGGCCGGATATGTCCGACGGAGATCCGGACAAGGAAGAAAATTTCACCGTCATCACGGTAGCCGCCATGCCGGCTGTGCTCATTGAGTTGCTGTTCATCACCAACCCGACCGAGGAGATGCTGGCCAACGACGCCACATTCCGGCAGCGGCAGCAAGAAGCCATCGCCCTGGCTGTCGATCAGTTCCTGGGGGTGGCGTAAGTGGCAAAAGCCAAAATCTCGCAGCATAGTGTCCGCTTCTGGTGTCCCGGATGCAAAAGTTATCACCTGGTGTCGATCAAGCCAGCCAATCCGAACGGCTGGGACTTCGCCGGCGACGCCGAACGGCCGACGTTGAGTCCGTCGATACTGGTGAACGGGATAGCGCAATTCCACAACCCGGCCGTGCCGCGTTGCCATAGCTTTGTCCGTGAAGGCAAAATCCAGTTCCTCAGCGATTGCACCCACGAACTGGCCGGGCAGACGGTAGAACTTCCGGAGGTGGAAGAAGGTGAATGACCGCGTCAAAAAGATCATCCTCGCCGCACTGCTGCTGGCTGTTTTCCTCGCCGCCGCCGTCTGGGCTTACAACCACTGTGCCAAGACTCAGCCGGTGACGTACGAGCCCCAGCAGCAGGCCGAGACACCGCAGGGCGTTCAGACGGCCGCGAACAACGCCGGGGTGCATGTTTCCCCAGACCAGGCCCAGGAGGTCGCCCAAGCAGTCCAGGAGGCGAAGCCATGGACGCCTGACCAGGTTATCCAGACCACTGGCGCAGGGATGACGCAGGCGCTGGCCAACGTTCAGCAGCAGACCGGGGCGCAGGTGCAGATCGTCACCGACCCAGCGAAACCGGACAAGCCCCCTGACAAGCCGAAGCCGGAAGAGTCTGTCAACCTGAACGTGTATAATGTCAAGGCATATCCGAAGCGCATGCTGGAGGTGACGGTTTACCGCGACGCTGCTGACGTGGCCTACATGACGCGGGTGACAGTGTTCAAGCGAACCGGCTACCTCGGCCCGGTGGTGAGCTACGACGCCGACCGTGCGGGGGAGAAGGTAAGGATTGGAGCGAGGCTGACAATACCATTGGATTGACGACGAATCCCCCGGCCGTAGCCGGGGGATTTTTGCATTTTTTTTGCACCACCGTACTATCTATTTCTGATATAGTTTGTACGGATAAAGATTGGGGGCAGAAATTTTTTTTTTGAAAAGTACCCGTTTGGACGAAAAGTGGACTTTTAATGGACTGATGAGAAAAAAAGTGTGATATGATAATAGCGTAGAAGACTACTATTGATATAAATATTTCTTTTTTGGGGATTTACAGTAGGTTTTTTTTCTTATTCGTCGAAGAAAAAGTTATTAAGTGGCCAAGGAGGTATATATGGAAAAGCCAGTATATTATACTAACCGGATTGGTATCGGTGTTTCAAATCTTGATTTTTCGCTCGTTGTTGCTCGAAAACTAGCAAGCAGCTCACCTGATAAGGAAGATACAGAGGAAGTTCTGTGTACAATATTAATGAGTCCACAGCATGCAAAAATTTTTACCGAGTTGTTATGTAAAAATGTTAAACAATATGAAGACTTATTTGGAACGATTGTGGTTAATCCCGACGAAGAAAAATTTAAGAAAATGCAGGATATTCAAGGCAAGTAAGGGGATAATATGTTTACGACTAGTGACCCTTTGGGCCGAAGTATAGCATTGACTAGTAAAACGTGGAATATACATATTGTACCTGGTCATCCGGAACTTAACAAACAGGACCAGCTTATTCGGCGTGCGATCGAATCGCCGGAATATATTTTGAAGCATGAACGAGATAATGGCAAAGAAAATTATTATAGGTTATGTAATCTTCCCGGCACAGGATGTTTGTCAATTCTAAAGGTAATTGTAAGTTTTGGCGCAAGCACAGGCGATGTTGTGACCGCATATCCTATATTGCCTAGTCAAAAATCTCAAATGCTTACGCAACGGGGTGTCGTTTATGAACGGACGTAAGCGAAAACTAACGCTTAATTATGATACGGAACATGATATATTGTATGTTTCGTTAGGAACACCACGGCCATCTTATTGCTCCCGTGACGTGGATGGCATTCTTATTCGAAACTCTTTTAATGATGGTAGATTCTCAGGAGTCACAATAATGGATTTTTCTAAGCGAACCAAAGAACAATTACAGAAGGTAATTCCAGTAAAGTTAGATATTGAGAATCTATATAGTTTTAGGTAAAAACTCTTATTACGGAGCCCCGGCGCTGGCCGGGGCTTTTTTATGCCCGCTTACCTTTTTCCGCTTCGGCTTACTCTGCTTAGCCTTAATCTCCCTCAGGCTCGCCTCCAGCGCCGCCATCAGATCAACCACCTTACTGCCACCGTCTGCCGGCTGGGCGACGACCTATTGGACAATCGCCGGTTACCGATATATTATAAAGAAGAGAAGAGGGATCCGGGGGAGTGATATCATGCTGGCAGGTGGCATCGTCAGGCGTCTGGATCTACAAGGCCGAATATCACTGCCGACAGAAGTAAGGCAAACGCTATGCTTATCCTATAATGACCTGCTCGAAATCAGGGAGGAAGACGGCAAGCTCGTTCTGTCCAAGTATTCATCGGCCTCTTGTATATTTTGTGGCAGCGACGATAACCTTGCCAATTTCAAGCGTAGAGCTATTTGCCAGAGGTGCAGGATAGCAGCAACTCTGAGTTTGGAAACAGTGTAGTGTGAGTTACCACGAAGCCCCCGGTTATGGCCGAGGGACTTTGCTTTTTAACCTGCTTTTTAAGCTTTCAATATAATAAATACATAGCTTGATAAGATATTAACAGGTAAAGTGTTAGTGGTAATGAGATCACCCTGATCGACGTGCTCGGCACCGCCCCCGACGTGGTGGCCGAGGCGGTGGAGATCCAGTGCGAGCAGGAGCGGCTCAACAAGCAGATAAGCCGCCTGAGCAACCGGGAGAAATGGGTGCTGGAGATGCGGTTCGGCATGCCGGACGGCGGCAAGAAGACGCAGCGCGACATCGCCAAGATGCTCGGTATCTCCCGTTCATATGTCTCGCGGATCGAGAAGCGGGCCATCGGCAAACTCAGCAAGAATCTGTCCGCCGAGGACGGCCAGTATTAGCGCCTGACCCGGCGAGTGAACGTCCGGAGCCTTACCGCAAGGTAAGGCTTTCCTTGTTGCCGGGCTTTTTGTCTTTTGCCGGCGGGCGTGATATAATTTTTGGTAATAACTCCTGGGAGGTGCCCGGTTGTATCGCCTGCTATGCCCTAACCTGGCGGTCGACTCCCTGTTCGAGATCGACCTTGACTCTCTGGCTGACCAGGGAATTCGCGGGGTGATCTTTGACCTCGACAATACCATCATCCCCTGGGACAGCCGTGAGATGGACGCCGCCATTGTCGCCTGGCTGGAGGACGTGCTGGCCAGGGGCTTCAAGGTGGCTATCGTTTCCAACAATTGGCGGGGGCGGGTGCGGGAGATCGCCGCCCGTTTCGGCCTGCCGTTCTTTTCACGGGCGTACAAGCCCGCCAAGACAGGCTTCAGGAAGGCTTTGGCCGAACTTAAGCTCGAGCCCGGTGAGACGGCGGTGATCGGCGACCAACTGTTCACCGACGTACTTGGCGGCAACCGTATGGGGCTGCTGACTATCTGGGTCAAACCGCTCACCGCCCACGAATTTATCGGCACCCGCATCCACCGTCGCTTCGAGAGGCTGGCGGTGAGGATGCTACGGGCGAGAGGGCTGATGAAGTAAAGCAAAAGGGGGCTGCCCATGAAAATCGCCATGGTCCAGATGCGCATCATCGCCGGCGACGTCGCCGCCAACCGCGCCCGCGGCTTGGCCCTTGCCGCCGAGGCGGCCGCAAACGCCGCCGTCGTCGTGCTGCCCGAGATATGGACAACCGGCTATGCGCTGCGCCAGGTGGCGGATATGGCCGAGGACCAGGATGGCCCGACTCTGACCGGGATGCGGGAGATCGCCGCCCGGGAGGGCGTGACGGTAGTCGCCGGGTCGCTTGCGTTGCGCCGTCAAGGACGGATATATAACGAATCGGTCGTTATCGGTCCGGACGGGTCGACGATCGCTAATTACGCCAAAATACACCTATTCAGTATGACGGGCGAGGAGCGCTTCTTCGCCGCCGGCGACCGCCGCTGCCTGTTCGATGTCGGCGGTCTGAGGGCCGGCCTGGCGATCTGCTACGATCTCAGGTTCCCCGAGCTTTTCCGCTTGCTGGCCGGCGACGGCGCCCAGGTCGTCTTCATGCCGTCGGAGTGGCCGCTTGTCCGCGCCCTGCCCTGGCAGGTACTTTGCCGCGCCAGGGCGATGGAGAATCAGACCTACATCTGCGCCGTCAACTGCGTCGGCGAGCACCGCGGCAGCCCCTTCGCCGGCCAGTCGCTCCTTATCGCGCCTGACGGCGAGATCGTCGCCGCCGGCGGAGCGGAGGAGGCGGTTATCTACGGCGAAATCGACCCCGCCGCCGTGGCCGCGGTGCGGGAAACGATGAAGGTCTGGCAGGACCGCCGGCCGGAGGTGTACCTGTGATTACCGGCAAAACCAGGGTATGCGCCGTCATCGGCTGGCCGGTGGAGCATTCCCTCTCGCCCGCCATCCACAACGCCGCTTTCGCCGCCGCCGGGCTCGACTACGCCTACATCCCCCTGGCCGTCGCCCCCGGCGGCCTGGCTGCCGCGGTCGCGGGCTTCAGGGCCGCCGGTTTCGCCGGCATCAACGTCACCGTGCCGCACAAGGTGAACATCATCCCGCTCCTGGATGCGCTCGATCGCAGCGCCGAGCTGGTAGGAGCGGTCAACACCGTCGTCTTCGCCGACGGCCGGGCGACTGGCTACAACACCGACCTGGCGGGATTCGTCAACTCGCTGCTCGCCGACGGGGTAGCGATAACCGGCCGGCGGGCCATGCTTCTCGGCGCCGGCGGCGCCGCCCGCGCCGTCGCCTGGGGTTTCCTCGAACACGGGGCGGCGGCCGTAACCGTCGCCGCCCGCGACGCTTTGAAAGCGACGGCTTTCGCCGCCTCCTTCCCCGCCGGTGCGGTCGCCGGCTGCGGCTGGCAGGGCGAACCTTTCGCCGCCGTCCTCGGGAACTGCGACATCCTTGTCAACTGCACCCCGCTCGGCATGTACCCGAACGTTAACGAGGAGGTGCCGCTGAACTGGGCGGCCTTAAGCCCGGGAGCGACCGTCTGCGATCTCATTTACACGCCGGCGCTGACCGGATTCCTGGCCCGCGCCCGCGAGCGCGGGCACCAGACCGTGGGCGGCGCCGGCATGCTCATCGAGCAGGGGGCGGCAGCCTTCGCCCTCTGGACAGGCAGGGAAGCGTCCCGCGCGGCGATGCGCACCGCTTTTGACAAGGCTTTGCGCCGATAGGAAAAGGTGATAAAAACACGATATTTGTCGAATTATGCAGATAATCATTGTTGAATAATAAATAATAGAAAAATTTTCGTTAATTTCCTCTAAAATTACATATTATTGCAGGAAGTGCTCCTAGTTATGTCGAATGTCCCTAGTCATTACAGTTACATATGGGAGCGATGACAGTTCTTGGCGTATTGTGGGCACTTGCCTGGACCCGAGCTAGTAGTGCAACCGACCATTTGCAATTTTTGCTGTTGACGGTTGCTTTTTTTTCTCCTGAAACCGGTATACAGAACCCAGCCTATTCGTACCCGGAGGAGCGCCAATGGTGAAAAACCGCAAAAAGCTCGGCGACTTGCTCGTCGAAGCGGGCACGATCACTCAGACCCAGCTCGACAAGGCCCTCACCGTCCAGAAGAAAACCGGCGAACGCCTGGGCAAGACCCTGGTGAACCTCGGTTACATAACCGAGCGTGGAATCATCGAAGTGCTCGAATTCCAGCTCGGCGTCCCCCTCGTCGATCTCACGGCCGCGTCCGTCGGCAGCGACGTCGCCGCCGTCATCCCCGCGGCCCTGGCGGAGCGCTACCAGGTTCTGCCCCTCAAAAAAGAGGGCAAGAAGCTCACCCTGGCGATGGTCGACCCCACTAATTTCTACGCCATCGACGACGTGCGCATGGTCACCGGCTGCGAGGTCCAACCGGTCATCGCCGCCGAACGCGAGATCGTCCAGGCCATCAACGAGACCTACGGCGTGCGCGAACTTGTCGAAAAAGCGGCCAGCCGCATCCGTTTCGACGACCCGCTCGCCAGCGACATCCAGACCGCCGACGACGCCCCGGCGGTGAGCATCGTCAACTCGCTCATCAGCCAGGCGGTCAAGGACCGCGCCAGCGACATCCACATCGAGCCTCAGGACAAAAACCTCCGCGTCCGCTTCCGCATCGACGGCGTGCTGCGCGAGGTGGTCACCTTCCCGCGCCACACCCACGCGTCGCTCATCTCGCGCGTCAAAATAATGAGCGAGATGGATATCGCCGAAAAGCGCCTGCCCCAGGACGGCCGCATCAAGGTCAACGAGGCCGGCCGCGACATCGATATCCGCGTATCCACCCTGCCCACCATCCTCGGCGAGAAAGCCGTCCTCAGGATACTGGACAAGCAGACCGTTATCCTGGATATCAACAGCCTGGGCTTTTCCGCCGATAATCTTAACAAATACCGCAATCTGTACCGCCAGCCGTACGGCATGATCCTCGTTTCCGGGCCGACCGGCTCCGGCAAGACCACGACCCTGTACTCGACCCTCGCCGCCGTCAACGTGCCCGGCAAAAACATCATCACCGTCGAGGACCCGGTCGAATACCGCCTCGACGGCGTCAACCAGGTCCAGGTCAACCCCCGCGCCGGCCTCACCTTCGCCAACGGCCTGCGCTCCATCCTTCGCCAGGACCCGAACATCATCATGGTGGGCGAGGTCCGCGACACCGAAACGGCCGACATCGCCGTCCGCTCCGCCCTCACCGGCCATCTCGTCCTTTCCACCGCCCATACCAACGACGCCCCCGGCGCCATCACCCGCCTCATCGACATGGAGATCGAGCCCTTCCTGGCCGCCTCGTCGGTGCTCGGCGTGGTCGCCCAGCGCCTCGTGCGGGTCGTCTGCCCGGAGTGCAAACAGCAGTACACGCCCGCGCCCGACTCGCCTGAGCGCCTCTTCCTCGGCATCGGCCCCGACGAGCCCATCACCCTCCACCGCGGCGTCGGCTGCCTGCGCTGCGGCCACAGCGGCTACCGCGGACGGGTGGCCATCCACGAAGTTATGCCCGTCACCCCCGAGATGCACGAGCTCATCATCCGCCGGGCTTCCACCGGCGAACTCGCCGCCCTTGCCCGCAGCCAGGGCATGACCACCATGCGCGAGGACGGTATCGCCAAAGCCATGGCCGGGCTGACCACCGTCGAGGAAGTCATGCGCGTGGCGTATAGCGGCTTATAACGGAGGTAACGCATGGAATCCCTTCTGCGCGAAGCGGTGGCCCGCAAAGCCTCCGACCTGCATATAACCGTCGGCATCCCGCCCGTCCTCAGGATCAACGGCGACCTCGTCCGCACCGACCGGCCGGCCCTCAAGCCCGCCGACACCGCCGCGCTGCTCGCGGCCATCGCCGGCGAGAGCCAGCGCGCCGTCTTCGACGAGCGGGGCGAAGTCGACTTCTCCCACGCCATCCCCGGCTTGAGCCGTTTTCGCGTAAACGCCTTCCGCCAGCGGGGCGCCACCGCCATCGTCGTCCGCATCGTCGCTGAGCAGGTGCCGACGCTGGCCGAACTGGGCCACTCCGACACCGTCGCCGCCCTCGCCCGCAAGCCGCGCGGCCTGGTGCTCGTCACCGGCCCCACCGGCAGCGGCAAGTCCACCACCCTGGCGGCCATGATCGACCTCATCAACCGCGAGCGGGCCTGCCACATCGTCACCCTCGAAGACCCGATCGAGTACCTCCACCGGCACGACCGCAGCATCATCAACCAGCGCGAGGTCCACGCCGATACCCTGTCCTTCGCCGCCGCGCTGCGGGCGGCCCTCCGCGAGGACCCCGACGTCGTCCTCGTCGGCGAGATGCGCGACCCGGAGACGATCGCCACCGCCATCACCGCCGCCGAGACCGGCCACCTCGTGCTGGCCACCCTTCACACCGGCGACGCCGCCCAGACCATCGACCGCATCATCGACGCCTTCCCGCCTCACCAGCAGCAGCAAATCCGCGTCCAGCTCTCGCTCACCCTCCAGGGCATCATCGCCCAGCAGCTTCTGCCCCTCAAGGACGGCGGCGGCCGGGTGGCGGCCCTCGAGATTCTCATAGCCACCCCGGCGGTGCGCAACATCATCCGCGAAGGCAAAACCCACCAGATATCTTCCGTCATCCAGACAGGCGCCAAAAACGGCATGCAGCCGATGGACACCGCCCTGCGCGACCTCTGCCGCCGCGGCCTGATCAGCGCCGACGAGGCGCTGGCGCGGGCCAACGACCAGGAGACTTTGGCGAAATTAATCAACGGATAGGGGCGGCTTCTTAGCCAGTCCCCCACGCAGAGGAGATCAACCCGGTGTCAAAGACTTTCGCTTATAGGGCCAAAGACCGCACCGGCCAGCTGTTCACAGGCTCGGTTGTCGCCGAAAACGAGGCGGCCGTGGCGGCATACATACGAAACCAGGGTTACTTCGTCACCCAGATCAGGCCGGCCGCCGAGAAAGGCGACTCCGTCCTCCGGGGGCTTGCCGATATCTTCAACCCCGTAGGCGTCAAGGACCTGGCCGTCTTCTGCCGCCAGTTCGCCACCATGGTCGACGCCGGCCTGTCCCTCACCGTCAGCCTCGGCGTCATGGTCGACCAGACTCATAATTCGCGCCTCAAGGCGGCGGCCAAGGACCTGCTCGTCAAGGTGCAGGAGGGCGAAACCCTTTCCAGGGCCATGCAGGGCCATCCCGGCGTTTTCCCGGCCGTCACTGTCAGCATGGTCGAGGCCGGCGAGGTCGGCGGCGTGCTCGACGTCGTCCTCGACAGGCTCGCCACCCATTTCGAGAAGGAGAGCAAGCTGACCGCCAACGTCAAGTCGGCCCTCACCTACCCGGCGGTGATTATGACCTTCGCTGCTGCGGCGATAATATTTATCTTAATCTTCGTCCTCCCCAGGTTTGTGCAGCTATTCGCTACAATGAACGTGGCTCTGCCGGTTCCGACTCGTGCATTGGTTGCGTTTAGCGCCCTTCTGCAACAGTATGGAATACTACTGGCCGCGTTACTGGCAGCCATAGCCTATGGGATGCGCCTATATTTTCGTCAGCCCCGGGGACAGCGTCTGTTTGACCAGCTTATGCTCCATGTGCCAGTCATGGGTGGTCTGTGGCGCAAGATCGCCGTTGCCCGTTTCAGCCGCACCCTCAGCACACTGCTGCGCGGCGGCGTGCCCATCATCGCCGCCCTGGAGGTCGTCAAGAAGACGACCGGCAATCGCCTTATGGCCCGCGCTATCACCGCCGCTCAGGAAGGCGTGAGCGAGGGTCTTGGCCTGGCTGCCACCCTCGGCACGGCGCGCGTTTTCCCGCTGATGGTCGTGCAGATGGCGGCGGTGGGCGAGGAGACGGGCGAAGTCGACAAGATGCTCGAGAAAGTAGCCGATTTTTACGAAAACGACGTCGACGACACCGTCAGCCGCCTGAGCGCTCTCCTTGGTCCTATACTCATCGGGACGCTGGGAGTGGTTATAGGCGCGATCATCATCGCGATCCTCATGCCGCTCTTTGATGTCATATCAGGTATTGGAAATGTGAAAATGTAAGGCAGTACGTTTGAAAGGGGGTGAAACATAATGTTACTTAATATTCGTGGAAAAATAAAAAGCAACAAAGGTTTTACACTGATTGAGCTTATGGTAGTTGTCGCGATCATTGGCCTGCTTGTAGCTATAGCCATACCTAAATTCTCTGACGCGAGTGCAGCTGCCCGTGGCGCGAAGATTGCCGCCGACCTGAGGACCATTGATTCCGCGATTCAACTTGCTATTGCCAATGGAGGCACCGTAGCTGCAAACGCGGATTACGCAACGCAAACGGCAGTAACCGCAAACCTTGCTTCCGCGGTTACTCCGCCTGTTGGTTCTTACAAAGGGCCTCAGGGATCGACTGGTACGGTAGCTGCCTCAACAACATACGCAATTATTGCCTCAGGTAGTTCCTTTAGAGCTGCGCTTGGCACTACTCTTGTCGAAAATCTTTAGTTCTTCTTGTTTCTATCAAGGCAGTCTCATGACTGCCTTGATTCCCACCTTTTTCGGGAGTTAACCAACTTGTTTGAACTTATCATTTTCCTTCTCGGCCTGGCGGTGGGCAGCTTTCTCAATGTCTGCGCCTACCGCCTGCCGGCCGGGGAGTCGGTCGTCAGCCCGCCGTCGCGCTGCCGCGCCTGCGGCGTCCGCCTCGGGCCCGTCGACCTTATCCCCGTCCTCAGCTACATACTCCGCCGCGGCCGCTGCCGGTCGTGCGGCGCTGCCTTCTCCGCCCGCTACGCACTGGTCGAGTTTGCGACCGGCGCGCTGTTCGTGTGGTGTTTCTTTGTTTTCGGTATCGGGCCTTCGCTCGTTAAAGCCCTCGTCCTGACGTCCTTCCTTGTCGTCATCACCCTCATCGACTTCGACCACCAGCTCATCTACGACAAAGTCCTTATATGGCTTGCCGGAGCGGGTGTCGCCATAAACCTTTCCTTCGCCTACTTGCCCCTATGGGGTTCTTCCGTCGTCCTGCCCGTCGGCCCGCTCGACATGCTCCTCGGCGGCCTGCTCGGAGGCGGCCTGCTGCTGGCTATCATCGTCGTCACCCGCGGCGGCATGGGCGGGGGGGATTTAAAGTTCGCCGCCGCGCTCGGCCTGTGGTTCGGCTGGCAGCAAACCCTCCTGGCCCTCTTCCTGGCCTTCCTGGCCGGCGGCTTCGGCGGCGGGGCGCTGCTGCTCCTCAGGATCAGAAAGCGCAAGGACCTCATCCCCTTCGGGCCGTTCATCGCCATCGGCGCGTTCGTCACCCTCCTCTACGGCCCGGACCTCGTCGCCTGGTACGTCCGCCACTTCCTCGGACGGTGATTTTTCCCGCAATCCTCCGCCGTGCGGCAGGTAGCTGACGGCTTTTGTCTAATTATATCTATAGAACTTATCAACGGCCGTAACAGAAGGAGAGTGCGGATATGGATCTTGTCAACTATATGGAAACCCTCGTCTGGCAGCACCTCCCCGAGCAGCTCGCCAACCACGAAGGCGCCTGCAACTGCAAGCGCTGCCAGTACGACATCGCGGCCCTGGCGCTCAACTTTTTGCCGCCCCGCTACGTCGTTACCGACAAGGGCCAGACGCTGGCCAAGATCAAAGCCCTCGACCAGCAGTTCTATGTCGATATCATCGCCGCTCTAACCAACGCCATCATCCTCGTCAAGTCGCGGCCCCACCACGACCGGGGCGATGAATGACATTTATGCGGAACATCCTGCGGTCCCTGTTTGCCCGCCAGACAGATAACGTACTCGGCGTCGACGTCGGCACCAGCGCCGTCAAAATCGTCCAGCTCGACCGCCGCAAGGGCCGGCCCCTGCTGAAGGCCGCCGGCGTCGTGGACCTGCCGTCCGGCATCATGGAGAACGGCGCGTGCCGTGACGTCAAAGCCTTGGCGGCGCTTTTGCGCCAGGCCCTCGGCACCAGCGGGGCCGACATCCGCGACGCGGCGCTGGCCATCGGCGTGCCCGCGCTGTTCGTGCGCGAGATTTCCTTTCCGCCTCTCAGCCCCGATGAACTGCGGGAGGCAGTAAAGTGGGACAGCGAAAAATACGTCCCCTTCGCCCCCGAAACATACTATTACGACTACGCCGTCACCGGCCGCGGCACGAGTGAGCTCGAACTGAGGGTCATGCTCGCCGCCGCGCCCCGCGAGGTCGTCGACGACCTGCTCGCCGCCGCTAAGGAAGCCGGTCTCCGGCCGGCGGCCATCGACGCCGAACCGCTCGCCATCTACCGGACGCTGCCGGCCGCCGGCAATGCCCTGGTGGTAGATATCGGCGCCGAAGTTTCCCACGCCACCATCTTCCAGGACGGCGCCCCGGTGGTGGCCCGCCCCCTGCCCATTAACGGCCAGCGGTTCACCGAGGTGGTCATGGAAGCCTTCGAACTAGGCCAGACGGAGGCCGAGCGCCTCAAGCAGCGCCAGAAGGGCCTGCTTTTCCGCCCAGGCACCCAGGGGGAATCGTCCACCGTCCACCGGAGCTTCGAGCTGCTTGTCACCGAGGCGGCCCGCGAAGCCATGCGCACCATCGAGTACTACCGCATCCAGAACAAGGAGGCCATCATCGATAAGGCCTTTCTTACCGGCGGCGGCGCCGCCTTGGACAACATCGTCCACTATTTCGCCGCCCAGCTCGACGTGCCGGTGGTCATCCACGATCCCCTGGCGCCGTTCGACGTCGCCGGCAGCTTCGACCCCCAGTACATCCGCAGCCTCGGCGGCCGCCTCGGCGTGGCCGTAGGCCTCGCACTGAGGGGAGGGGAAGCATGATCCGCATCAACCTGCTGCCGCCGGCCGAGCGTCGGCCCAAATGGCGGACCGGACGGATTTTCGGCACCCTAATAGTCCTGGTCCTCGGCGCGCTGCTGGGGGTCTGGGGATATCTCCAGTTCATGCTCGTCCATACCGAGCGCAACCTGGAGGAGGCTAAAAACCGCCTCCAGCTGCTGCAGCCGGCCCGGGAGGCCATGCTGGCCGCCAACTCCAGGCAGCAGGGCGTCGACGCCAAGGACGGCGTGCTCATCGCCCTCACCCGCGACCGCACCTCCTGGTACGCTGTTCTCACCCAGCTCGGGGCCAAGACGCCCCCGGAGCTTTGGTACACCGACCTGACGGTCGATAATAAAGGCGCTTTGAAGCTGCTCGGGATGGCCAAGAGCACCCCCGACCTGGCCGCCTTCATGCGCAAACTCGAGCATGACGACCTGTTCGCCGACCCGACACTGGTCAAGGCGGAGCGGGACATCCTCACCTATGCCACCAAGTTCGAGATCACCCTCAAGATTAAAGGGAGGTAACCGTGGCAATTTCGCTGCCGAAAGAGCTCTCCCTAAAACATAAGCTGATGCTGTTCGCTCTCGTAGCTCTGCTAATCTTCGCGGCGGCCTGGTTGTTCCTACTCCAGCCCCAGCGGCTCCGCCTGGCCGAGCTCGACGGGCGCTACCGGAACGAAAAGCGGCAGGTGGACACGATCGAGGCTCACGCGCTCGCCCACCCCGACCCCGCCAAGCATATGGCCGAGCTGGACGCCCGGCGGCGGGCGCTCGACCGGATGCTGCCCGAGACCCCCGGCGTCAGCGATTTCCTCGTGGCCGTCGAAAAGGCGGCCCGCGCCAGCGGCGTGCAGATAATGCAAGTCAAGCCGGCTCCGGTCGTAAGCCGGAACGGCTACCACGAGACGCCGCTCGACCTCCTCGTCAGGGGCGACTTCTTCCAGACGGTCGGCTTTTTAAAACGTCTCGAGGACGCGCCGCGCTTTAACTCCGTGCCCCAGTTGACGATGGACATGAAACCGGGAGGCGGGCTGGAGACCAAGCTGCAGGTGGTAATCTACAGCGTCAAAAAGTGACCAGGGGCTTTGGCCTTGGTCACTTTTCATTTTGGTTTTCAACAAGGCCGTCTTGGTTTTTTGCCGCCTGTCAGGCAGGATATGGCTTACCTGGCTTAGAAATACTACAGTTATAATTTTTTCTATATAACCATAGACTTGGGGAGGACTGACCGATGCTACGTTTTCTGACCGCCGGCGAATCCCATGGGCCGTGCCTGACGGCCGTGATCGAGGGCTTGCCAGCCGGCCTGCCGATAGACCTGGCCGTCGTAAACGGCGACCTTGCCCGCCGCCAGCAGGGCTATGGCCGCGGCGGCCGCATGCGCATCGAGAAGGACGAGGCCGAGGTGCTGTCCGGCCTGCGCTTCGGGCGCACTCTTGGCAGCCCGTTGACGCTGGCTGTCAGGAATCGCGACTGGGCCAACTGGCAGGACCGCATGTCGCCGACTGGCCCGGCGGCGGGGGAGGCGGTAACCGCGCCGCGCCCCGGCCACGCCGACCTGGCGGGCGTCCAGAAATACGGGCATGACGACATCCGCAACATCCTCGAGCGCGCCAGCGCCCGGGAAACGGCGGCCCGCGTGGCCGTCGGGGCCGTCGCCCGCCAGCTGCTGTCGGCTATCGGCGTAACCGTCGCCGCCCATGTCGTCGCCGTCGGCGGCGTAACCGCCGCGCGGCGCCCGTACTCCGCGCCCGAAATCGGCCAGCTTGCCGCCGCTTCGCCGCTCTTTTGCGCCGACAAAACGGCCGAAACGGCGATGATAGAGGCCGTTGACGCGGCCAAGACGCGCGGCGACACCCTCGGCGGCGTATTCGAGGTTGTGGCTTCGGGCCTGCCGCCCGGCGTTGGCAGCCATGTCCAGTGGGACCGCCGCCTTGACGCGGCGCTCGCCGCCGCCCTCGTATCGATACCGGCTATAAAGGGCGTCGAGATAGGGGAGGGGTTCGCTAACGCCGCCCTGCCCGGCAGCCAGGCGCATGACGAAATCTTTTTCGAGCCCGGCCGCGGTTACTACCGGCGGACCAATCGGGCCGGAGGCGTGGAAGGCGGCATCTCGACCGGCGAAGACCTGGTTGTCCGGGCGGTGATGAAGCCCATTCCGACCCTTATGGCGCCGCTGGCCTCGGTGGACATCGCCACCAGGGAGGCCACCCGCGCCAACACCGAACGCAGCGACGTCTGCGCCGTGCCTGCCGCCGCGGTGGTGGGCGAGGCGGCGGTGGCCATCGTTATCGCCGGGGCGGTGCTGGAAAAATTCGGCGGCGACCATCTGGGCGACCTATTCGCGGCGGTCGAGCATTACCGCCGCCGCCTGGACGGCGGACCGCGATGAAGAATATCGTCCTCATCGGCTTCATGGGGACGGGCAAGAGCAGCACCGGCCGCCTGCTGGCCGGCCGCCTCGGCCGCCCCTTTATCGATGTCGACAGAAAAATAGAACGCGAAACCGGTCTTACCATCGGCGAATTATTCGCCCAGCACGGCGAGACGTATTTCCGGGCAAGGGAAAAGGCGGCGGTCGCCCGCGTCGCCCGCTACCGCAAAGCCGTCATCGCCACCGGCGGCGGCGTCGTTCTCGACCCGGACAACATGCGGCGGCTGCGCGCCGGCGGGGTGATAATCTGCCTGACCGCCACGGTCCAGGTCATCCTGGAACGCACGGGACGGAGGAGCACCCGCCCGCTTCTCGCCCGGCCCGACCGCGAGGAAATCGTCGCCCGGCTGCTGGCTGAGCGGGCTCCCCTGTACGGCCAGGCCGATTTCACCCTCGACACCAGCGACCTTACGCCACAACTGACGGTGGAAAAAATAATCGCCTTTCTCAGGCAGGAGGGGCATATTCATGGCCGAAGTTAACGTCAACCTGCCCGGCGGCGGGTACGCAATTTACATCGAGCCCGGCGGTCTCGACCTGCTCGGCGAGCGCATCAGCCGGCTAAACCTCGGCGACCGCGCTCTGGTGGTCACGGACGCCGTTGTCGCCGATCTTTACGGCGAGCGCGCTCTGGCCGCCCTCCGGCGGGCCGGCGTACGCGCCGGTCTGGCCGTAATCCCGCCGGGGGAGGAGTCGAAATCGCTGGCTGCGGCGGAAGGCCTCTACACCCAGGCGATCGAGGGCGGCCTCGACCGCAGGTCGCCGATAATAGCCGTCGGCGGCGGGGTAGTGGGGGATCTGGCCGGGTTCGTGGCCGCCACCTATCTCAGAGGCGTGCCCTTCATCCAGGTGCCGACTACTTTGCTCGCCCAGGTAGATTCCAGCGTCGGCGGCAAGGTGGCCGTCAACCACCCCGCCGGCAAGAACCTCATCGGCGCTTTCTATCAACCGCGCCTGGTCGTGGCCGACGTCGCCGTCCTGGCGACCCTGCCGGCCCGTGAACTGGCCTCCGGCCTGGCGGAAGTGGTCAAATACGGCGTCATCGCCGACGCCGCCTTCTTCGCGTGGCTGGGCGCCAACAGCGAGGCCATCCTGGCGCGCGACGCCGGGGTTTTAGGCGAGATCGTCCGCCGCTCGTGCGAGATCAAGGCGGCGGTCGTCGAGCAGGACGAGAAGGAAAGCCATCTCAGGATGATCCTCAATTTCGGCCATACCATCGGCCACGCCGTTGAGGCGGCCACCGGCTTCGCCCGTTACACCCACGGCGAAGGCGTGGCCATCGGCATGTACGGCGCAGCCCTCCTGGCCAGCCTTCTAGGCCGCTGCGGCCGGGAGACGGTCGAGAACGTCGCCGCCCTTCTCGGGCGCTTCGGCCTGCCGACCGCCGCCCGCGGCTGCCGCGCCGAAGATCTTACAGCCTATCTGGCCAGGGACAAGAAAAGCATCGGCGGTGTCGTCAACTGGGTGCTGCCTGACGGAATCGGCCGCGTGACCATCTGCGGTGACGTGCCGGACGAGGCGGTCAGGCAGGTGCTTGCCGCGATTACCGGGTAGGCTGACCCGGAAGACCGGCTGCGTAAAAAGCCCGTCATTACTAAATACTAGCTGTAGATATCGCGCCGGTTGCGGCCGGCGCTTACGCATGGGGGAGATATGATGCTAGACCGGAGGGTGCTTGGCGACGTTTTGGCCGCGGCCTTGCGGCGCGGCGGCGATTTCGCCGACATATTCGTGGAGAATCGGGCCACCACCATGGTGTCCTGCGAAGAGAACAGGATCGAGCGCGTCAAGACGGGCATCGACAGCGGCGCCGGCGTGCGCGTGATCTCCGGCGACACCACCGCTTACGCCTACACCAACAAGATCACCGCCGACGAACTTATCAGGGTCGCCGACATCGCCAGCCGCGCGGCTCAAGTATCGGAGCGGGACGTGAGCATCGACCTCAAAGCGGTCCAGCCGACGGTCGACCTGGATATCGCCGTCATGCCGGACGCCGTTCCCATCGAAGACAAAACGGCGGTCGTCGCCGCCGCCGACGCGGCGGCCCGTGAGGCGGACGCGCGGATCAAGCAGGTGATGGTCGTGTACGGGGATGTCATCCAGGACGTGACCATCGCCAACTCGCTCGGCCGGCTGGTAGAGGACCGCCGCGTGCGGACCAGGCTGGCGGTGAACGCCGTCGCCGCCGGCGACGGGCAGATCCAGACCGGCTTCGAGGCCCTCGGCGGTACGCAAGGGTTCGAACTGACGAAACGCGACGCCTGCGAAGCCGTCGCCCGCGAGGCGGCCCGGCGTGCGGTCGCCGCTCTCGACGCCAAACCCGCCCCCGCCGGCAGGATGACGGTCGTAATGGCCGGCGCCGCGGGCGGCACCATGGTGCATGAAGCCTGCGGCCACGGTCTTGAAGCCGATCTTGTCCAAAAAGGCCTGTCAGTCTACGCCGGCAAACGGGGAGAGCAGGTGGCCGCCAGCGGCATCACCGTCGTCGACGACGGCACCATGCCTCGGCGTTACGGGACGCTGCGGTTCGACGACGAAGGTTTCCCAACCGGCAAGACTGTTCTCATAGCCGACGGGGTGCTCAAAGGCTTCATGTACGATTACTTGACAGCGAGCCGCGACAAGGCGGACCCCACCGGCAACGGGCGGCGGGAGTCGTTCGAGCACAAGCCCGTCCCCCGCATGCGCAACACCTACATCGCTCCCGGCAAGGAAGACCCGGCCGCCGTCATCGGGTCGGTCAAAAACGGCCTGCTGGTCAAAAAGATGGGCGGCGGCCAGGTCAACACCGTCAACGGCGATTTTGTCTTCGACGTTGCCGAGGGATACCTTATCCGGGACGGGAAGGTGTCCCATGCCGTGCGGGGCGCGACTCTTACCGGCAACGGACCGGAAGTGCTGCGCCAGATCGACATGGTGGGCAGCGATCTCGGCTTCTCCATCGGCACCTGCGGCAAGGACGGCCAGGGGGCGCCGGTGTCGGACGCGCAGCCGACGATACGGATACCGGAGATCGTCGTCGGCGGCACCGACCATAGCGGCCGTCCGTAAGCGTCCGTCAAGTCTGACGCAACTACATAATTAAAGCAGGGAGCGGCCTTTGACAAGGCCGCTCTAATAATTACAAATATTGTGGACTGTCCGGTCACTTATCGGCAGGAGAGTATCGCGCGGGAGCGAATATTATCATGTGAATTTTCACGGCTGAGGGAGAGAAAAAAAGTGGCCACTGACAAAAAGAAACTCGTCAAAATTGTTGCGATTGTCGTAATTGCGTTTACGGCTGTAATCGCCTACCGCATTTACGCCAACCTGGCAGCTAATAAGGAAAGGGCCGGCAGGGTTACCCAGGGGCGCACAGTGGCGGTGGAACTTGGCAAGGTCACACGACAGGACATCAAGCCTGTTCTGGTATTCTCAGCCAATCTCGAGCCGGTGTGGAGCGCCGACATTTCCTCGAAAGTGGACGGCCGCATCGACCGCCTGCTCGTCGAAGAAGGCGACGTCGTCAAGGCCGGCAGCCTGCTGGCTGTTCTCGATACCAACGAACTGGCCGCCCAGGTGGTGCAGGCCCAGGGTAGCCTGTTCTCCGCGCAGGCGAGCCTGGAGCAGGCCAACCTCGATCTCAAACGGACCGAGGCTCTCGCCAAACAGGGGGCCGTTTCGGTGCAGGCTCTCGACACCGCCCGCATCAAGCGCGACCTGGCCATCGGCAGCCTCAGGTCGGCCGAAGGCAACCTGGCGCTCCTGCAGGCCAGGCTGGACAACGCCAACATCGTCGCCCCGCGCGATGGCGTCGTCGTCAAGCGGTACGTCCAGGCAGGCTACTATACCAAGGCGGGGACGGCGATCGTCGCCGTCGCCGATACCGCGTCGCTGCTCGCCAAGGCCATGGTCGGCGAGGCCCAGGTGCACGAACTGTCGGTCGGCAGCAAAGTCGCCGTCCAGGTGAACGCCTTCCCCGGCAAACAATTCGCCGGCACCGTGACCCGCATATCCCCGGCCGCGGTCCAGCCGTCGCGGACGTTTACAGCCGAGATAACCATCCCCAACCCCGGCGGTCAGCTCAAGTCCGGCATGTTCGCCAAAGTAGAGGCGCCCGGCCGGGTGCGGCCCGGGGCGCTCGCCGTCCCCGAGGGAGCGCTCGTAATGCGCGAGGACCAGAAAACGGTCTTTGTCGTCATCGCCGACAACAAAGTGCAGCAGCGGCTCCTCAAGCTGGGCTACGTGGGCGGCGGCTGGGCCGAGGTGCTCGACGGCGTCAAATTGGGTGACACGATTGTCGTCGCCGGTCACAACAAGCTCAAGGACGGCTCCTCGATTGCGCCGTCGCCGGGAGCAGGTGAAAAATAGGTGGGCATTTACACCTTCATCA